>DAIQOP010000200.1:0-7229 GCA_036787815.1 Actinomycetota bacterium
CTTCACCGTCACCCGACCCGACGGCACCACCGTCGGCACCACCTGACCCCACGCGCCCGGCGCTCGTAACCTGGCCCGATGGCGTCGTCGGCGAGCGCAGACCTCACTGCGCTGGCGCGCGAGATCGCCGCGTGCCGGGCGTGTCCGCGCCTGGTGGAGTGGCGTGAGGCGGTCGCTGCTGAGCCCCGGGCGTCGTTTCGCGGCGAGGCGTACTGGGGGCGGCCGGTGCCCGGTTTCGGCGACCCGCAGGCGCGCCTGCTCATCGCCGGTCTCGCTCCGGCCGCGCACGGCGCCAACCGAACCGGGCGGATGTTCACCGGCGACCGCTCCGGCGACTTCCTCTTCGCCGCGTTGCATCGGGCCGGTTACGCCAACCAGCCCACGTCGACGGCGCGCACCGACGGCCTCACGCTGCGCGACGCGTTCGTCACCGCGGCCGTTCGCTGTGCTCCGCCCGAGAACCGTCCCACCCCCGCCGAACGCGACGAATGCCGGCCGTACCTGGTGCGGGAGCTGGAGCGCCTCGATCGGGTGCGCGTGATCGTCGCCTTGGGCGGCTTCGCGTACGAGGCGCTCTGGGCGGCGCTGCGCGAATCCGGCCGTGCGCTGCCGCGGCCGAGGCCCAAGTTCGGGCATGGGCGTGAGGTCGTCGTCGCGGCGGGGGGAGCCGCGCCGGTGGTGGTGCTCGGCTGCTACCACCCGAGCCAGCAGAACACGTTCACGGGAAGGCTCACGCCCGCGATGCTCGACGTCGTCTTCACGCGCGCCCGAGAGCTCTGCGACGCGCCGCGGTGAGTCAGCGTACGAGGGCGATGAGCTCCGCCGCGGCGTAGACGACCGCGATCGTGCCGAGGACGATGCCGGTGATGCGGCGCAACGACCGGTCGGCCGCCTTGATCGCCAGGCGCGCACCGATCCGGGCGCCCGGCACGACACCGACGCAGAGGGGGAGCGCGAACGTCCAGTCGATGTGGTGCTTCAGCGTGTGGGTGATCGTGCCGGGAATCGCGAGCAGCCCCACGCACGCGAGCGAGGTGGCGATCGTCTCCTTGAGGCCCATGCGCAGCCAGCCCTGGAACGCGGGGACCATCAGGATGCCGCCGCCGACACCGAGCAGGCCCGACAGCAGGCCCGCACCCGTGCCGATCACCGCGTAACACCACCATCCGACCGTCGACGCGGTCGCGGTGGCGGTTGGAGCCGTGCCGCTCTCGCCGACGACCGGTGCGCCTGCGCGCTCGACCGGGCTCGGTCGCTCGGCCGGCTGCTTCCCGGTGCGGTACGCCGTGAACCCCACGAGCGCAGCCGTCGCGATCATCTGCAGGTGCCCCTTGCCCGGGATCGACGAGGTCACCAGCGAGCCGACCACCGCGGCCGGAGCGCCGAACGCGGCCGTCCAGCGCACGGCGCGCCACCGCACGAGCCCTTCACGGTGATAGCGCAACGTGCCGGTGATCGACGACGGGAAGATCGACGGCAGCGTCGATCCGATGCCCTGGAGGGGCGTCGCGCCGAGCGCCCGGATGCCGGGCGTCGAGATCACCGCGCCGCCCACTCCGAACATCGCCGACAGCACGCCGGTCGCCACCCCGAGCAGCAGGCTCAGAACGACCTGCAGCCCCGTGCTCACGAACGCCGAGCCTACAAGGGCGAGAAGGTACGCTGACCGGAGTGGCCGGCGACCTCGACCTCCGCGGTGTATGGGTGCCTCTGATCACTCCGTTCGCGGTCGACGGCTCGGTCGACGTCGCGGCGATCGAGCGACTCTGCACCGAGTATCTCGATGCCGGTGTGGCGGGCATCCTCGCGTTGGGCACGACGGGGGAGCCGTCGGGGCTCGACGAGTTGGAGAAGCACGCGGTCGTGGAGACGTGCGCGCGTGTGTGTGCGGCGCGCGGTGCGCCGCTGATCATCGGCACCGGTACCAACAGCACGGCGTCGACGATCACCGCGACCAAGGCCGTCGAGGGAGTGCCGGCGCTCGTCGGGGCACTGGTCGTCGTGCCCTATTACGTTCGCCCCTCCGAGGCCGGAATCGTCGAGCATTTCAAGGCGGTCGCGGCCGAGAGCCCGGTTCCGCTCGTCGTGTACAACATCCCGTACCGCACGGGCCGTGCGCTCGGAAGCGCCGCACTGCTCGAGCTCGCGCACGTCGACAACATCGTCGGTGTGAAACAGTCGGTCGGTGCGCTCGACGCCGACACGCTCGCGCTGCTGCGCGCCGCGCCGAGCGGCTTCCACGTGCTCAGCGGTGAAGATGCGCTCCTCTACCCGATGGTCCTGATGGGCGCGTGCGGTGGGATCACCGCGTCGGCCCACGTGTGCACCTCACGGTTCGTGGAGATGGTGGAGTGCGGGCTCGCGGGCAAGCTCGACGACGGTCGCGCGCACGCGGAGGCGTTGCTTCCGGTCGTGCAGGCCGGCTTCGTCGAACCGAACCCCGCCGTGTTCAAGGGCGTGCTGCACGCGCAGGGACGCATCGCGTCGCCCGCGTTGCGGCTCCCGATGACCGCCGCCTCCGCCGCGTCCGTCGATGCCTGCCTGGCTGCTATTCAGCGGAGCGGGTGAGCGGTCAGCAGCGGACGTCGGCGCAGGCCGGTGCCGCGCCGGAGTGAGCACGCGACCGTGAGCACCGGAGCGGGTGAGCGGTCAGCAGCTGGCGGCGTGGAGTGGCTGTACGAATACGCCAACTGGTTCGAGGGCTGGGTTCACCGGCACTTCCGGCTCGCGATGGTGATCATGATCGTCACGATCCTGGCGGGCTTTCGGTTGCCCTATGGCTGGGTTCTCATCGTTTCCCTGCTGGGCTTGACGGCTCTGGCCGGCGTCGGGAGTTGGCTCGATTCACTACCCGACCGTGGGAAACGTGCAGGGCGTCGGTAGGCTCGGGGGCATGACCCGGCGCCAAGCCAACCTGCTGATCGCCGCGTGCGTCTGGACCCTGTACGTCTGGATCACGCGCGTGTGGATCATGTCCGGCCAGCACGAATCGGCCGGCTTCAAGGTCGTGCACGGCGTGTTGGCGGCCATCTCGATCGCCTTCGGGCTCGCGATCGGCCGCATGGGTTGGCGCGCCCGCCGCTCGTAACCCCTGAATTCCGATACGAGACGGTTGCGTTTCGGTCCGGGGTTCGGTACTCTGCCGAAAATCGATACGGAGTCGTATCGTTATGTCGTTCGCGGAGGGGTCCCCATGATGGCGATGGCCGTCGATCGTGAGAGCGCAGCGTTCCGCCGGCGTTGGCTCATCCTCGCGGTGCTCTGCCTGAGCCTGCTCGTCATCGTGGTCGACAACTCGATCCTCAACGTCGCGCTGCCCACCCTCGTGCGCGACCTGAAGGCGAGCAACAGCCAGCTCCAGTGGATGGTCGACTCCTACACCCTCGTCTTCGCGGGCCTCCTGCTCACCGCGGGCAGCCTGGGCGACCGTTTCGGCCGGCGGGGTGCGCTGCAGGTCGGGCTCGCCATCTTCGGGCTGGGATCGCTCGCCTCGGCGTTCGCGACGACACCCGCGCATCTCATCTCGACGCGCGCGCTCATGGGCATTGGCGGCGCGTTCATCATGCCGGCGACCCTGTCGATCATCACGAACGTCTTCCCCGACGAGGAGCGGGGCCGCGCCATCGGCATCTGGGCGTCGGTCGCCGGTGTGGCCGCGGCGCTCGGCCCGATCAGCGGCGGGTTCCTGCTCGAGCACTTCTACTGGGGTTCGATCTTCACCGTGAACCTGCCGATCGTGGCGTTCGCGCTGGTGTGCAGCGCCATGCTCATCCCCACCTCGAAGGATCCTTCGAGCCCTCGGCAGGATCCGATCGGTGCGGTGCTCTCGATCGTCGGCCTGAGCTCGCTGCTCTACGGCATCATCCAGGCACCCGATACCGGATGGACCTCGCCGCGCATCCTGCTCGCGTTCGGCATCGCCATCGCGGTGATCGGTGCGTTCGCGTGGTGGGAGTCGTTCATCGACCACCCGATGCTCGACACCGCGTTCTTCAAGAACCCGCGCTTCACGGCGGCGAGCTTCGGGATCACGATGGTCTTCTTCGCGATGTTCGGAGCGACGTTCCTGCTCACCGAGTACCTCCAGTTCACGCTCGGGTACTCGCCGCTGGCCGCCGGTGTCTGCCTGCTGCCCTGGGCCGGGATGATGCTGGTCACCTCGGCGAACAGCGCGCGCATCGTCGGACGGTTCGGCACGAAGCGCACGGTCGCGACGGGCCTCACCACCGTCGGCATCGCGCTCCTGCTCCTCACGGGCGTGCCGGTGCACGGTCACTTCGTCAGCGACGTGATGTGGCGCATGATGCTGATGGCGGGCGGTATGGGTCTCGTGATGGCCCCGGCAACCGAGTCGATCATGGGCTCACTGCCCCGGGCGAAGGCCGGTGTCGGCTCCGCGGTGAACGACACCACCCGCCAGGTGGGTGGCGCGCTGGGTGTCGCGATCATCGGCAGCGTGATGTCGTCCGTGTACCACGACCGGGTCGCGAGCGCGATCTCGGGGCACACGTTGAAGCCGGCGATCGCCGAGCAGATCCGCAGCTCGCTCGGTGGCGCGCTCGCGGTCGCGCACGGGATCGGCGGCCCGACGGGCGGCTTCATCGAAGAGAGCGCCAAGTCGGCGTTCGTGTCGGGCCTGCACGAGGCCGTGCTCGTGGGCGCCGCGGCAGCGTTTGTCGGCGCGATCATCGCGGCCCGGTTCCTGCCGGCCCGGGCTCCGGGCGTGCCGGCAGCCGCGGCACGCGCCGCAGGCACGCCGACGGCCGAGCCCGTCGTGGCGAACGCGTCCGTGGAATGACGACGACGCAGACGGGTGGGACGCGCGAGTGCGCCGACGCGGTCGAGCGCCGTCCGGGTCGGCCGCGCAGTACCGCGTGCGACGAAGCGATCCTGCGCGCCGCGCTCGACGAGTACGCCGAGCGCGGCTACGAGGGCATGTCGGTCGACGCGGTCGCGCAACGTGCCGGTGTCGGCAAGGCGACGATCTACCGTCGCTACCAGTGCAAGACCGACCTCGTGCTCGCCGCCGCGAGCGCCGTCGTGTTCGACGACTGGGAAGCTCCGTCGGGCGACGATCTCCGGCACGACCTGCGCGCCATGCTCGTGCACCTGTGTGGTGTCTTCGCCACGACCGAAGGTCGTGCGGCGCGGCGCGTCGTGGCCGACTCGGTATCGCATCCCGATCTCGCCGACGCGTTCCACGCTCTGGTCGCGCGTCGGCGCGCGATCACGCGGGGGATGATCGAACGCGCCGTCGCGCGCGGCGAGCTCTCGAGCGATGTCGACGTCGACGTCGTCACCGACATGCTCGGCGGGCCGGTGTTCTACCGGATCTTCATCAGCGGTGATCCGATCGACGACGCGTACCTCGACGCGGTCGTCCGCACCGCGCTTCGCGCCGCCGCGCACTAGCGCGCGAACGCAGACGGCTCAGACGGTTGCGGGCTCGTCGAGCGGGCCGAAGGCGGCGTCGAGCAGCTTCTGCTGCTCCGCATCGTGAACCTTCGAGCTCCCGGTCGCGGGGCTGGCGCTCGCTCGGCGCGCGACCCACGTGACCTCGACGCCCGGTCCCGCCAGGCCGTGGAGGAGCGGCATCGCAAAGAGTCGGGCGCCCATGTTCTCCGGCTCCTCCTGCACCCACACGATCTCCCGGACTGCGGGAAAGCGCGCCGCGATCGCCGTGAACTCGTGCCCGGGGACGGGGTACAGCTGCTCGACCCGCACGATCGCGGCGGTCGCGCCGAGCTCGTCGCGGCGGGCGATGAGCTCGTGACCGACCTTGCCGGTGCACGCGATGATCCGGGTGATGGCGCCGGCGTCGGCGCCGCCGTCGTCGACGATCGTGGCCCGGAAGCCGCCGTCGGTGAGATCACTGATCGGTGACGTGGTGGGCGGCATGCGGAGGTACCGCTTCGGCGTGAGGACGACGAGGGGCCGTCGTCGCGGCGCGAGCGCCTGCCGGCGCAGCACGTGGAAGTACTGGGCCGCGGTGCTCGGATAGGTGACGCGCACGTTGTCTTCTGCGCACAGGGTGAGGAACCGTTCGAGTCGCGCGCTCGAGTGCTCCGGGCCCTGACCCTCGAAGCCGTGGGGGAGGAGGAGCACGAGCCCGCAGGTCTGCCCCCACTTGTCTTCCGCCGCGACGATGAACTGGTCGATGATCGTCTGCCCACCGTTGCCGAAGTCGCCGAACTGCGCCTCCCAGCACACGAGCGTGTCGGGCGCGGCGACCGAGTAGCCGTACTCGAAGCCGAGCGCCGCGAACTCCGAGAGCACCGAGTCGTAGATCATGAACGGCGCCTGCGCTCGGTCGTGGGTGCCGTCGAGGCCGTGGACGCGGCGTTGGGCGGCCGAGATGTGGCCGAGTGGTGTGAACTCGTGCTCGTCGTTGAAGTCGACCAGCACCGCGTGGCGCTGGCTGAACGTGCCCCGGCGGGTGTCCTGGCCGGCGACCCGCACGGGGGTTCCGGCCTCGAGAAGCGTGCCGAACGCGAGCGCCTCGGCGAGCGCCCAGTCGACATGGCCACCGGTGAACGCCTTCTCGCGCTGGGCGAGGATCCGTTGGAGCTTCGGGTGCACGGTGAACGATCCGGGATACGTCGAGAGCGCGGCCACGACCGGCAGGAGCTGCTCGCGGGTGACGGCCGTGGCCACCGGCACGTCGACGGCCTCGGGCTCGGGCTCGACACTCGCGTGATCGAAGACGGGTACGTTCGCCGCCGGCTCGCGTGTGGAGCTGAACGCGGCCTCGAGGCGGGCGCGAAAGTCCTCGAGCGTCGCCTCGCACTGCGCGAGCGTGAGGTCGCCACGGTTCACGAGCGTCTCGGTGTAGAGCTTGCGCACCGATCGGCGCGCGTCGATGAGCTCGTACATGCGCGGTTGGGTGAACGCGGGCTCGTCGCCTTCGTTGTGCCCGTAGCGCCGGTAGCAGACCATGTCGACGACGATGTCCTTCGCGAAGCGCTGCCGGAACGCGAAGGCGAGCTGTATCACGCGGCACGCGGCTTCGGGGTCGTCGCCGTTCACGTGGAAGATCGGTGCCTGTACCGCCTTCGCGATGTCGGTGGCGTACACGGTCGAGCGGGCGAAGTCGGGCGCGGTGGTGAACCCGAGCTGGTTGTTGACCACCACGTGCACGGTGCCGCCGACGTCGTAGCCCGGTAGCTCCGAGAGGTTGAGCGTCTCCGCGACCACCCCCTGGCCCGCGAAGGCGGCGTCGCCGTGGATCA
>DAIQOP010000201.1:0-7220 GCA_036787815.1 Actinomycetota bacterium
GCAGGGTAGGTGGCGCCGACGAGGCGGAGGCCGGAGGCTTCGCTCGTCGGCTCGACACAGGGGAAATCGATCTCGAAGGTGGTGCGGTGGGCCGGGTACCGGTGCTCCGACGCGATCACGGGCCGGCCGTCGCGCGCGCAGGTGACCCGGCGGCACGCGAGCACCGCGGCGCCGGGCGCGAGCCCGAGCAGGCGTACGTCGTCGGCGTCGGCGAGGTCGGCACCGATGAGTTGCGTCGCCGACCCGAGCGGTGTGCCACGCGCCGCGAGCAGCTCGTAGAACGGGGCGCGTTGCGCGTCGTCGCGACTCAGCTGCGCGCCGAGGTCGGCCGGGATCCACACGGTCACGAGCGCGAAGGGCGCGCCGTCGGCCAACGTGAGGCGCCGCACGCGCAGCACCTCGGCGCCCGGCTCGAGGTCGAGCGATGCCGCCACCGCAGCCGTCGCCGGCTCGAAGCCGAACTCGAGCACCTGGCGCTCCGCGGTGGCGCCCGAGGCTTCGAGCGCAGCCTCGACCGTGGTCACCCGCCCGAGCGCCTGGCGCACCGGATCGACGGCGACGAACCACCCGGCACCCCGCCGGCTGGTGACCAGGCCCTCTCGGCGCAGCTCCTCGAGCGCTCGGCGCACCGTGACCCGGCTCACGCCGTGGCGGACACCGAGCTCGGCCTCGCTCTCGAGCGCCCCGCCCGCGCCGTACCCGCCGGCGGCGAGAGAAGTTCGCAGAGCGGCGGCGACGTCGAGGTACCTCACGACTTGTATCTTACCTGTCTGGCACCAACAAGACAAGTGAGAGTGTGCGCCCACTGGCCGGCGAAGCCAACAGCGGCGAGCGAAGCGAGCAAGCGACCTCGCTCGCTCCCATCCCGCGTCATGTCGGGCGAGCTTGCGAGCCCGACCAATAGGTACCGCCTAGTCTCCCCAGTAGCGCTCTTCACGCCAGGGATCGCCGACGTTGTGGTAGCCGTTCTGCTCCCAGAAGCCGGGGCGATCCTCGGCGACGAGCTCGATGCCCCGCAGCCACTTCGCCGACTTCCAGAAGTACCGGGCGGGCACCACCATGCGCACGGGCCCGCCGTGCACGGGCTCGATCGGTTGGCCGTCGTACGCCCACGCGATCAGCGTGTCGTCGCCGAGGAGATCGGCGAGCGGGAGATTCGTCGTGTACCCGTGCTCGGCGTGCTCGACGACGAAGCGGGCCGCGGGATCCACCTCGAACTGCGCGAGCAGGTCGCGGAAGCGCACACCCTCCCAACGCGTGTCGAACTTCGACCACTTGGTGACGCAGTGGATGTCGCACACGACCGACGTGGCGGGCAAGGCACGCAGCTCCGCCAACGTGAACCTGCGCGGTGCGCCGACCAGCCCGGAGACCGTGAGATCCCAGGTGTCGGGCGGGAGGTTCGGGACGTCGCCGACGTGCAGCACCGGGAAGCGCTCCGTGAAGTACTGGCCCGGCGGGAGCCGTCCCGGGTCGTACCCCCGGGCCCGCAGCGACGCCCGATTCCGGTCGAAGAAGCTCATGATGGAGCAGCCGCAGCAAGCGTGACGAGCGCGAGACACGAAAGCGAAGCGCACGCGGATGCGACCATATTTTCAGTGCGGGAGCCAGGCATCGGGGTCTTTGGCCAGGCGCGCGATGTCGGCGGGCAGCTTGCCGGCCGCGAGGTCGGCGAGCGTGACCCGCTCGAGGACACCGCGCAGGTTCGCCCGGACCGCGACCCACACCTCGGGCAGCCTCGTGGCCGCGCCCGGATACTCGAGCGCCTCGGGCCGGGTACCTCGTACCGCGGCGAGCGGGCCCTCGACGGCCCGGAGCACCTCGGCCACGGTGATCTCCGCAGCCGGCCGGGCGAGCATCGAACCGCCTTCGGGGCCCCGGAGCGTCCGCACCAGACCCGAGGCCCGCAGCTCGCTCAGGATGTTGTCGAGGAAGTTGCGGGGGATGTCCTGCGACGCCGCGAGCGACTCGGCCTTGAGCGGCTGGCCGGGCGCTATCGCGGCCAGTTCGGCCATCGCCCGCACCGCGTAGTCCGCCTTCGCCGAGATCCTCACCCCGTAAATCTCTCACGTCGGGGCTCCGACCCGCCGAACGCCCTTGACCACCCAGCGTCGATACCCTATGTTGTCGATCGTTCTAGTCGACTTCATGACGTCCATCTTGCGACGACCAGGGACGGGCCGTGCACCTCGATTTCGGAATCGCCTTCGCCGGCCTGATCGTCGGCTTCGTCATCGGCCTCACGGGTGTCGGCGGCGGCGCCCTGCTCACGCCGGTGCTCGTGCTGTTCTTCGGGATCACACCCGCCGCCGCGGTCTCGAGCGACATCGTGGCTTCGCTCGTGCTCAAGCCGATCGGCGGCTCGGTCCACCTCCGTCGCGGCACCGTCAACCTGCGCCTCGTCCTCTGGCTGGCGATCGGTTCGGTGCCCGGGGCGCTCGGCGGCACCTATGTGCTCGGTCACATGCACGGTCCCCACGTCGACGACTTCATCAAGACCACGCTGGGCTGGATCCTCGTGGTCGCCGCCGCCGCGATGATCGCGAAGGCCGGGATCCAGGCCCGCCGCAAGGTCGAGGCCGCCCTCCCCGGCACGCTCGCGATCCATCCGTTGCGCACCGCGGCGATCGGCATGGTCGGAGGCTTCGTCGTCGGCATGACGTCCGTCGGCTCGGGCTCGCTCATGATCGTCCTGCTGATGATCCTCTACCCGCGGATCTCGATGCGCGAGCTGGTGGGCACCGACCTCATCCAGGCGATCCCCCTCGTGGGCGCCGCGGCGCTGGGCACCTCGATCTGGGGCCACCTCCAGATCAGCCTCGTCGGCTCCCTCCTGCTCGGCGCGATCCCCGCGGTCTGGGTCGGCGCGCACTTCTCCTCGAAGGCCTCCGACCACTACATCCGCCCGGTGATCATCCTCGCGATGTCGTTCTCCGCACTGAAGCTGCTGGGCATGTCGAACCAGGTGCTCGGCAAGCTCGTCGTGGTCGGCGTGGCCCTCACGGTCGGCACGCTCCTCACGATGCGGGCCCGCGCGAAGCGAGTGGCGACGGCCGAGCTCGCCGCGGCAAGCGTCGTCTAGCTCGGGATCCAGGCGTCGGGGTCGGCAACGATCTCGACGACCGACACCGGAAGGTCCCCGGCGGCGAGGTCGGCCAGCGTCACCGATCCGAGCACGGCCCGCATGCTCGCCCGCATCGCGATCCAGACGTCGACGAGCCGAGCCGCGGGCCCGGGATAGGTGAGATCCTCGAGCGGGGTGCGCTGCACACCCGCCAGCGGCCCGTCGACCGCATCGAGCACCTCGGCCACGGTGATCTGATCGGCCGGCCGGGCGAGGGCGTATCCCCCGTCGGTTCCGCGCTGCGCGATCACGATGCCGCCGACGCGCATCGCCCGCAGGATGTTCTCGAGGAACTCGAGCGGGATCCCCTGCTTCCGAGCCACGTGCTCGCCCTTCACCAACGCGCCCGCGGGAGCCGAGGCGAGCACCGCCGCGGCCCGCACTGCGTAGTCGGCCCTCGCCGAGATCTTCACGCCTTCGCCCCCTCCGTCACCGTGACAACGCACTTGACCGCGCTGCGTCGATACCTTAGGTTGTCGATCGACATAGTTGACTACTACACCCGGCGACGTTCCGCCACCCCCCACCCGAGATCCGCACGGAGGTTCCACCCGTATGTCGCCGACCCGAAGCCGGCTCCGGTTCATCGTCCCCGTTCTCGCCTTCTCCCTCGTCGCCGCGGCGTGCAGCAGCAGCGCCGCCTCCAAGAGCGGTGGAGGCAGCGGTGGCGGCAGCGGTGGCGCCACCGCTGCCTCCGGCACCGAGAAGGTCACGCTCCGGCTGGGCTACTTCGGGAACGTCACCCACGCCCCCGCGATGATCGGCCTCCAGGACGGCGAGCTCGCCAAGGCGCTGGGCGCCGACGTCACGCTGAAGCCGAGCGTGTTCAACGCCGGACCGAACGCCGTCGAGGCGCTCTTCTCGAAGAGCATCGACGCCTCCTTCGTCGGCCCGAACCCGGCGATCAACGCGTACAGCAAGTCGAAGGGCGCGGCCATCCGCATCGTGGCCGGCACGGCGTCGGGCGGCGCGTTCCTCGTGGTGAAGCCCGAGATCAAGACCGCGGCCGACCTCAAGGGCAAGTCGGTCGGATCCCCGTCGCTCGGCAACACCCAGGACGTCGCGCTCCGCTACTGGCTGAAGCAGAAGGGCCTGTCGACCGACACAAACGGCGGCGGTGACGTCAAGATCGTGCCCGGGCCCGACAACGGCACCGTGGTCCAGTCGTTCCAACAGGGCGACCTCGCCGGCGCGTGGATGCCCGAGCCCTACGCCACGAAGATGGTCAAGGCCGGTGGGCACATCCTCGTGAACGAGGCCGACCTCTGGCCCGGCGGCAGGTACGTGACCACGCTGCTCGTGGTCCGCACGGAGTTCCTGCACGCGCACCCGGGTGTCGTGAAGAACCTCATTGCGGGCCTCTCCGACTCGATCGCGGTGATCACCGCCGATCCGGCCAAGGCCGCGGACCTCGTGTCGAAGGGCATCGAGGCCGCGACCGGCAAGTCGATCACCACCGCTCTGGTCACGTCGTCGTTCAAGAGCATCTCGTTCACCCTCGACCCGGTGGCGTCGAGCCTGCGCACCGATGTCGACCACGCCGTCTCGCTCGGCATCCTCGACAAGACGGATCTCACGAACATCTTCGATCTCTCCCTGCTCAACCAGCTCCTCACCTCCGAAGGCAAACCAACGGTGGCGCAATGACGAGCGCGCTCGGCGTCGTCGAACGGAGCGCCGGCGCACCGGTCGCATCGCACGACGCAACCCCGCCGGCGATCCGGATCAACGGTGTGTCGAAGGCCTACGGGCACTCGGGCAACGCGGTCGTCGCGCTCGACCGCCTCACGCTCGACGTTGCGCCGGGTGAGTTCGTGTGCCTGGTCGGCGCGTCGGGTTGCGGCAAGAGCACGCTGCTCAACATCGTCGCCGGGCTCGACTCGCCCACCCAGGGTTCGGTGGAGGTCACGCTCGGGCGGCCGGCGCTCATGTTCCAGGAGTCGGCGCTCTTCCCGTGGCTCGGCGTGCGGCGCAACATCGAGCTCGCACTCCGCCTCTCGAAGGTGCCGAGGAACGAGCGCCGCTCACGCGCCGACGCGCTCCTCGAGATGGTGCACCTCGGCGGGTTCGGCGACAAGAAGCCCCACGAGCTCTCGGGCGGGATGCGTCAGCGCGGTGCGTTGGCTCGCGCGTTGGCGCAACGCGCGAGCGTCCTGCTCATGGACGAGCCTTTCGGCGCGCTCGACGCCATGACCCGCGACATCCTGCACGACGAGCTCGACCGGCTCTGGCGCGAGAACGGTCTCTCGGTGCTCTTCGTGACCCACAACGTCCGCGAGGCCGTGCGCCTCGGCGACCGGGTCGTGCTCCTGTCGAGCCGTCCGGGCCGGGTCGTCGCCGAGTTCGACGTCGACATCGACCGCCCGCGCCGGATCGACTCCAGCGAGATCGCGAACGCCGCCGCCGCGATCACCGACCGGCTCCGCGCCGAGGTACGCCGCCATGCCGACGACTGACACCACCTCTCCCGCCCCGACCACCGACCCGGACGGGCGGCTCGACCGCGAGCTCGCCGGCATCGACGCGCTCGGGCTCGCGGTTCCCTCGGCGCCGAATCGGGCCAAGGCGATCTGGTCGTCGGCGTGGCCCAAGCTGCTCGCCATCGGCATCTTCGTCGGCGCCTGGCAGGTGGTCGTGTGGTCGCACTGGAAGGACCCGTACATCCTTCCGGGGCCGGTCGCGACCTTCCGCTCGCTCGTCGACAATCGGGCCACGCTGGCGCGCGCCGCGATCGACACGCTCCAGCGGGGCGCGCTCGGCTTCGCGATCGCGACCGTCATCGGCTCGATCGTCGGGTTGGCCGTCGCGCAGTCGCGCGTGCTGCGTTCGGGCGTCGGTTCGATGATCACGGGCCTCCAGACGATGCCGTCGATCGCGTGGTTCCCGCTCGCGATCGTGCTGTTCCACCTCAGCATCTGGGCCGTGCTCTTCGTGGTGATCCTCGGCGCGGCACCGTCGATCGCCAACGGACTGCTCACGGGCATCGACAACATCCCGCCGATCCTGCTCCGCGCCGGGCGCGTGCTCGGCGCGACCGGGTGGTCGGCGCTGCGGCACGTGATCCTGCCCGCCGCGATGCCGAGCTTCGTCGGCGGGCTGAAGCAGGGCTGGGCGTTCGCGTGGCGCAGCCTGCTCGCCGGGGAGCTCATCGGTGCCGTGGCCGGCACGCACGCGCTCGGGCAGGTGCTCGACGCCGACCGGAGCTTCTCCGACTACACCGGGATGATGGCCGCGATGGTCACCATCTTCATCGTCGGTGTGGTGATGGACGCGGCCGTGTTCGGCCAGCTCGACCGCTTCGTGCGCCGCCGCCACGGCCTCATCGACACCGCGACCTGAGTCACGGCGCCCGGAGTCACGGGCCTGGAGTCACGGGCCTGGAGTCACCAGGACCGGAGTTACCGGTCGACTTCCTCGATGACGACCGTCTTCATGATGTCGCCCTCGGTGGTGGCCTGCGCGACCTCGATGCCGGAGGTGACGTGGCCGAAGAGGTTGTAGAGCTTGTCGAGCTTGCGCCGGCAGTCGTCGATGCAGATGAAGAACTGCGAGCCGTTGGTGTTCGGGCCCGAGTTGGCCATCGCGACCGCGCCGAGCGTGTACTCCGACTTCACCGGCTCGTCGGCGAACTTGTAGCCCGGCCCGCCGCGGCCGCTGCCCTCGGGGCAGCCGCCCTGGATCACGAAGTCGGGCACGACGCGGTGGAACGCGAGCCCGTCGTAGTAGCCCTGACGGGCGAGGCCGACGAAGTTGTTGACCGTCACCGGGGCGAGCTGCGGGTCGAGATCGGCAACGATCACTCCCCGACCGGTCGTGATCGTGACGCGGTAGAGCTTCGACTCGTCGATCTGCTGTTCGGGTGGTTTCGCCACGGTGGTCTCCTCGCTCCGGGGGGCCGCGCAGATTAGCTGCCGGTCGTGGTCGTCGGCGCCTCGGCGTGTTGCTTCGCCTTGGCCTTCGCGGCTTTGAGCGCGTTCTGCACCATCGGTGCCTGCGGACCGTCGGGCGAGAGGGTGAGGTAGCGCTCGTACAACGGCACCGCGCCGGCCGGGTCGTTCGCGAACCGATCGCGCACGAGACCTTCGAACACGTACGC
>DAIQOP010000202.1:0-2515 GCA_036787815.1 Actinomycetota bacterium
CGACCCGGCCACCGGGCAGTGGGGACCCTTGCGGTGACTACTGGTCGGGCTCGCAGGCTCGCCCGACATGACGCGGGGTGGGAGTGAGTCGGGTCGCGTGCTCGCTTCGCTCGCTGCTCGACGATGACGGGCGAGCGAGCGAATAGCTACAGCCCGATGGTGAAGCGGGCGGTCTCGGGCGCGGGGAGGCGGTCCTCGTGCTCGAGGGCTTCGAGGATGATCTCGGAGACGTCGCTCACGCGCACCTCCTCGTCCTTGCCCTGGCCCTTCACCCCGTCTTCCATCATCACGTAGCAGAACGGGCACGCGACCGCGATGCGGCTCGCGCCGGTGGCCACCGCTTCTTCGGAGCGCTCGGTGTTCACCTTCTTGCCGATGCTCTCCTCCATCCACATGCGCGCGCCGCCGGCACCGCAGCACATGCCCTTCGTGCCGTTGCGGGGCATCTCGACGATGTCGATCCCCGCGAGCGCGCCGATCACCTTGCGCGGTGCGAGGTACACGTCGTTGTGCCGGCCCAGGTAGCACGAGTCGTGGTACGTCACGCGCTCCTCGAGCGACGCGCCCGCGAGCACGAGCCGGCCGTCGGCGACGAGCTGCTCGAGCAGCTGCGAGTGGTGGATCACCTCGTAGTTGCCGTCGAGCTGCGGGTACTCGTTCTTCAGCGTGTTGAAGCAGTGCGGGCACTGCGTGACGATCTTCTTCACGCCCATGCCGTTGAGCGTCTCGACGTTCTGCATCGCGAGCATCTGGAAGATGTACTCGTTGCCCGAACGGCGGGCCGGGTCACCGGTGCAGAGCTCGCTCGGTCCGAGGATCGCGAAGTCGAGCTTGGCGCGTTGCATGAGCTTCGCCATCGCGCGGCTCGTCTTCTTGTTGCGGTCGTCGAACGATCCGGCGCAGCCGACCCAGTAGAGGTACTCGTGCTCGAACGGCTTGCCGGGGTCGACGATCTCGACGCCTTCGAGCGTCGACGCCCAGTCGCCGCGCTCGCCCTGGTTCATGGCGTACACGTTCGACTGGTTCTCCATCGCCTGGTACGTGCGCCCGAGCTCGCTCGGGAAGTCGCTCTCCATCAGCGACTTGTACCGGCGCATGTCGAGGATCTTGTCGAGGATCTCGATGTTGACCGGGCAGATCTCGTCGCACGCCTTGCACGACGTGCAGGCCCACAGCTCTTCGGAGGTGATGCGCTCGAACAACGAGTTCGCACCGATCGTGATCTCGCGGTCGGTACCGACCGGTGGCGACACGACGGGCGAACCGGTCGCGGCCATGACCTCGCCGACCTTCAACACGATCTCGCGCGGGTCGAGCGGCTTGCCCGTCGCGTGCGCGGGGCACACCGACGTGCAGCGCCCGCAGATCGTGCACGCGTCGGTGTCGAAGAGCTGCTTCCACGTGAAGTCTTCGATCACGGAGGCGCCGAACGTGTCGAGCTCGGTCTCCATGAGGTTCGGCATCGGCTTCATCGCGCCCTTCGGGCGCTCCTTGTCCTTCAGGTACATGTTCATCGGCGACGTGAACATGTGCCGCAACTTCGTGGTCGGGAGGATCACGAGGAACGCGATGAACGAGACCACGTGCACGCCCCACAGCCAACGGTGCGCGTCGCGCAGGCCACCCGTCGACCAGCTGTTGACCAATGCCGACAGCGGGTAGCCGATGAACGAGAACTTCTCGAAGTCGGGGCGGCCGATCAACGCGATGCGGAACGCCTCGGTGAAGAACCCGGTGATCGCGATCAACGCGAACGTGCCCAGGATCATGGCGTCTTCGGGCTTGGTCTTGATGCGGATCCGGTACGGCCGTTGGATGTAGCGGCGCACGGCGGCCCAGAGGATCCCGGTGAGGAACACGACGCCCGCGAGGTCGGAGCCGGCCGAGTACGCCTTGTAGGTGCCGCCGTGCAGGAACTGCCACGATCCGGGGAGCTGGTGGTTGAGCTCGAGGATCACCGTGGCCATGAACAGGCCGATGAACCCGAAGTAGATGAGCGAGTGCATCACCCCGGCCGCGGGATCGCGCAGCAGGGTCTGCATGTAGACCCCGGCGCGGAAGTCGGCCATCCGCCGCTTCGCGTTCGCCTTGGTGGTGCGGCGATCGTCGGGCCCGCCGCGCTCGTAGTTGCGGACGCGCTGCGCGGCCAGCCACGAGACGAGGAACAGCATCGTCGCGATCGTCAGGTAGAACGTGAGCTTCACCGGGCTCGGGATGTTGATGAAGACCGGGCGCTGGATGCTCGACGTGTCTTCCCAGTGCGTGATCGTGGGGACGACACCCGAAGCGAGTGTGCCGACGGCGGTGACCGCGCCGACGGCGAGCACGAGTTGATGCGGCTTGGGACGGCGCACGGACGACCTCCGGAAGGGGCGCGACGCGCCGAATCTACTGGTCGGACGGCCGGCGACCCCTGCTCGGCGTGCGCGGGCTCCGTGGAGGGGCGCAGCCCGGCGAGGGGGCGGGTCAGACGTCGGAGAGGTCGGCGACGCGCAGGCGGGCCGCCATGGCCGCG
>DAIQOP010000202.1:2525-7142 GCA_036787815.1 Actinomycetota bacterium
ACCTCCGGAAGGGGCGCGACGCGCCGAATCTACTGGTCGGGCTCGCCAGCTCGCCCTCCGGGACGCGCGATGGGAGCGAGTCGGGTCGCGTGCTCGCTTCGCTCGCCGCTCAGCCCGGCAGGAAAGGTGTCGGCCTCAGACGTCGCTGAGGTCGGCGACGCGCAGGCGGGCCGCCATGGCCGCGAGGAGCTTGCGGGCGAAGCCGGGCACGTCGTCGATGAGGCCGGCGAACTCGCGCTGGCCGATCACGACGAGCTCCGACGGCGTCTCCGCGACGGCGGTCGCGTTGCGGGGGTGCTTGTCGAGGAGCGCCAGCTCGCCGAACGAGTCGCCCGGGCCGAGGGTGGCGATCTTGCGGCCCCGGCGGGTGAGCTTGGCCGTCCCGCTCATGATCACGAAGAACTGGTTGCCGGTCTCACCCTCGGAGACGAGCACCTTGCCGGCCGGGACCACGACGTCTTCGGCCCGTTTGGCGACCAACGCCAGCTCTCGGCGGGACAGCGCCGAGAAGAGCGGGACCTGCGAGAGGTGGTCGATGAACTGATCGCGGCGGGCCATGTCCGGAATCTACCGACTTTGCCGGTCGGCGTCACGGATTCACCGCGGGCGGGAATTGATGGCGGGGCACTCAAGTTCTATAGTCGGAAGCACTCAAGTTCGAGCACCCCCCAGATCGGCGTATCTACAACGCTCCCGGCACTCCGGGACAAGGAGGAATCCTCATGGCCAAGGCTGTCGGCATCGACCTCGGCACCACGAACTCGGTCGTTGCGGTCTTGGAGGCGGGCGAACCGGCCGTCATCCCCAACTCCGAAGGCGCCCGTACCACCCCGTCGGTCGTCGCGTTCTCGAAGACCGGCGAGGTGCTGGTCGGCGAGGTCGCCAAGCGCCAGTCGATCACCAACCCCGATCGCACCGTCCGGTCGGTGAAGCGCCACATGGGCACCGACTGGTCGATCGACATCGACGGCAAGGCCTACACCTCCCAGGAGATCTCGGCCCGGGTGCTCGGCAAGCTCAAGCGCGACGCCGAGGCCTACCTCGGTGACACGGTCAACCAGGCCGTCATCACCGTGCCCGCCTACTTCGACGACGCCCAGCGCCAGGCCACCAAGGAGGCCGGCGAGATCGCGGGCCTCGAGGTGCTCCGCATCATCAACGAGCCCACCGCCGCGGCCCTCGCGTACGGCCTCGACAAGGAAGGCGCCGACCAGACGATCCTCGTCTTCGACCTCGGTGGCGGCACCTTCGACGTGTCGATCCTCGAGATCGGCGACGGCGTCTTCGAGGTGAAGTCGACCGCCGGGAACACGCACCTCGGTGGCGACGACTGGGACCAGCGGGTCATGGACTGGCTCGTCTCGGAGTTCAAGAACGCGCACGGCGTCGACCTGGCGCACGACAAGATGGCGACCCAGCGGCTGAAGGAAGCGGCCGAGAAGGCCAAGATCGAGCTCTCCTCGCTGCAGGAGACCACGATCAACCTGCCGTTCATCACCGCCACGAGCGACGGTCCGCTGCACCTCGAGCTCAAGCTCACGCGGGCCAAGTTCCAGGAGCTCACCGACGACCTGCTCAAGGCCGTCGGCGGCCCGGTCGAGCAGGCCATCCGCGACGCGGGCACCACCAAGGACAAGATCGACCACATCATCCTCGTGGGCGGTTCCACCCGCATGCCCGCGGTCGTCGACCTCGTGAAGCAGCTCACCGGCAAGGACCCCCACAAGGGCGTCAACCCCGACGAGGCCGTCGCGATCGGCGCGTCGGTGCAGGCGGGTGTGCTCAAGGGCGACGTCAAGGACATCCTCCTGCTCGACGTCACGCCGTTGTCGCTCGGCATCGAGACCAAGGGTCAGATCATGACCAAGCTCATCGAGCGCAACACCACGATCCCGACGAAGCGCTCCGAGACCTTCACGACGGCCGACGACAACCAGCCGAGCGTGGAGATCAAGGTGCTCCAGGGCGAGAGCGACATGGCGTACCGCAACAAGCCGCTCGGCACGTTCCAGCTCACGGGCATCCCGCCGGCACCGCGCGGCGTCCCGCAGATCGAGGTCACCTTCGACATCGACGCGAACGGCATCGTGCACGTGTCCGCGAAGGACCGCGGTACGGGCAAGGAGCAGTCGATGACCATCACCGGCGGCACCGCGCTCGGCAAGGACGAGATCGACCGCATGATGAAGGACGCGGAAGCGCACGCCGACGAGGACCGCCGGCTCCGCGAGGAGGCCGAGATTCGCAACAACGCCGACTCGCTCGTGTTCCAGACCGAGAAGCTCCTGAAGGACCAGGGCGAGAAGGTCTCCGACGACGAGAAGGCGAAGATCGACGAGGCCCTCAAGCGGTTGAAGGACGCGCTCGCCGGCACCGACATCGAGGCGGTGAAGTCGGCGCACGAGGCGTTGATCGCGGCGAGCCAGGAGTTTGCGCAGCGCATCTACGCGGCGGCGCAGTCGACCGAGGCGAGCGGTGCGGGTGCGGGCGCGGCGGGTCCGAGCGACGACGAAGTCGCCGACGCCGAGATCGTCGACGACGAGAAGAGTGCCTGACATGACGCAGAGCGAGGCGACGGGTCCGGTCTCCCCGGACCCGTCCGCCGCGAGCGCGACCGCCGATGTCGGCGGTGCCCGTGTCGAAGGTGCCGGCCTCGCGAACGCGGATCTCGAGAGCATGGAAGCCGCGCTCCTCGAGGCCGATCTTCGCGAGCTCGCCGCCGAGCGCGACGAGCTGCGCGGCACCGCGCAACGCATCCAGGCCGACTTCGAGAACTACCGCAAGCGAGTCGCGCGCGACCAGGCGGCGCTCGCCGATCGCGCGACCGAACGGCTCGTCGAAGCGCTCCTCCCGGCGCTCGACGGGCTCGAGATGGCCGTCGTCAGCCTCGCCGACGCCGACGAGAAGGTGCGCAAGGGCGTGGAGCTCGCGGTCGGTGAGCTCACCTCCGCGCTCGAACGGCACGGGCTCACGCGCATCGCCGAGCTCGATGTTGCCTTCGACCCGAACCAGCACGAGGCCGTGATGCAGGACGACGGCGACGGCGATCCGCACGTCGGCGCGGTGCTGCGCACCGGCTACGCGCTGAACGGTCGGGTGTTGCGCCCCGCGATGGTGAAGGTCACGCGCACCGGCGCGGAGAACGCGGGCGAAGTGCGCGTCGACGAAGACGTCTCCGAGCCGGCGAGCGAGTAAATGGCCCAGCAACGGGAGTGGTTCGAGAAGGACTACTACTCGGTGCTCGGCGTGCCGCAGGGCGCGACCGAGAAGGAGATCAAGCGCGCCTACAAGGATCTCGCGCGCAAGCTGCACCCCGACCAGAACCCGGGGGACAGCGCGGCGGAAGAGCGCTTCAAGGAGGTGTCGGGCGCGTACGACGTGCTCGGCGACGCCGAGAAGCGCAAGGAGTACGACGAGGTCCGGCGCATGGTCGCGACCGGGTACTCGCCGGGTGGCGGGTTCGAGGGTGCCGGCGGGTTCGGACCCGGCAACGTCCAGTTCGATTTCGGTGGCGGTGAAGGCTTCGGCGATCTGCTCGGCGGTCTCTTCGGTCGCGGGCGCCGGCAGGGTCGCCAACGCACCGGGCCCGAGCGGGGCCGAGACCTCGAGACCGAGTTGCACATCGGGTTCGAGGAGGCCGTGCGCGGCGTCACGAGCACCGTGCGCTTCACCGCGGAGGCCACCTGCTCAACGTGCCAGGGTTCGGGCGCCGCGCCCGGCACCTCGCCGCACGTGTGCCCCCAGTGCGGGGGCTCCGGCGCGATCGCCGTCGACCAGGGCCCGTTCTCGTTCTCCCAGGTCTGCCCCAACTGCGGCGGCCGCGGCCAGGTGATCCCGAACCCGTGCCCCACGTGCAGCGGGCGGGGGGTCGAGGTGCGGCCGCGCACGGTGAAGGTGCGCATCCCGGCGGGAGTCGCCGACGGCCAACGCATCCGCGTGAAGGGGCGCGGTGGCGCGGGCGCGCACGGCGGCGAGCCCGGCGACCTCTACGTGGTCGTGTCGGTGGAGCCCCACCCGCTCTTCGGCCGTCGCGGCAACGATCTCACGGTGCGCGTGCCGGTCACGTTCGCGGAGGCGACGCTCGGCGCCGAGGTTCCCGTGCCGACCCTCGACGGGCCGGTGACGATTCGGGTGAAGCCCGGGACGCAGAGCGGCACGGTGCTGCGCGTCGGCGGGCGCGGGGTCAAGGGCGGCGCGCTGCTGGTGACGCTCGACGTGCGCGTGCCGACCGATCTCAACGAGGCGCAGTGCGCGGCCGTCGAAGCGCTCGCGGCCGGATTCCCCGACGACCCGCGCGCGCTCCTGTTCGCGACGGTGCCGTCGAAGCGCGCCGCTTCGGACGGTGGCTCCTCGAACGGCACCCCGACGGAGCCCGTCCACTCGGAGAGCAGCCATGGAGACTGACGGCCGCGCGCTCTACATCATCTCGGTTGCCGCGGAGCTCGCCGGCGTGCACCCGCAGACCCTGCGCATCTACGAGCGCAAGGGTCTGATCGAGCCGCAGCGCACCCAGGGCCGGAGCCGCCGGTACTCCGAGCGCGACATCGCGCTGCTCCAGCACATCCAGGAGCTCACGCAGGCGGGCGTCGGACTCTCGGGCGTCGAGCGGATCCTCGA
>DAIQOP010000022.1:0-1160 GCA_036787815.1 Actinomycetota bacterium
CGACGAGGAAGGTCGCGGCCACCGGGTCGCGTATCGGGCGGCCGCGCTCGGCAAGAGCGTTCGCTACATCCTCGAGTACGACTACTCGGAGGCGCCGGCCGCGTTCTCGTGGAAGTTCGTGGAGGGCGACATGCTGCGCCGGCTCGACGGTACGTGCCGCTTCGAAGCCGAGCCCGACGGCTCGACCCGTGTCCACTACGACCTCACCGTCGAGGTCGCGGTACCGCTTCCCGGCCTCATCAAGCGCCGCGCCGCGAGCCTCATCATGGGCAACGCGCTCAAAGAGTTGAAGGCCCAGGTCGATCGAGTGGCGTAGCCGATTCTCACGGTCGCGTACCCATGGGCTTCGCCGTCTCGTCGCGCACCGTCCGCTCCGGCTGCGTCCGCTCCGAGCCGGTAGCCTCGCCCCCTCATGCGCATCCTCCTCTTCACCGGTAAGGGTGGAGTCGGCAAGACGACGGTCGCGGCCGCCACGGCGGTCTCCACCGCGGCGGCAGGGTTGCGCACGCTCATCCTGTCGACCGATCCCGCCCATTCCCTCGGCGACGCGTTCGACGTCGTGCTCGGCGATCAGCCGACGCAGATCGCCGACCGGCTGTGGGGCGGCGAGCTCGACACCCGCGCCCGCTTCGAGGAGGCGTGGACCGACGTCCGCGACTACGTCGTCGACGTCCTCGACTGGGCCGGCGCCGGTGCATTGGAGGCCGAGGAGCTGTCGGTCGTGCCCGGCCTCGACGAGGTGTTCGCGCTCGCCGAGCTGCGCGACCGCGCGTCGTCGGGCGAGTACGACGTCATCGTGGTCGACTGCGCGCCGACGGCCGAGACGCTGCGGCTGCTGTCGCTCCCCGACGTGCTCGCCTGGTACATGGACCGTGTCTTCGACTCGCAGCGCAGGATCACCAAGCTCGCGCGCCCCGTGATGTCGCGGATGACCAACATGCCCGTCGCGCGCGACACCGTCTTCGCGGCGGTCCGCCGCTTCTACGACCGCCTCGACGGTGTGCGCGAGCTGCTCACCGACGGATCGATCACCACGGCACGGCTCGTCGTCAACCCCGAGCGGCTGGTCGTCGCCGAGGCCCGGCGCACGTACACGTACTCGCGTGCAGTCGCGGCGAGCAGCAGGCCGTAGGCGGCCAATCTCAGGACCTCACGCACGG
>DAIQOP010000022.1:1170-24235 GCA_036787815.1 Actinomycetota bacterium
GACGGTCAGGCCCGGGGAGAGGTACTGCTTGAGCACGTCGACGCCGTGATCGCGAACCGCTTGTTGCCCGCCGCGCTCGCCGACCCCTGGTTCGACGGGTGGAAGGAGATCCAGGCCGCGCACCTCGAGACGATCGAGTCGGCGTTCGCCCCGCTGCCGATCCTCGCCGCGGAGCTCGCGGCCGAGGAGCTCGTCGGCGTCGACCGGCTCGGGATGCTCGCGGGCCAGCTCTACGGCGCTGCCGATCCGTCGGCGGTGCTGTGCGACCTCGAGCCGCTGCGGGTCGTCGAGATCGACGGCGCGCTCGTGCTGTCGCTCCACCTCCCGTTCACCGCGAAGAGCGACATCGAGCTGGGTCGACACCGCGACGAGCTGTTCCTCGCGGTCGGTCCTCACCGGCGCGCGGTCGTGCTGCCCGACGCGTTGGCCCGGCGCGAGGTCGTCGGCGCACGCCTCGACGGCGACCGCCTCGAAGTGGAGTTCGCGAGCGCGTGAGCAACCCGTCGCCTGCGGGCGAGCACCGTCACGACGACGATCGCGGTCGCGACCACGGTCGCGAGTACGAGCGCGATCACGACCGAGATGCGCCGGGCGAGAAGCGTTACCACGACGAGTGCTACGCGTGCCCGGTCGGCTCGCTGTTCATGTCGATGGACTCCGCGTCGCCCGACATGATGGAGCACCTCCTCGCCGCGGCCCACGAGCTGTTGCAGGTCGCCCGCAGCGCGATCGACGCCGCCGATACGGTCGTCGAGCGCCAGCGCGACGCGCGCGCCACCGCTGCTCGCGGTGAGCCACGCGTGCGCCGGATCGACCTCGATTGAGCGAGCCGACCGTGCTGACGATCGGCCTCGACATCGGCGGTACCAAGATCCTCGGCGTCGCCACCGACGCGCAGGGCACGGTCGTCGCCGAGCAGCGCCACGACAGCCCGGAGGGCTTCTCCGACCTCGTCGAGGCGGCGGCACGGATCGTCACGACCCTGCGCGGTCGGGTGTCGGGCGAGGTCACCGCAGTCGGCGTGGGCATCGCGGGTCTCGTCGACGGCGACGGCGTGCTGCGCTACGGACCGAACCTGCCCGGGGTCGTCGACGCGCCCGTGCGCGAGGCGCTGGCGCAGCGCACGCAGCTGCCGGTGGTGGTCGACAACGACGCCAACGTGGCGGGTTGGGGAGAGGTGCGCTTCGGTGCCGCGGCTGGGGCGCGCGACGCGCTGCTCGTCACCCTGGGTACGGGTATCGGAGGCGCGATCGTGCTCGACGGCGCGGTCGTGCGTGGTGCGCACGGGTTCGCGGCCGAGATCGGGCACTTCACGGTCGACCGCCACGGACCGATGTGCGCGTGCGGGGAGCGCGGCCATTGGGAGGCGATCGCGTCGGGTTCCGCACTCGGTCGCATGGCCCGCGAGCTCGTCGCCGGCGGGACGGGCGTCGCGATTCTCATGCGCGCGGACGGTGACCCGTCGGCGGTGAACGGGCATCACGTCGGCGCGGCGGCCGCCGCCGGCGACACTGACGCCCTCGAACTGTTGCGCGTCTACGCCGACAACGTCGCGCTCGGGCTCTCGGCCCTCGCGAACATCCTCGACCCGGCCATCATCGTCATCTCCGGCGGGCTCGTCGAGCTGGGCGATCTGCTCTTCGAGCCGTTGCGGGTCGCGTTCACGACCCACATCGAGGCGCCGGAGCACCGACCCGTCGTCCCGATCGTGCCCGCGACCCTCGGTGAGCGCGCGGGTGCCATCGGCGCCGCGGCGATCGCCGCCGGCCTCCGCGCCTGACATGAGCGAGGTGGGCTCCGCGACGCGCGGTTCCGCCACGCGCGTGGGGATCACGCTCCCGTCGTTTCGCGACTCGCCCGAACCGGCGATCGCGATGGCCCGAACGGCCGAAGCGGCCGGGCTCGACGCGGTCTTCGCGTTCGACCATCTCTTCCGCACCGGGCCGAGCGGTCTGCGGCCCGCGATCGAAGGGTTCACCCTGCTCGGCGCGGTGGCCGCGGAGACGCGGCGCGTCGCACTCGGCCCGCTCGTCGCGCGCTCGACGCTGCGGCCACCGGCGACGCTGGCGCACATGTTCGACACCGTGCAACGCGTGAGCCACGGTCGGCTCATCGCGGGAATCGGTGCAGGAGACCACGAGAGTCGGGCCGAGAACGAGACGTTCGGGCTCGAGTTCGCCACGATGGACGACCGCATCGCCGCGCTCACCGACACGCTCGAAGCTGTGAGCGGCCACGGCTACCCGGTGTGGGTCGGAGGGACCTCTGCTGCGGTACGCGCCGTCGCGGCACGCGCCGACGGGTGGAACCGTTGGGGTGGCGATGCGGCGCGCCTCGCGACGGAGGCCCGTTTGGTGTGTGCCCGAGCGACCGAGTCCGGTCTCCGTCCGTTCGCGATCTCGTGGGGCGGGCTCGTCGTGATGGGGGACGATGAAGCCGCGGCACTGCGCAAGGCCGAGCGCCTCGACCCACCGCCCGACGCGATCGTCGGCGGCCCCGAACGGGTGGCCGAGCGCCTGCGCGAGTACATCGCGGCGGGCGCCGACTGGCTCGTCGCAGGCCCCGTGGACTCCGGCGATCTCGACAACCCCGCAATCCTCGCCGAACGGGTCGTGCCGCTGTTGGCGTAGCCGGAGGGTCTCGCCCGGCGGCCGGGCCCGCTCAGTGATCGAGCAGCAGATGCGCCGCGCGTTCGAGATCGTCGGCCATCACGCCCGACTCGGTCATGCCGCCCACCCAGAACGCGAGTGCGGCGAACCACACGTGCCCGAGCACCTTCACGATCGCGTCGAGATCCTCGACGGGATCGCCGGCCGCGTCGTCGCCGACGGCACCCGCGATCATCATGCGCAACGAGTCCTGCACCGCCTGCTTCACCGGGGCGGCGTCGCCGTCGGTCGACGACATCGCGGTGACCATCGCGGCCGTCACCGTCGGTTGGCGTTCGAGCGCCGTGCACGCGCGGCGCAGGCCTTCGGCGACGCGTTCGGCCGGCGTGTCGCCCCGGGGCGGCCGCTGCTCGAGCCGGCCCCGCAGGGCGTCGGCCTGCGCGGCCATCGCCGCGAGGAGGAGTTGGTCCTTCGACGAGTAGTGCCGGTAGAGCGTGCCGAGCGCAACCTCGGCGCGCGACGCGACGTCGCGCATCTGCACCGCGTCGTAGCCGCCCTCGCCCGCGAGCGCGACCGCGGCTTCGATCAGCCGTCGTCGGCGTGCCGCGGTCTCGGCTGCGCGGTTGCCGCCCGAGCGCCGGCCCGGTGAGGAGCCCGCTGCCGGGGAGAGAGTCGCCCCCATCGCGCCAAACTAGCCCGCAGGTAGAACGTGTTGCAGGTGCCGTGCCCCGGCGGTGCCCGGCCGTGCCCTCCTCGGCTATTCGAGGGCCGAGTACGCCGTGGAGCGATCGTCGGTCCGTGCCCGCCCGACGCGTTCGGCCGCGGTGGCCAGGTCCGCGATGAAGGCGTCCATCGCCGGCGCATTCGCGGCGCACACGGTCGCGTGCAACGAGTCGGGCGGCGACTGTCGGTCGAGGTACCAGCCCCCGATCTCGGACAGCACCGTGCCGAGTGCGAACACGTCGATCGTGTCGTCGGTGGTGCGATCGCCGGTGATGCACACGATCTGGGCGTCGGGCTCGACGAGTACCGTGAGCCCGGGAGTGGCGCGGACGGCCGCGACCATCCGGTCGCGCGCGTCGAGCATGCGGCGGGTCAGCTCGAGGTACCCGTCGTTGCCGAGCGACTGGAGCACCGCCCACGCCGCGGCCATCGGCGCGCCCGAGCGGGAGCCCATCATGTTGGGCGACGCGTAGAAGCCGCCCAACCAGTCGTCGAACAGGAAGGTCTGGTAGAGACGCGATTCCTTCGTGCGGTGGAGGATCACCGACGCGCCCTTGGGCGTGTAGCCGAGCTTGTGGAGGTCGGCCGAGATCGTGGTGACGCCTTCGACGCGGAAGTCCCACGGCGCGACCGCGTGGCCCAACTGCTCGAGGAACGGGAGCACGAAGCCGCCCATGCACGCGTCGGTGTGGAAGTTGGCTCCGCACTCCAGCGCGAGGGCGGCGAGCTCGGGGATCGGGTCGATGACACCCTGCGGGTATTGCGGGGCGCTTCCGACCACCAGCACGGTGTTCGGCGTGATCTCGGCGGCCATGGCGTCGACGTCGGCGCGGAAGTCGGCGCGCACCGGCACCGACCGCACCTGCACACCGAACGCGTGACCGGCCTTGTGGAACGCCGCGTGCGCGCTGTTCGCGACGACCATCTCGGGCTCGGTGATGCCCCGTTCGACCCGCGCCCGTTCCCGCGCCGCGAGCACCGCCATGAGGATGCTCTCGGTGCCGCCGGAGGTCATGAAGCCCGCCACCCCTTCGGTGCCGTGCAGCAGATCGGCGGTGATGCTCACCGCGTCGGATTGGAACGAGGCGAGGCTCGGGAACGCGAACGGGTTGAGCGCGTTCTCGTGCAGGAAGAGCTCGGCCGCGGCCTCGCCGATGGCCTCGACCTCCGGCCCGCCGTCGAACACCAGTCCGAACGTGCGTCCTTCGCGCCAGCGGGCGTCGCCCTCCTTGCGCTGCCGGAGGTCGGCGATCACGTCATCGTGCGGGCGGCCGTGCGCGGGGAGCTTCACCGCGGGGATCGTACGCAGGCGCGCCGGGTGGGGTGAGGTCGGCGAGCGCGCCGGCTCAGCCTTCGCGGCCGAGCGGGCTCCAACCGTGGGCGGGGGCGCTCGAAGCGCGGCACGAACCGGAGGTGGGGCTCGTCGCGTACTCGGCCGGGTGGCGACCGATCACGCGGGCGAACGCGCACCCTACGGGTCCGGCGAACTCGGCGACCACGACCTGGCGGGCGGTCCCCGCGACCGACATCTCGCCCATGCGGCTCGATGCCCGCGCGGCCGTGACGAACGCGAATTGCGGCAGCGCGCGCGCGAGCACACTCGGAGTCGCTGGCGCGTACGACTGCCAGACGGGGTACACCCGCGCCGTCGTCGCGACGACCACGCGCAGGTCGGCGCGCGTCTGGACGCGGATGGCATCGGTGAAGGGAGCGGTCGTCGGTGTCGCGGGACCGGAAGCGACGCCGACGCCCACGCCGACACCTTGGGCGCTCGCGCCGAGCTGCGGACGCACACCGAGCGGGAGTCGCAGCGCGAGCACCACGACCGCGAGCGTGAGGGCGAGCGCCATGCACGCGCGGGTGAGGAACCGTTCCCGTCGGGTCGCGCGCCGGGCGAACGGGTCGCGGCGCGTGAAGCGCGGCCGGCGGAGGCGTGGGGGGCGGGGGAGCGGTTGGAGCGCCACGACCGGGGGGATCGCCGCGGTTGCGGCCGCCGTGGCGAGGGGAACCGCGACGACGACCGGCTCGGCCGGTGCCGCGGGTTCGGCTGCGAGGGCAGCGTCGGCCGCCTGGACGCTCGGCAAGAGGTCGTCGCCGGCGCCGGTGGTCGCGGGCGTGCCGTGGGGGATCCCGAGCAGCGCGCCGAACGCGTCGGGCGGGAGCTTGAGCGATGCGAGCTCACCGGTTCGCGCGGTCGTGCCCGCCGGGCCGTCGACCATGGTGTCGTCGGTGTCGGTGTCGGTGTCGGTGTCGGTATCGGTGGCGGCGGCGGCGACCGCGTCGCCTGCCGTATCGGGTGTGTCGATCGGAGTCGCTCGTGGCAGGGGCGAGTCGAGCGTCGGAGCCGGGGCGGCGGGCGCGTCGGCGGGCGCGACGGAATCGCGCAGCGGGATGCCGAGGAACACGGCGAGCACGAGCGGATCGGGTGCGAAGGGTTGGGGGAGCTTGGGCAGGCTCGGCCGCTTGGGCAGACCCGCCGGTCCGTCGAGGGGCGGCAGCGAGACCCTCGCCACGATGCTGCGGTTGGTCGGGTCGGCTGCGCCGGAAGCCGTCCACGTTCCCGCGCCGACGAGCACCAGCTCGCGGTCGTCGGGCGCGGGCTCGGCGGGGGCCGCGTTGCGAACCTCGACGGGCTCGAGCGCGGCATCGCACCGCGGGCAGCGCGACGCGGCCGCAGGAACGAAGCACTCACACGTCGGACACGCTCTCACCAGGTAACGCTCCCGGACCGCCCATCCCCGGAGCGGTCCCTCGCTTCCCTGTATCGACCGATTTCCCGCCCCGGTGAGCATTTCGCGCCCCGTCCCCGCCCGAAGTGAAGGCGATTCGACCGCCCGGAGGGGTCAACACGCGATCACTTCGCCCGGGGCGGGGCGGGGCGGGGCGGGGCGGGGCGGGCGGTTCGCGGCGGGGCGGGCGCGCTACTCGGCGGGCGGTGGGCCGAAGTACTGGGCGGCGAGCTCGGGGCGGGGTTGGACGAAGAGGCCGTCGCACTCGGCGCACAGGGTGTCGTCGCACGAGAGCGTGCCGCGGGTCGCGTTGCGCCGACCCTCGACCTTCACGACCCACGCCTCGAAGCTCACCTCGCGATACAGCGGTGTCGGCCGGCGGTAGCGGACCGTCAGCGTGCCGGTCATGCCCGGATGACCCGTGGCGATGTTGGCCATGCCGAGCATCTCGTCGAACGCCAACGCGATGATCCCGCCGTGCACGTAGCTCGGCGGCCCCTCGTACGCGGCGCCGAACACGACGCGCCCGAGGATGCGGGGCGGCACCCACTCCCATGCGATCGGCGGTGCGAGCGGGCTCGACTCCCCGACGATCGGGCTGCGGGGCAGGTAGTCGCCGTGATCGCGGTCGCGCGACGTGCGTCGCGGGCCGTCGACGGTCACGGCGCCCGGTCCGGCGAGCACCGCGGTGGCCGCCTCGATGCTCGATGCGGCCGCGACCATCTGCTCGGCCGTCGCGTTCTCGACCGTCATCACGACGTCGATCGCGCGTCGCACCGCTTCGGCCAGCCGCGCCCGTTCCGGGGTCGCGAACTGCTGCCGGTCCGGGAAGCCCGGCGCCGCCTCGCTCATCGACCCTGGTAGTTCGGCTCGCGCTTCTCGGCGAACGCGCGCGGGCCCTCTTGGGCGTCTTGCGACGCGAAGACCTCCCACCCGATCGGGTCCTGGTGCTGCATCGCGTCGTAGTCGCTCATGTGCTCGGTCTCGCGCCACGCGCGCAGGATCGCCTGGGTCGACAGCGGTGCGTTTGCGGCGACCATCTCGGCGACGGCCCGGGCCGTGGCCAACGCATGGCCCGTGGGTGCAACCCGTCCGATGAGGCCGATCTGCTGCGCCTCGAGCGCGGTGATCGGCCGGCACGTGAGCAGGATGTCCATGGCCACCGTGTAGGGGATCTGGCGGGGGAGCCGGCACGCGGAGCCGCCGAGCGGGAAGAGGCCGCGCTTGGCCTCCCACACCCCGAAGATCGCGCTCTCACCCGCGACGCGGATGTCGGTGCCCTGCAACATCTCGGTGCCGCCGGCCACCGCGTAGCCCTCGACTGCGGCGATGAGCGGCTTCGACAGCCGGTAGTCGCGCAGCAGGCCCTTCCAGTGCGGGTTGTCGCCGCGTGCCATCACGGCCTGCACCCGAGGGTCGTCGGACTGCTGGCCCATGGCGACGAGATCGGCGCCCGACGAGAAGTTCCCGCCCGCGCCGGTGATGATCGCGCAGCGCACCTCGGGCTCCGCATCGATGTACTCGTAGCCCATCACCAACCCGGCGAGCATGTCGCCCGAGAGCGCGTTCTTCTTCTCCGGTCGGTTCATCGTCAGGGTCACGACGTGGCCGTCGCGCTCGACGGTGCAGTGCTTCGTCGTGAGGTCTTCGAGGACGGCCATGGTTGCCTCCGGAGCGTGGTCTGGAGCGGTTGGTTCGGGGCGGAGCGATCGGGGCGAGTCTTCACCGGTCTGCCGCTTGCGGGACAAACCGAGAACGTGTTCTACTACCGCGCCGCCACGCTCGTCGCCCACGGGGGATCGATGTCGGGTTTCTGGAAGTACGCGCAAGCTGATCCTGACCACCTCGCGATCGTCGATCCCGACGGTACCGAGCACCGCGCCGGTGATGTGTTGGCGCGGGCCAACCAGGTCGTGCACGCGCTCCGCGAGGTCGGGTTGCAGGCCGGCGACACCGTCGCGGCGGTGCTCCCGAACGGTTCGAACCCGATGCACGTGTACCTCGCGGCGCTCCAGGCCGGCTGGTACTACGTGCCCATCAACTACCGGCTGAGCCCGCCCGAGGTCGCGTACATCCTCCAAGACAGCGACGCCAAGGCGCTCGTGAGCCACGAGCGGTTCGCGGCCCTCGCCGCGGCCGCCGCGGAGGAGGCCGGGATCGCACCCGAGGCCCGCGTCGCGCACGGCTCGGTACCGGGCTTCCGCTCCTTCGCCGAGATCGTCGACCGCCAGCCCACCACGGCGCCCGAGGATCGCAAGACCGGCGCGGCGATGCACTACACGTCGGGCACGACCGGCCGGCCGAAGGGTGTGCGCCGGCCGCTCGGCGAGATCGACCCCGACACCTCGGCCGAGCTCTTCACGTTCTTCTTCCTGCTCTTCGGCATCCCCCAGCAGGACGGCAACGTGCACCTCTCCACGTCGCCGAACTACCACACCGCGGTGACGACCTTCGCCGGCAACGCGCTCCACGCGGGCCACAGCGTGGTGTTCATGGACAAGTGGGATCCGGCCGAGACGCTGCGGCTCATCGAGCGCTACGGCTGCACGCACACGCACGTGGTACCGACCCAGTTCCACCGCATGTTGGCGCTCCCCGACGACGTGCGCGCGAAGTACGACGTCTCGTCGATGAAGTGGGCGATCCACGCGGCGGCGCCGTGCCCGGTCGACGTGAAGCGCAAGATGCTCGACTGGTGGGGCCCCGTGATCTGGGAGTACTACGCGGCCACCGAGGGCGGCGGCACGGTGTGCCCACCCGAGGAGTGGGTGCAGTACCCGGGCACCGTCGGTCGCGTGTGGCCCAACAGCGAGATCAAGATCGTCGACGACAACGGCGCGCAGTGCGACACCGGCGTGCCCGGCACCGTGTGGATGCGCATGGGCTCGGGCGATTTCGAGTACAAGGGCGACAAGGCCAAGACGAACGACTCGCACGACGCCGACGGCTTCTTCACCGTCGGCGACGTCGGCTACTTCAACGACGCGGGCTACCTGTTCCTCTGCGACCGCAAGTCGGACATGATCATCGCCGGTGGCGTGAACATCTACCCGGCCGAGATCGAGGGCGAGATCCTCGCGTGCCCGGGCGTCGGCGACGTCGCCGTGTTCGGCATCCCCGACGACGACATGGGTGAGCAGATCAAGGCGGTGGTCGAGCCGTCGGCGGGTGTCGCGCCCGACGACGCGCTGCACGCCGCGATCATGGAGCACCTCGCGGGCCGGCTCGCGAAGTTCAAGTGGCCGCGTTCGATCGACTTCGTCGAGGAGTTGCCGCGTGAGCCCACGGGCAAGCTCCTCAAGCGCAAGCTGCGCGACCCCTACTGGGAAGGCCGCGAGCGCGCCATATGAGACACAACATGAGAGGTCCGATATGGAGCAGACGCAGCAGGTGAAACCAGTGCCGAACGAGACCGTGAAGCGCACGCGTATGCGACCGACATCATGACCGAGACGTTCGTTGCCCACCACGCGCTCGAGTATCCGGGCGGGTACACGCGCTCGGTCGGGCCCGTGATCGGGCGCTTCCTCACGTCATTGCGCGACGGCCGCATCGAAGGCGTGCGCATCGCCGACGGGCGCGTCCTCGTGCCGCCGACGGAATACGACCCGGTCACGAGCGATGCGGTCGGCGACTTCGTCGAGGTCGGGCCGGCCGGAACCGTGCAGTCGTGGACGTGGGTCGAGAAGCCGCGTCCGGGCAAGCAGGTGCTCGACCGCCCGTTCGCGTTCGCGATGATCCGTCCCGACGGTGCCGACACCGCGTGGGTGCACGTGGTCGACGCGGGCACGAAGGACGCGATGGCCACCGGCATGCGGGTCGCGCCGCGCTGGCGTACCGATCGCGTCGGCAGTGTCCGCGACATCGAGGCGTGGGTTCCGCTCGCCGACGGCGAGCAGCCGCAACCCGCGCCGGCCCGCGCCGACGTCGCCGACGACGAAGGCCCGGTCACCGGGATGATCTCGCCCATCCGGCTCGAGTACGAGGTCGCGGCGGGCGAGGCGGCGACGCGCTACCTCGTCGGCTTGAGCGAAGGCAAGATCATCGGTGCACGCGCACCGTCGTCGGACGAGGTCTACGCGGGATCGCGCGGTACCGACCCGAAGACGGGGGAGCCGACGAGCATCGAGGTGGAGGTCGGCGACACCGGCACGATCAGCACCTACTGCGTCGTCAACATCCCGGGGCTCTCGGAGCTCGCGCCGCCGGTGCCGTACGTGTCGGCGCAGATCGTGCTCGACGGCGCGAACAACACGTTCTTCGGCCTCATCCGCGGCATCGAAGCCTCCGACGTGCGGATGGGGATGCGGGTGAAGGCGATCTGGGCCGATGAGCTCAAGCCCGACCACACGTCCATCAAGTGGTGGGAGCCCAGCGGTGAGCCCGACGCCGCCTACGAGACCTACCGGGAGTACCTGTGAGAGAGGTCGCGGTCGTCAGCTACGCCGCATCGGCCGTAGCCAAGGACACCAAGCACAACGAGGTCGAGATCATCACACCGGTGATCCGCGACGCGGTGCAGAGCTCGGGGATCCCGGCGAAGGAGATCGGTTTCACCTGCTCGGGGAGCCTCGACTACCTCTTCGGTGGCCCGTTCGCGTTCGTCCAGGGCATCGACGCGGTCGGTGCGTGGCCGCCCATCCGTGAGAGCCACGTCGAGATGGACGCGGCGTGGGCGCTCTACGAGGCGTGGATCGCGATCCAGACCGGCGAGGTCGACTCGGCCCTGATCTACGGCTTCTCCAAGGGCAGTCTCGGCGACGTCGCCGAGATCATGACCATGCAGGCCGACCCGTACTACCTCGTGCCGTTGTGGCCGTCGATGATCGACCTCGCCGCGCTGCAGGCCCGCTGCTACCTCGACGAGTCGGGGCGCACCGAGCGCGATCTCGCCGAGGTCGCGGCCCGGGCCCAGCGCAACGGCCTGCGCAACCCGCACGCCGTGCGCAAGGGCGATGTGACCGCCGACGACCTCCTCGCGACGCCGGTTCGGTACGACCCGTTGCGGGAGAGCGACGTGTTCCCCGTGACCGACGGCGCGACCGCGGTCGTGATCGCGGCGGGCGACGTCGCCCGCAACGTGTGCGAGCGCCCGGCCTGGATCCGCGGCCTCGAGCACCGCATCGAGGCCCACTCGCTCGGGGTGCGCGATCTCGCATCGTCGGCGTCGACGCGAGCGGCCGCGGCGGCCGCAGGCGTGGGCGACGGCGCGATCGACGTCGCCGAGCTGCACGCGCAGTTCTCGCACGAGGAGCTCATCCTCGGCGACGCGCTCGGCTTGGGCGCCACCACGACGGTCAACCCGTCGGGCGGTGCGCTCGCCGCCAACACGATCATGGCTGCAGGCCTGTCGCGCATCGGCGAAGTCGCCATGCGCATCCAGTCGGGTGAAGCGAACCGCGGAGTCGCGCACGCGACCTCGGGCCCGTGCCTGCAGCAGAACCTCGTTTGCGTCCTGGAGGCCGAGTAGATGGGCGAGCAACTCGCAGCGGTGGTCGGAGTCGGCCAGACGCATCACCGGTCGTCGCGCAAAGACGTGTCGATGGCCGGCCTCGTACGCGAGGCCGCGATCGAAGCGCTCGAAGACGCCGGCATGACGTGGGCCGACATCGACGCCGTCGTCATCGGCAAGGCCCCCGACATGTTCGAGGGTGTCGCGATGCCGGAGCTCTACCTCGCCGACGCGCTCGGCGCGGTGGGCAAGCCGATGCTGCGCGTGCACACCGCGGGCAGCGTCGGTGGCTCGACCGCGATCGTCGCGTCGAAGCTCGTGACCTCGGGCGTGCACCGGCGCGTGCTCACGGTCGCGTACGAGAAGCAGAGCGAGAGCAACGCCACGTGGGGCCTCACGGTGCCGATGCCGTTCCAGGCGCCGCTCGTCGCCGGCGCCGGCGGCTTCTTCGCGCCGCTCATCCGCGCCTACATCTACCGATCCGGAGCGCCGAGCCACATTGGCAACCTGGTCGCGGTGAAGGACCGCCTCGCGGCGTTGCGCAACCCGAAGGCCCACCTCCACATCCCCGACATCGACCTCAAGATGGTCGAGGAATCGTTCATGTTGTGGGAGCCGATCCGCTACCTCGACACGTGCCCGTCGTCGGACGGCGCGATGGCGATGGTGATCGGTGACGAGGCCGTTGCCGACGCCGCGCCCGGGCCGGTCGCGTGGATCCACGCGATGGCCATGCGCAGCGAGCCGACGATGTTCGCCCGTCGCGATCAGGTGAACCCGCAGGCCGGCAAGGACTGTGCCGCCGACCTCTACGCGCAGGCCGGGATCACCGACCCGCGTCGCGAGTTCGACTGCGCCGAGGTCTACGTGCCGTTCTCGTGGTTCGAGCCGATGTGGCTGGAGAACCTCGGGTTCTGCGCCGAGGGCGACGGCTGGAAGCTCACCGAGTCAGGTGCGACCGCACCCGACGGCGACATCCCGTGGAACCCGTCGGGCGGCGTGCTGTCGTCGAACCCGATCGGTGCGTCGGGGATGATCCGTTTCGGTGAGGCCGCGCAGCAGGTGCGCAGCCGGGCCGGCGACTACCAGGTGGAGTTGAAGAACGGGCGCGCGCTCGGTCACGCGTACGGCGGCGGCTCGCAGTTCTTCTCGATGTGGGTCGTCGCCAACCGCAAGCCTTCCTGACCCACGGTTACGGAACGCCGACAACCGCGACCGTGTCGGGAGGAGTGACGCCGTTCACGGCGACGGTGTTGCCGGTGGCCGTGAACGCGAAGCACGGCGTGTACTCGTCGATGGTCGTGACCGCACGGTACGTACCGGGCGCGAGCTCGGTTCCCCAGTTCAGGCGGTCGGTCGACTGGTACACCTCACGCCCGTTCGTCGACAGGAACGTCCCCTCGCCCAGGATCGGCGCGCACGCGAGGTACTCGTCGCCGAGCAACGGCACGACGTAGGTGGCGGCGTGCGGCGTCGCCGCGTACCGGTAGTAGCCCGTCAGGCCGTTCCCGCGGTTGACCTTGCCCTGGCGGTTCTGCGAGATCTCCCGTACCCACTGATCGGTGAGCGTGCCTGTTGCCCAGTCGGGCGCGCCGACGGGCTTGGCGCCGACCTTCGCCGCCTGCCAGAGATCGGCGAGCGCGGGGGCGAGTCGAGCGCCGCGCGCCGCGACGGGCGGGGGTACGGAGCTCACATATCCGTCGTCGCCGATCGAGAACGGGAACGTCGAGTTGCCGCCCGCGAGCGGTTGCCCGCCGCCGGCGAAGGCGAGGCGCCACGGTTTGTCGGGCGCAGCGCGCGTGAAGACGAGCAGCGCGCTCCACGGTGTGTCGTTCAGGGTCGTCGAGACCTTTGCGAAGAAGTGCGCCGGGAACGCCGAGGAATGGCCGACCGCGACGGTGACGCTGTCGGCGGGGCCGAAGCGATCGGGGTTGCCGCATCCGCACCCGCGCGCGGCATCGACCGCGAGCGCGCTCCCCGTCTCGAACCTCGCGAGTGTGGCGCGCGACTGCGCGGTGATCGCGCTCCTGCGCATCGTCCAGATCGCGAGGGCGACATCCTGCGCGCTGGCGCGAGTGACGACATCACTTCCGGGCGGTACCGCGTACAGCGCCGGCGGAACCGAAGCTCGTGGTGGGTCGATCTCGACCGCAGGCGGGCCGAAGGTGACGAGCGCGGGTACGCCGTCGGGTCCGAGCGGCGGGTGGTAGACGCGATCTGCCGGCAACGTGACGCCGGTCAACGGAGGCATCGTTGCTGTGCTCTGATGCCCACTCACGCCACCGAGTGCGGCCGCGACGACAACCGCGAGCACCACCGCGACGAAGGCCGCGACGGCTCCGATCAACCAGCCGACCGCGAGTCTCGCGGGTACAGGTTGCGAGACGGGCGGACCGGGCCACGCGTACACGGCCGGAGAGGAGGGCACGGCCGGCGCGGTGTGCGGGGTCCACGCGGTGCCGTCCCAGTAGCGGACGTGGACGGGCGAGTGCGGATCGGGATACCAGCCTGGTGGCGCCCACTGACCACACTCGGACCTCACTCGTCGGGCGACGGCTGCCGCTCTCACGTTCATCGACTGGTGCCCGGGCCCGGTTGAGGGTTGCCGGCCCGGCCCGGTCGAGCCCGGTTCCGAGCGCCCGTGCACGACCACCCGGCGTCTCGGGCCAGACTGCGGCCATGGAGACCAACGCCGGAGAACGCATTCGCGAGCTGCTCGCGCTCGCGGGAGCGATGGACGTCGAGGGTTTGGCCCGCCACCTCGCCCCCGACATCGTGATGGAGCTGCCCTACGCGCCGCCACCGCTTCCTCGCCGATACGACGGGCTGAGCGCAGTGCTCGGCTTCCAGCGCTCGTCGGCGACCCTGTTCTCGAGCTTCACGATCGCGGTCGAGCGGGTGCACGTCGTGGAGGACGCACCCGTCGTCGTGGCCGAGTACCGCAGCGACGGCGTGGTCGCGGCAACCGGTGGGCCGTACCGCAACCGCTACATCACGGTGTTCGAGCTCGACCCCGGCGGCCGGGTTCGTCGCTGGCGCGAGTTCTACGACCCCGCGGTCGTGCAGGCGGCCTTCCCGCGGCGGTAGCCGTCGACGGAGCATTAGAATAGAACACGTTCTTATTTCGCCTCGCCGAGGAGCCGTCGTGCAAGCGAGCACCCTGGGTCGCCGCTTTCCGTTCCCGATCCCGTTCGGTTGGTTCCAGGTCGCGTACCCGGAGGACCTCGCGCCGGGTGAGGTGACACCGCTGCGGTACTTCGGCCGCGAGCTCGTGCTCTGGCGCGAAGAGAGCGGCGACTTCCACCTCCAGGATGCGTACTGCCCGCACCTCGGCGCGCACCTCGGCTACGGCGGCACCGTCGCCGGCAGCGAGCTCGCGTGCCCGTTCCACGGATGGCAGTTCGACGGCGAGGGCGCGTGCGCCAACATCCCGTACAGCCAGCGCACCAACAAGAAGGCGCACCTGCGCACCTATCCGGTGATCGTGCGCAACGGGTTCGTGATGGCGTGGTACCACCCGAGCGACGAAGCGCCGCAGTGGGAGATCCCCGAGCTGCCCGAGTACGCCGACTCCGCGTTCAGCGACTACTACCGCTCGAGCTACGTGATCCGCACGGTGCCGCAGGAGATGTCGGAGAACGGCGCCGACCCCGCGCACTTCCTCTACGTGCACGGCACCGAGACGGTCGCGGAGGTGGAGAGCTACGAGATCGACGGGCCGCGCTCCACGATGTTGTCGAAGCAGTCGTACGTCACGCCGCGCGGCACCACGTGGGGGCGGATCGACGTGTACAACCACGGTCCGGGTTTCTCCGCGGTGTGGTTCTCGGGGATCGTCGACGCGCTCAACATCGCGACCACCACGCCGATCGACGACGAGACCACGCAGGTGCGGTTCAACTTCACGGTCCGCAAGTTCGACGACGAGAAGGTCACGTCGTCGGTCGCGGGGGCGTTCGTCGCCGAGATCAACAAGCAGATCCAGGAGGATCGGCCGATCTGGGAGCACAAGCGGTTCCTCCCGGTTCCCGCGCTCGCCGACACCGACGGCCCGATCCTCAAGTTCCGCAAGTGGTACTCGCAGTTCTACGCGGAGCCCTACGAGCTCACGGGCTGACCGCATCCCGCCGTCGGGCATCCCGCCGCTTCATCGCTTCTCCTGCACGAGCCAACCGGTGCCGTCGGGATCGCTGAACGAGAAGAAGGAGCCGTAGTCGCTCCGTTGGGGGTCCGGACCGGGCACCTGCGTGCCCGATTCGAAGTGGAAGATCTCGGTTGTGTCGAGGCCCCGGTCGACGAGCTCGGCGCGGGCGGCGTCGATGTCGGACACGACGAGATGCAGTCCGTTGACCGAGCCCGCGCTCTCGGGGTTCCGCATGAGGGTGATCGAGCACGCCGAACCGGGTGGCGTCAGTTGCACGACGCGGAAGTCGCCGGCGCGATGGTCGACGTCGAGGTTGAAGCCGGCCTTCTCGACGTAGAACGCCTTGGCGCGGTCCACGTCCGAGACGGGAACGATGACGACTTCGAGCTTCCAGTCCACGATCTCAGTCTCCTCGTTGTGGCGGGCAGGTTGCCGGCGTCAGAACTGAGACCCATCCTCCCGCGCGAACTCATCGGCTCGGCCGAGACGCGCACCGATCCGGAGGTACTTCGCGTGATCGTCGAAGTACCGGACGGCGACGGTGTGCCCGGGCACGAGCACGGGCGGGGCGGGCCCGGACGACGGCGGGCCGTGGGGCTGCGTCAATGACTCGATCGAGAACGTCGCGGTGGATCCCTGACGAGCGACGAGGCGACCGACGATCGTCTCGGTGGGAAGGGATTTCGAGCACTCGACGTGTTGTCCGCAGGCCGTGAGCGTGAGCGGCGCGACGACGAGGCCCCCGACTGCCAGCCATCTCCACCGTCGGCGGACCACACCCGCCGACCGCTCGACTCCGCCACCCACAGAGGAACAACGTACCGGGCCGGCACGTCTTTTCCGAGGGCCGCCCGGCAACTCGCCTGATGACAGTCGACCCTTGTGCCGCCGCGGGGACGCGCCTTGACTTGCCGCATCCGACATCAGGAGGGGATCACGCTGTGAAGAAGTACTGGAAGGAGTTCGTCGCGTTCGTGATGACCGGCAACGTGCTCATGCTCGCGGTCGCGTTCGTCATGGGTGGTCTGACGAAGGCGGTCATCGACGACTTCGTCAAGTACATCGTCAACGGGTTGCTCGCCGCGATCGTCGGTAAGCCCGACTTCTCGGCCCTCACCTTGGACATCGGCAAGGGGCGCATCCTCTACGGCGCGTTCATCAACACCGTGATCAACCTGGCGATCACCGGCGCCGTGCTGTTCCTCATCGTCAAGACCTACGACGCCTACCGGGCTCGCAAGGCGAGCGAGGGCGAAGAGCCCGAAGCGCCCAACGAGGAGGTCGTGCTCCTGCGCCGCATCGCCGACGCACTCGACGCGCGCCCCTGAGTGATCGCCGCCTACGACTGCACCCGCTCGGCAACGTCACGCAACGAGGTGACCGTCTCGTAGTCGTGGCCACCGTGGAAGCCGAACGGGTCCATCACGATCGGGTGCAGCCCGGCGGCCCGTGCGCCGACGACGTCGATGCCGGGCATGTCGCCCACGTACCACGCCTGGTCGGGGCGCAGCGCCATCGCGTCGAGCGCGATCGCGAAGATCCGCGGATCGGGCTTCAGCACGCCGACCTCACCCGAGTCGATGACGCACTCCACGGGCACACCGATGCCGGGGCCGACCTGGAGCACCTCGCCTTCGCGCAGCTGGGTCGCGACCGTCCCCTCGGCGTTCGACACGACGCCGAGGCGCACGCCGGTCGCCGCCAGTGCGCGCAGGGCGTCGATCGAGCCCGGGATGATGCGCGACCAGAGCCCGCCGGCGGTGAACTCCTGCTGCAGATGCTCGATCACCTCGTCGCGCGAATCCTCGGGTACGTCCAGCTCCTCGACGTACAGGTCGAGGTAGGCGCTCCACAGCTCGTTCCACGGGAGCTCGCCCTCGTAGTCGGTGTGGAACGCGGTCGTGCCGCGGTAGTGCGCGCGGTCGAGCCGTTCGGCGTCGGCGACGAACCCGGCGCGCCCGCACGCGCCCACCACGTGCGAGTGGCTGGGAAGGTGGAAGATCCCGCCGACGTCGAGGAGGACCGCTTCGATCTGGGGCACGGCGGGCGAATCTATCGGTCGCTCAGGGCCGGACGGGATCTCTGGTCGGACCAAGGGGGCGGGGGCACGCGCGCCGTCACCGAGACGTGATCGGCGCGAGGTTCCATGCCTCCGCGAGGAGCTCGTAGGAGCGGAGCCGGTCGGTGGCGCCGTGGACCATCGTGGTGATCATGAGCTCGTCGACACCGGTGCGCAGGGCGAGCGCTTCGAGTTGGGTGCGCACCTCGTCGGGATCACCGACGATCAGCGGCGCGGTCCACGTCCGGACGAGCTCGCGCTCCGACGGCGTGAACACGTACTCGGCCGCATCTTCGGGAGTGGGGAGCTGCGTCGGACGGCCTTGGCGCAGGCGGACGAACGACAACGCGCTCGGCCCCGACAGCCACCGCGCCCGATCGGTGGTCTCGGCACAGATGACGGGGACGCCGATCATGGCGTAGGGCCGCTCGAGCGTGCGCGACGGACGGAACGCCGCTCGGTACGCGTCGAGCGCGGCGACCGTGTTGTGCGACGCGAAGTGGTGCGCGAACGAGAACGGCAGCCCGAGCGCGCCGGCGACCCGCGCGCTGTAGTCGCTGGAGCCGAGCATCCAGATCGCGGGTTCGTAGCCACGACCCGGGACGGCCGTGATCTGGGGATGGGTGCCGTCGAAGAACATGAAGAGGTCGCGAAGCTGCTCGGGGAACTCGTCGGTCGCGAAGGGCGTGGGGTTGCGGCGCAGGGCGGCCGCGGTGACCGGGTCGGTGCCGGGCGCGCGGCCGAGCCCGAGATCGATGCGGCCGGGGTGCAGCGCTTCGAGCATGCCGAACTGCTCGGCGACCACGAGCGACGCATGATTCGGCAGCATCACGCCACCGGCACCGACGCGGATCGTCGAGGTCGAGGCCGCGAGGTGCGCGATGAGCACCGGCGGAGACGAGCTGGCGATGCCCGGCATGTTGTGATGCTCGGCGACCCAGAGCCGGCGATACCCGAGGCGCTCACCGAGGCGAGCGAGCTCGACGGAGCTCGCGAGCGCGGCCGCGGGAGTCGTGCCCTGCCCGACGGGAGCCAGCTCGAGGATCGAGAGCGGAGGGTGCGGGATCGGTGTGCCGTCAGTCATCCCGGGGTCGAACGCCATAAGCGGTGGTCCTCTTCCCTGGGTCGCCTAACCTGTGTGGCGTGCAGTTTCGCCGAATCGACGCCTTGCCGCCGTATGCGTTCGCCCACATCAACGCGCTGAAGATGCAGTTGCGGCGGGCCGGCGAAGACGTCATCGACCTCGGATTCGGCAACCCCGATCTCCCGTCGCCCGACATCGCGGTCGACAAGCTGATCGAGGCGGTGCGCAACCCCCGCAACCACCGGTACTCGCTGAGCAACGGCATCCCGAAGCTGCGCGAGGCGCTCGCGCACCTCTACGCCCGCAAGTTCGACGTCACCCTCGACTTCGAGACCGAGGTGTGCAGCACCATCGGGGCGAAAGAGGGCTTCTCGCACCTGATGCTCACGCTCCTCGGCCCGGGCGACACCGCGCTGGTGCCGAGCCCGTCGTACCCGATCCACATCTGGGGGCCGATCCTCGCGGGGGCCGGCATCCACTACGTGCGCCTCGGCCCGGAACAAGACTTCTTCACGAACCTCCACGCCGCGTGGGAGCAGGCCTGGCCCCGCCCGCGCGTGCTCGTCGCCTCGTTCCCGCACAACCCCACCACGATGTGCGTCGATCTCGAGTTCATGGCCCGCCTCGTCGAGTTCGTGCGTGAGCGCGAGATGCTGGTGGTGCACGACTTCGCGTACGCCGATCTCGGTTTCGACGGGCACGAACCGCCGTCGATCCTCCAGGTTCCGGGCGCCAAAGATGTCGCCGTCGAGCTGTACACGATGACGAAGTCGTTCTCGATGGCCGGATGGCGCATGGGGTTCCTCGTTGGCAACGCCGAGGTCGTCGCCGCGCTCGCGAGGCTGAAGTCGTACCTCGACTACGGCACGTTCCAGCCGGTGCAGATCGCCGCCACCGTCGCGATGAACGAGGCGCCCGACTTCCCGAAGGCGCAGAACGAGATCTACCGCGGCCGGCGCGACGCGTTGCTCGACGGCCTCGATCGCATCGGGTGGGTGATCGAGCGGCCCAAGGGCACCATGTTCGTGTGGGCTCCGATCCCCGAGCCGTACTCGGAGATGTCGAGCCAGGAGTTCGCGACCCTGCTCGTGCAGGAGGCCAAGGTCGCGGTGTCGCCCGGGAGCGGCTTCGGCCCCGGCGGTGAAGGTTTCGTGCGCTTCGCCCTGGTCGAGAACGAGCAGCGCATCACCCAGGCCGTACGGGGCCTGCGCAAGGCCCTCACCAAGCTCGGTTAGTCAGCGGCTCCCGGCCCGCGCTGCCGGCCAGGCCGTGGATGCAGAACGCGATCGCCGAGGCGGCGATCTGATCGACCGGCTCGTCGCGCTCGATGAGGTAGCGGCGCGTGAGCTGGTCGACGACGCCGAGGATGGCGTGCGCGAGCAACTCGGGTGCGCCGTCGGCGATGCGCCGTTCGACGATCGCCTCCTTGATGTGGCGAACCGTGTCGGCGACCGCGACCTCGCGATTGCGGCGGAGCACCGGCGCGAACGTCTCGTCGGTCGCGGCGAACTGCGTGATCGCGAAGTACTCGCGATGATCCCGGAACCATTCGAGCGATGCCAGGATGCCGAGCTCGATGCGCCGGACCGGGTCGGATTCGTCGGCCAGCGCAGCCTGCTGCGCGCGCCGGAGCTGCAGGTGCGCGTCGCGCAGGATCTCGCTGAGCAGCTCCTCCTTCGAGGAGAAGTACCAGTAGAAGACGCCCTTGCCCACGCCGAGGCTGTCGACGATGTCGGACACCGACGTGGGGTGGTACCCCTTGTCGGCGAACAGCGAAGTGGCGTGGGCCATCAGCTGGGTCCGCCGCTCGATACCTCGTGGGGTGAGCTTCCGCCGCATCCCACCCGACGCTACGAGCCCCTTGACCGACCGGTCAATGCTTGCTCGCTCGCTCGTGCGGAAGCGATCCGGCTGGCGCCGTCCGCTCCCTTCTTCGCTCGCTGGGGAGCTCGACGCTCGCTGCGCTCCCGCCTTCGCCGCTCCGGGCCACTCGTTCAGGGGACCGTCACGCGCTCGTCGTCGTGCGCTCATCATGGCGTCGTCCCCCGGCAACGTCGATCGTCGATGCTGTTCCGGACGACGAAGAGCGCTCCCGGGAGGCCCCCATGCCGGCGATGCTCCAGACAGTTGGACGGATTCACATCAGACCATTCGACAGCGTGAGATGGATCGCGTACGAGCTCGGCGGTGGCCGGGCGCTCGACAACACCCGCAGGGAGATCGAGGCGACCCGGATCACGATGGCCCGTGTGGATGCTCTCGCCCGCCGCGTCCCCCCGACGGCGGGCGAGAGCTCCCCGGAACGGTCAGTGGCCGACCCGGCTGCATGACAACCGCTGCTGGCGGCGCGCGCGGGCCCTGGCTGCTCCTACAGGGTCTGTTCACCCAGCCCGATACAGAGGGGTGGACCAGGGTTCGCTGAGCGTCGAGGTGCGTCAGGCCAGCGCCGACCAGGTGAACCGCGCGCTCCGGCGCACCGCACTGGTGGGCATCCCCGCCTCCTCGCTGCTCGCACTGATCCTGGGATCGTCGGTGCCGCTCTCGCGGCGTCTGGCCTTCATGGCGTTCGTCTGGGCGGCCGACGTCGTGATGTTCTCGACGAGTGGCCGATACCTGCGGAGGCGCGGGCGGGGCGAGCTGATCGAGCGTTACTGGCTGGGGCCGCTCAGCACCTTCCTCCTCGGGCTCGCGTGGGGCTCCGTCGCACTGATCGCCCTCCCGAACGCGCGCCATGCCGACCTTCGCTCGGTGTGCCTCCTGTTCCTGTGCGCGACATCGGCCAGCTACACCGTCGGTACCGCCGCGCGCCGCCTCTACTTCTACGCGTGCACGGCGCCGCTCCTGCTGCTGACCATGATCGCCTTCGTGGCGTCGGGCGACCGCGTGAGCCGCCTGTTCGGTCTCGCCATGCCCATCTACTTCGCCCTGCTCGCCACCATGCACCACGAAGTGCATCAACTCGTCGTGAGCGAGCTTCAGTTGCGGGAACGCAACGACGAAGCCAACGCCCGCCTCCGCGACCAAGCCATGCACGACGGCTTGACCGGGCTCGCAAACCGCGGGGCCTTCGTCGACCAACTGGAACGGGCGATGGCCGCGGCTCATCGCGACCTGACCGTCGTCGGTGTCTTGTACTTCGACCTCGACCACTTCAAGTTCGTCAACGACTCGCTCGGCCACGGCGCCGGTGACGACTTGCTCGTCGAGGTCGCGACCCGAGTGCGTTCCGTGATGCGCAGCCAGGATCTGCTCGCGCGCCTCGGCGGCGACGAGTTCACCATGCTCCTCGACCGGCTGCGCGACAGCGCAGAAGCCGTCTCGATCGCCGAGCGGGTTCTGGCCTCGTTCGCGGAACCCTTCGACCTCGCCGGGCGAAGCCACCGCGTCTCGGCCAGCATCGGGATCGCGACCAACGCCCACGCGACCGACACCGCCGAGACGCTCCTCTCGAACGCGGATGCCGCGCAGTATCGAGCCAAGCAGGGTGGACGGAACCGCGTCGAGATCTACGACGTCGCGCTGGGCGCGGCGATCCAGCGCCGCCTCCACGACGAGCAGGACCTGCGCGAAGCCCTGGCCGACGATCAGATCACGGCCTGGTTCCAGCCCGAAGTCGATCTCGACACCGGCCGGATCGTTGGTGCCGAGGCCCTCGCGCGCTGGATCCACCCGACCCGCGGGGTCATCGACGCGGTGCACTTCATGCCTCTGGCCGAAGATGCCGGGCTCGTGTTCGCGATCGACGACAAGGTCGTGACGAATGCGGTCGAACTGCGCGCCGGCTCCGGGGTTCCGGCATCGACGACACGTTCCGGATCTGGTGCAACGTCTCCGCGGGTCAACTGGCGCGCATCCAGCCGACGGAGCGCCTGGCCGCCCTCCTGGAGCGCACCGGCTGCGACCCGAACCTGCTCGGCATCGAGATCACCGAGACCGCGATCCTTCCCGACGTCGCCGCTGCGGCACGGGAGCTCGCCGCCGCGCGGCGCCTCGGGGTCAAGGTCGCGCTCGACGATTTCGGCACCGGACACTCCTCGCTGACCCTGCTCCACTCGTTGCCCATCGACAGAGTCAAGATCGACCAGACCTTCGTGCGTGAGCTCTCGAGCGACGATCGCGCCGCCGCCATCGTGCGCAGCGTCCTCACACTCGCCAACGACCTGGGACTCGAAGTCGTCGCCGAAGGCGTCGAGACGCCGGTCCAGGCGAAGCTGCTCCGCCAACTCGGTTGCCGCTATGCCCAGGGCTATCTCTTCGCCCGAGCA
>DAIQOP010000203.1:0-7078 GCA_036787815.1 Actinomycetota bacterium
CTCGTGGGAGGCCTGGCGTGGCGCCGGCTTCGCGGCTCTGGCGTTTCCCGAAGCGTTCGGCGGCCAGGCCGCAGGTGCGCTCGCGCACGCGATCGCGGTCGAAGAGGTCGCACGCGTGTGCGCGTCGTCGTCGCTGTTCACGTTCATCTCGAAGCTCGGCATGACCGCGCTGCTCGACCACGGCTCCGACGAGCTGAAGCGTCGGTACCTGCCGAAGGTGAGCTCGGGCGAGTGCCAGGCGAGCTACTGCCTGTCCGAGACCGGCGCGGGCAGCGACGTGAGCGGGATGACGACGCGCGCGCTGCGCGACGGCGATCACTACGTGCTGAACGGTCGCAAGATGTGGATCACGAACGCGGGCGTCTCCGACTTCTACACGGTGTTCGCGAAGACGCGGCCCGACGCCGGGCACCGGGGTATCAGCGCGTTCGTCGTCGAGCGCGCGTTCCCGGGCTTCTCGATCGGCAAGCTGGAGCACAAGCTCGGCGTGCGGGGGTCGCCGACGGGTGAGGTCGTGCTCGACGACTGCATCGTGCCGGCCGACAACCTCATCGGCGACGAGAACCGCGGCTTCTACTACGCGATGGGCGCGCTCGACCGCTCGCGTCCGCTCGTCGGGGCGCAGGCCCTCGGCATCGCGTCGGGCGCGCTGGAGCTCGCGGTGAGCTACGTCGGCGAGCGCCGCCAGTTCGATCGCGCGATCGGGGAGTTCCAGGGAGTGCAGTTCATGCTGGCCGACCTCGCGGCGCAGGTCGACGCGTCCCGGTTGCTCGTGTACCGCGCGTGCTCGCTGCTCGACAACGCTCTGCCCGGCACGGCGAGCGCGTCGGCGACCGCGAAGCTGTTCGCGTCGGACACCGCGATGCGGGTGACGACCGATTGCGTCCAGCTGCTCGGGGGCGCGGGTTACACGCGCGATTTCGCCGCCGAGCGCATGATGCGCGACGCCAAGATCACCCAGATCTACGAGGGCACCAACCAGATCCAACGGGTCGTGATCGCCAAACACCTGCTCGGCTGACGGTTCGGGCGGCGAAGGCCTCCTCACGTACGATTCGGGCGATTCGCCGGCCTCCGACGGTAAGGACCCAGATGCTGCGGAGCCTTGCGCTCTGGTGCTACCGCCACCGCCGGACGGTGCTCGTCGCCTGGCTGCTGGTGCTCGTCGCCTGCATCGTGGTGAGCAAGTCGTACGGCGGGAGCTACTCGCAGAGCCTGCGCCTCCCGGGCACCGAATCGCAGAAGGCCGCCGACCTGCTCGACAAGGGGTTCCAGTCGCGAGCCGGTGATTCGGGCCAGATCGTCGTGGCCGCCACCGACGTGCGCACGGCCGCGGTGAAGGCTCGGGTCGGCGCGCTGCTCGCCGAGGTCGCGCACGTTCGGGGCGTCGCCGACGTCGTGAGCCCCTACTCGGCCGCCGGGGGGCGCCAGATCGCGCAGGACGGCACCGTGGCGTACGCGACCGTCGACTTCGCGCTGGGTAGCGGCGACATCCCCCAGGCCACGACCGACCGCATCATCGCCCTCGCCACGCACGCGCGGGAGAGCGGCGTGCAGCTCGAGCTCGGCGGCCAGATGTTCGAGAAGGGCGCGGCGCCCGGAGGCACCGCGGTGATCGGCCTGCTCGCCGCGGTCGTGATCCTGCTGCTCACGTTCGGGTCGGTGCTCGCGATGGGTCTGCCGATCATGATCGCGCTCTTCGGGATCGGCACCGGGCTGTCGCTCGTGGCCGTCATGTCGCACGTGATCCCGACGCCCGACTTCACGACCGAGCTCGCGTCGATGATCGGCATCGGCGTGGGTATCGACTACGCGCTCTTCATCGTCACGCGGTACCGGCAGGGACTCCACGACGGCCTCGATCCCGAGCCCGCGGTCGTGCTGGCGATCGACACCGCGGGGCGCGCGGTGCTCTTCGCCGGGATCACCGTCGTGATCTCGCTGTTCGGCCTGTTCCTCATGGGGGTCGAGTTCGTCCGTGGGCTCGCCGTGGGCGCGTCGATGACCGTCGCGCTCGTGATGGTCGCGTCGGTCACGTTGCTCCCCGCGGTGCTCGGCTTCTGCGGGCGGGCGATCGACCGCCTGAGCGTTCCGGGGCGCAACCGGCGTGAGAACGTGCACCGGGCGAGCATGTGGTTCCGGTGGAGCCGGGTCGTGCAGCGCCGGCCGTGGACGGCCGCGATGAGCGGCCTCGTCGTGCTCGTTGTGCTGGCGATCCCGCTGTTCGGGATGCACCTGGGCTTCAGCGACGCGGGCAACAACCCGAAGTCGACGACCACGCGCAAGGCGTACGACCTCCTCGCTAAGGGGTTCGGAGCCGGTTTCAGCGGGCCGCTCGTGCTCGCCGCGCGCTTGTCGCCGCCCGGTGACGTCGGCGTGCTGGTTCCACTCGTCGCGGACCTCGCGAAGACGCCGGGCGTCGTCACCGTGAGCCCCGCGATCCCGAGCCCGTCAGGAGTCGCCGCGGTGATCCAGGTGATCCCGAGCTCGTCGCCGCAGAGCCTGCAGACCGTCTCGCTGATCCACAACCTCCGCAAGCACGTGATCCCGGGCGCGCTCGGCAGCTCGCCGACCAAGGTCTACGTCGGCGGGTTCACCGCGTCGGGCGTCGACGTGTCAGACCGCTTCTCGGCGCGCCTGCCGATCTTCATCGGCGCGGTGCTTTCGCTGAGCTTCCTGCTCCTGCTCTGCGTGTTCCGGTCGCTGCTGGTGCCGCTCAAGGCCGTGGTGATGAACCTGCTGTCGATCGGCGCCGCGTACGGCGTCGTGGTGACCGTCTTCCAGCACGGGCACTTCGGCTTCCTCGTCGGGTCCAACGGCACGGGGCCGATCGCACCGTTCATCCCGATGATGCTGTTCGCGATCGTGTTCGGGCTCTCGATGGACTACGAGGTGTTCCTGCTGTCGCGCATCCGCGAGGAGTACGACCGCACCGGCGACAACGCCCTCGCGGTCGCCGACGGCCTGGCCGCGACGGCCCGGGTGATCACCGCAGCGGCGCTGATCATGATCACGGTGTTCGCCAGCTTCATCCTCGGCGACAACCAGATCGTCAAGCTCTTCGGGCTCGGGCTGTCGTTCGCGATCTTCATCGACGCCAGCGTGGTGCGCATGGTGCTCGTGCCCGCCACGATGGAGCTGCTCGGTTCGGCGAACTGGTTCTTCCCGAAGTGGCTCGATCGCATCGTGCCGCAGCTCCACGTGGAGGCCCCGCTCGAGGTCGAGCCCGAGATCGCCGCGTACCTCGCGGAGCAGGAAGCGCACTCCCGTTGAGCCGTCCGTAGACTCGGGCGTCCCATGAGCGATATCCGCGTCCGTTTCTCGCCCGCGCCGACGGGGATGATGCACATCGGCAACGCGCGCACCGCGTTGTTCAACTGGCTGTACGCGCGCCACACCGGCGGCACGTTCATCCTCCGTATCGAAGACACCGACGTCGTCCGTTCCACGACCGAGGCGGTCGAGCAGATCCAGGTGGTGCTGCGCTGGCTCGGGCTCGACTGGGACGAGGGCCCGGTGCTGCAGAGCACCCGTTTCGATCGCTACCTCGAAGCGGCCGCGCGGCTGCGCGAGCAGGGCGACGCGTACGAGTGCTTCTGCACCGAAGACGAGATCAAGGTCCGGAACGAGGCGGCGCGAGCCGCGGGTGCGGTGCCCGGCTACGACGGGCGCTGCCGCGATCTCACCGCGGCCGAACGCTCCGCGTTCGTCGCCGAGGGTCGCGCGGCGTCGATCCGGTTCCGGACCCCCGACGACGGTCGGAGCGAGTTCGTCGACGTGGTGCGCGGCGAGGTGTCGGTCGCGTGGTCGACCGTCAGCGACTTCGTCATCGTGCGATCGAACGGCACGCCCGTGTTCTTCCTCGCGAACGCCGTCGACGATCTCGAGATGGCGATCAGCCACGTGTTGCGGGGCGAGGACCTCATCGACTCGACCCATCGCGTGCTCGCGCTGCGGCACGCGCTGGGCGCGAACGATCAACCCGCCTACGCGCACCTGCCGCTCATCATGGGGCCGGGCGGCGGCAAGCTCTCGAAGCGTCATGGCGCGGTCTCGGTCGAGGAGTACCGCGATGCGGGCTACCTCCCCGCGGCCGTCGTCAACTACCTCGCGCTGCTCGGCTGGGCGCCGGCCGACGACCGCGAGGTGCTCTCGCTCGACGAGCTGATCGCGGCCTTCGAGCTCGAGCGCGTGCATCACGCGGCCGCCACCTTCGACGCCCAGAAGTTGGAGTGGCTCAACGGCGAGCACATCCGGAGGCTCCCCTTGAGCGACCTCACCGCCGCGGTGCTGCCCTTCGCCCGCGAGCGCTACGGCGCCCGGCTCGACGTGCGGGTGTTCGAGGCTGCCGTCGCGCTGGCGCAGGAGCGGGCGACGACGCTCGCGCAGATCGCCGACCAGGCCGAGTTCCTCTTCACACCCGACGCCGAGCTCGTCGTCGCCGACGATTCCTGGGAGAAGGTGACGCGTATCGAGCGGGCCGCCGAGATCCTCGACTGCGCACTCGCCCACCTCGAGACCTGTGAGTGGACCGTCGAAGGCATCGACCTGCGCTCGGCGGTCGACGCCCTCGGAGTGAAGGCCCGTAAGGCGCTGCCGGTGGTCTACGCGGCGATCGAAGGCCGCACCGCCGGCCTGCCCCTGTTCGACTCGATCTTCCTGCTGGGTCGCGATTCGGTGCTCGACCGGCTGCGGCGGGCCCGGGAGCGTCTGGCCGGGGTCTGAGTCGCTATGCTTGCCCGGCTCCCGCAGCCGGTCCGCCGCACGCGGGAGCTACCCATTCGGGGGTGGTGTAATCGGCAACACGGCAGGTTCTGGCCCTGTTGTTGGAGGTTCGAGTCCTCCCCCCCGAGCTGCCGGACGCACCAAGTGCCGGCCATTCCCGGCCCCGTCGTCTAGCGGCCTAGGACGCCGCCCTCTCAAGGCGGAAGCGGCGGTTCGAATCCGCTCGGGGCTGCCAGTTGCGGAGAGCCCGGGCCTCGTGCCCGGGCTCCTCCTGTCTCCGGGGTCGGTCGAACCCATCTCCTCACCAAGAGTGAGATCGCGCTCAACGTTGCGTGGTCGTTCGCGCTCGACGTAGGCCGTGGAAGCCGCCGGTCGCGTGTCGGAGGAGTATCTCGTGCGACGCGCGCGAAACCGCAGTTCGCGCACCGCGCCGGCCGCGCGCGGCGTAAACGCGCTGCTTTCGCAAAAAAACTTCTGTGCACGCGTACGCGCGCGGCGCGGCGATCGTGAACGTCGGTCGAGCGCGCGATTGCGCCGCGCAGACGGCGATCGCGATCGCGTTCGCGCGTTCGTCGTCGCGGGCGGCACGGCCGAGCGAACGACGTTCACGAACCGGCATCGTGCCCACGCGTCACCTGCGTGAGCGAGCGCGCGTCGGCAACGGTTCGCGCGTCGGTCGCGCCACGATCGGCGGCGCGCGCCGCATCCGCGCGATTCGCGCGATCCAACCCGTGCGAGCCGCTGACCTGCAGTTACGTGTGACAGCACGGCGATATGGGTCAACGATTGGTGGGTGTCTGCGGCGTTGCGAGGCGCCTGCGCGCGTGCGAGTCGCGTCGGGCGTGTCCTCGCCGAATCGAGCGCGACGACATCACCTCCGCGACGCGCGCGTCCGAATGCGCGCGCGTCCGAATGCGCGACCGCGAAGTGAGCACGCACAGTGTGCGCGGCCACGTGTTCGCGTCGCGCCAACTGCCGTGTGCGTGCGCATCGCGCGTCGCGCGAGCGCGCGTCGCGTGACGAAGAACGCTCGTGGGTGCTTGACCTTGCGTGCGAAATAAGGTCTGATTTGAGTGATACACGCACAACACTCGGAGGCTGTCTTGAACAAGGCCGAGTTGGTCGACGCGATGCACGAACGCAGCGGCCTCTCCAAGAGCGACGCTGAGAAGGCACTGAACGCGTTCATTGACTCGATTCAGGGAGCGGTCGCCGGTGGCGACCGTGTGACACTTCCCGGCTTCGGGTCGTTCACGCCCACCGAGCGCAAGGCGCGTACGGGTCGCAACCCGCGTACCGGTGAGCCCGTGCAGATCCCGGCAGGGAAGAGCGCGCGTTTCAGTGTCGGTACGAAGTTCAAGGCCCAGGTGTCGGGGCGCTAGAGCGCAGACACCACGGGGTGCGGGACCGGATGCCCGCGAGAATCCCCATCGAGGAGCAACCGTCATCGAAAGGGTGGTCACCGTGCCTCCGGCAAAGAAAGCAACGAAGAAGCGGGCTCCGGCCAAGAAGGCCGCCAAGCGGGCCCCGGCCAAGAAGAAGGCAGCTGCGAAGAAGGCGCCCGCGAAGAAGCGGACCGTCAAGAAGGCAGCGAAGAAGAAGGCCCCCGCGAAGAAGCGGACGGTGAAGAAGGCTGCCGCCAAGAAGAAGGCCCCCGCGAAGCGGAGGACCGTCAAGAAGGCTGCGGCCAAGAAGAAGGCTCCCGCGAAGCGGCGCACGGTGAAGAAGGCTGCGGCCAAGAAGAAGGCCCCCGCCAAGAAGCGTGCCGCGAAGCGTCCGGCGAAGAAGCGCGCCGTGAAGCGTCGGGTCGCCAAGAAATAAGCGCGTCTTCGGACGTCGCAACGGAGGGCCCGGTTCGTCCGGGCCCTCCGTCGCGTCTGCGTTCGGTTACAGATCCGTGAGGCGTTTGAACGCCTCGGCGGCGGTGACGTGGGAGCCGGCGGCGCTGCGGACTGCGGTTTCGCGCACGTTGGCCGCGAACTCGTCGCGGCCGGTGCCGTCGTCGTCGATACCCATGGTCGAGCGCCACTGACTCCGGTGCGCGAGGAGCGACGCGACCTTCGTGTCGATCCAGGCGTCGACCGCTTCGAGGTGGTCGATCTCCTCCGCCTCGAACAACAGCGCGCACGACGGGCGGTGCGGCGTGACGGGTTGGTCGGGGAAGAAGTGGGGATCGCGCGCGGCGACGATCGCGTCGAGGGTGAGCCAACCGGCGCGACGGTGATCGGGGTGGATGCGGTACCGCTTCCACGGGTCGTGGCCGAGCACGACATCGGGTCGCACGGTGCGGATCACCTCACACACCTCGGCCCGCTCCTGCGCACCGTCGACGAGCTCGCCGTCGACCCGGTCG
>DAIQOP010000204.1:0-7075 GCA_036787815.1 Actinomycetota bacterium
CGGCCCCTGGCGGCTGTCGGGCCGCATCGCCCGCCGCTCCCGCACCTAGCTCCCGCCCCGCCCTCCGCCCGCTCCGGCGGAAGTGATGACGTTCTGCGGGCGTCGAGCGGTCGAATCGCGATCAGTTCGGCGCGTGACGGTCCCGCGGGACCGTCACGCGCCACGAGGTCACGTGAACGTGTAGTTGTCGGCGGGCTTGATCTTGCTGGTTCCCGCCGGGGCCGTCACCCGCACGTCGACGAGTCCGGCGGCGTGCGCGGGTGTGACCGCGGTGATCTTGGTGGCCGACACCACGGTGAAGCTCGTCGCCGCGGTGGTGCCGAACTTCACCGCCGTCGCGAAGGTGAAGTCGGTGCCGACGATGGTCACGGTCTTGCCACCGAGGTGGGTGCCGCTCGCCGGCGTCACCGACGTGATCTTCGGCGCGGCCGCGAACGTGTAGTGGTCGGCCGCGGCGATCGCGCTCGTTCCCGACAGCGTCGTCACCCGCACGTCGACCGGGCCGGCGACATGCGCCGGCGTGACCGCCGTGATCTTGGTTGCCGACACCACGGTGTAGCTCGTCGCCGAGGTCGTGCCGAACTTCACGGCCGTCACGCCGGCGAAGTGCGTGCCGGTGATCGTCACCGTCTGGCCCCCCGCGAGGGCACCGGAGGTCGGCGCGACGGTCGCGATCGTCGGGTTCGCCGCGGTGATCGTGAAGCTCGTCGTCGCCGTCGAGGGCTTGTACTTGAAGTTCCCCGGGTAGGTCGCGGTGACCGCGTACGTGCCCGGAGCGAGCGTGCTCGCGGTGGCGCAGGCCGGTGTGCCCGTGCGGGCGGTCAGGCAGAGCGTCGTCGGGCCCTGCACGAACGAGATGACGCCCGTCGCCCCCTTCGGGAGACCGCTCACCGAGAGCGTGATCGCGTGCCCGTACGCCGCCGTCGTCGGGTTCGCCGCCGCGGTGATCACCGTCTTGATCTTCGTGATCGTGAAGGTGGTGGTGGCGGTCGACCCGTTGTAGTTGGCGTTCCCCGGGTAGGTCGCGGTGACCGAGTACGTGTACGGATAGAGGTTCTTCGCGGTCGGGCAGCTCGGGGCTCCCGTCTTCGGCGTGACGCACAACGTCGTCACGCCGGTCGTGAAGCTGATGTTGCCCGTGGCTCCGCGCGGGAGACCGCTCACCGAGAGCGTGACGGCATTGCCGTAGGTGGTCTTCGTCGGTTGGGCCGTCGCGGTGATCGCCGTGTCGGCCTTGACGATCGTGAAGTTCGTCGTTGCCGGCGTTGCCGGGTTCCCCGAGTACGTGGCCGTGACCGGATACGCGCCCGGCGCGAGCTTGTCGGGGATCGGGCAGCTCGCCCCGCCGGCCGACACCGTCGCGGTGCACAGCGTGGTGGCACCGGAGGTGAAGGTCACGGTGCCCGTCGCCGCCGGCGCCAGACCACTCGCCGCCAGGGTCACCGGAGTTCGGTACGCCGCGATCGGCGGTGTCGCGGTGGCGTTGAAGCCACCGGCGACCGGGTCGACCTGCTGGGTCAGCGTCGACGACGTCGAGCCCGCGAACCCGGTGTCGCCGCTGTACGTCGCGACGATCGGGTGCGACCCCGAACCCGCGTACGTCACCGCGCAGGGAGCGTGCCCGGCCCCGTCGACGGCGACCGCGGCACACGTGGCGATCGGCGTTCCACCATCGGTGAACGAGACCGTGCCACCGTCGGGCACGGGGCTCACCGACGCCGTGTAGCTGACCTGCTGGCCCGCCGAAGACGGGTTCGCCGACGACCCCAACCCGGTGGCCGTCGTGGCCACCGAGGCGCTGACTTCCTGATCGAGCGTCGACGACGCCGAGCCCGAGAACGCCGCGTCGCCGTTGTACGTCGCCACGATCGGGTGGGACCCGACCGCCGCGTACGTCGCCGAGCACTGCGCGTTGCCCGAGCCGTCGACCACGATCGCCTCGCACGTCGTGATCGGCGTTCCGCCGTCGGTGAACGTGACCGTGCCACCGTCGGGCACGGGGCTCACCGACGCGGTGTAGGTGACCGCTTGTCCCACCGCCGACGGGTTCACCGACGACGAGACGCCCGTCGCCGTCGTGGTCACGGACGCACTGACTTCCTGATCCAGCGACGACGACGCCGAACCCGCGAACGCGGAGTCGCCGCTGTACGTCGCCACGATCGGGTGCGAACCGACCGCCGCGTAGGTGGCCGTGCACTGCGCGTTGCCCGACGCGTCGACCGCCACCGATTCACACGACGGGATCGCCGTCCCGTTGTCGGTGAACGCGACCGTGCCGCCGTCGGGAGTCGGACTCACGGACGCCGTGTAGGTGACCGCTTGCCCCACCGCCGACGGGTTCGTCGACGACACCAACCCGGTCGTGGTCGGCGTCGGCGGGTTGCCGGCCGATCCGAGCGGGCAGAGCGACGGGTTGCCGAAGATGCTGAACGGGCCGAGCCACGAACCGCCCGTGTTGCCGCTCAACGGTCCGACGTTCACCTGCGCGACCCAGTTGCCGGCCACGCAGATGTCGCCGTCGACGGCGAGGGGCGGGTAGGTGATCGTGCCGGTGGCCGCGGCGGTGAGCCCGGCACCGACGTTGGCGAAATCGGGACCGATCTGCAGCCAGAGCGGCGAGACCGCGAGCGTCCCGGTGAGCGACGCGCTGAACGCGGTCGTGACGCAGTCGGTCGTCGGGTTGCCGTCGGCGTCGACACAGTTGGAGCTCATCGTGACGCCGCGGACGTCGTCGGCGTTCGAGCCCGGGATGAAGCTGCCGCCGAGCGTGTACGTGCCCGCGTTGATCGTGACCGTGAGCGTCACCGCCGCGGTGATGCTGCCGCCGACGACGAAGTAGAAGCCGGCGATCCCGGGGATCGCGAGGTCGGGGATCGCGATCTGTTCACAACCCGAGACGGTGCCCGACAGCGCGATGCTGATCTGGATCGGGTTCTCCACCGTCAAGGTGCCGTTCCCGACGAGGGTCTCGGGGATGCCGAGCGCGGATTCGGAGATGCCGTACGACGCGTCGACGCTGACCGGGCCGCCGATGAGCGAACCGCCGACGGTCAGGCCGGTCGAGGTGCCCGAAGATCCGTTGATGCCGCAGGCGCGACTCTCGACCGACGCCTGCCCGCCGAGGCTGGCGGTCCAGTTGAAGTTGAGCGGCGGCGACGTGAACGAGTTGTGGTGCACGCTGAGGTACATGAACTCGTCGGGGCAGCCGGTGGGCAGCAGCACGGCGCAGTGTTGCGGGCTCGTGCCGGCGACCGAGTCGGCGAGCTGCACGGAGATGCCTTCGTTGTCCTGTGACACCACCGACGGCGGTGGCACCACGCTGAAGTGCGTTGCGTCGACCGGCGTGATGTTGCTCGTCGCGACGACGCCGAACCAGGCGGCGAGGGGCGTGCCGACCCCGCTCGTGGTCACCGTGACCGCGCCGGTCCCGGGGGCGTCGTTCGTACCGCCGCTCACCGGGCCGTAGGGAGGAGTGACGTCGCTGACCCCGGGCACGTTCGGGTCGGCGGCGGGCGTCGCGGCGGTGACGGTCTGCGAGTCGTAGACCGAGAAGTCGGGGTTGAAGAGGGTGACCTTCACGGAGTCGCCGGGCATGACCGAGTAGCCGGGGCAGGTGGGCCCGAGGTCGCCGACCTGGAGGATGAGCTCCGTGCTCGTCGAGGCGCCGACGATGATCTTGCAGGTGGTGAAGGTGTCGGTGTCGTGGCCGGCCAGCCAACCGTTGCTGCCGTCGTTGTTGTCCTCGATGGTCACGAGCGCGCTGTTGCCGTATTCCTCCACGCCGATGGTCGACGGGTCGACGGTCGGCAGGCCCGAGCCGGTCATCATGATCGTGACGGGGCAGTTCGTGCCCGAGATCGGACCGACGGAGCAGGAGTCGGGGCCGCCGGTGCGCACACCGACGATCGGCGCGAGCGTGAAGGCGAACGGGTGCGCCTTCGCGGCCGGCGCCGCGGACGCCGGAGCGGTCGGGACCAGACCCATCGCGACGACCAACGTGATCGCGATCGCGCCGCGCCCCGCGAGGCGAGCGCCCGCCGTCGACCGTCCGGATCCGTGAGCTCGAGCACCGATACGCATCGCGTGGCCCCTGTTCGACAAAGCAGCTATCTCTGGACTGTTCACGGCATCATCACGAGCGGGCGTTACAGCAGCGCATCACCTCTGCATCGTCCACCTGCTGCTCGCGTTCCGGGGTCGTCGCCACGCTCTTCGTGATTCATGAGCGACCGCGACGTACCGCCAAAGGTCCGGCGCTTCCGGGTCGATCGCCCCTGCCGGGCCGACGGGCGTCGGCACACCGTTCAAGCATGAGGATCACCGCGCGCCGCATCACGTTGGCGTTCCTCGTCGTGGCGGTTTCGCTCTCGGCGGGGTGCGGCAGCAGCAAGAAGGCGCTCCCGGCCGGCACCACCACGTCGACGGCGGCACCCACGACGACCACCACGACTGCGGCGGCCGCGACCACCACGACGACCGCGCCGAGCGCACCGTGGATCGCGGTGTGGCCGCCCGCCGGGAGCGACGACAGCTACGGCGATCCCGTCGTCGCCGCCCGCACGTTCGCGACCAGCTACCTGCACTTCGTCACGCCGGTCGTCGGGGCGTTCCAGCAGGGCGATTCGCGTTCGGGAGAGGTTCCGGTCCAGCCGAAGTCGACCGGGCCGGTGACCACGATCCTCGTGCGCCAACTCGGCACCGACGGCTCGTGGTCGGTCCTCGGCGCCGCCACGCCGAACATCCGGCTCACCGAACCGGCGGCGCTGGCCGCGATCGGCTCGCCGGTCCGGCTGCGTGGTTCGAGCAGCGCGTTCGAGGGGACCGTGCAGGTCTCGATCCGCCAGGACGACGTCGCCAAGCCCTTGACCGAAGGGTTCGTGACGGGCGGCTCCCTCGCGATGGGACCCTTCGACTCGACGTTCACGTTCCCGGCCCCCACGAGCAGCTACGGCGCGATCGTGCTCGACACGATCTCCCCCGAGACCGGCCACGTGTCGGAGGCAACCGTGATCCGCGTTCGCCTGTCGCAACCCTGATCCGAACGCACCTCGGTCGTGCGGTTCAGGCGCAGAGGCGCACGAACGTGTAGCCGCGGGAGCGCAATCCCCCGATGATCGCCGGGAGCGCGGCGACGGTCTGACTCCGATCGCCCCCGCCGTCGTGGAGGATGACGACCAGACCCCGGCCGGTCGCCGTGGCGAGCACCCGAGAGGCGATGACGCCCGCGCCCGGCTGCTCGTAGTCGGAAGGGTCGACGTTCCACAGGACCTGCGAGAGTCCGAGCTTCGCGCCCTCGGCCGTGACCGTGCTGTTCGTCGACCCGAACGGAGGGCGGAAGCATGTCGGTCGGTGGCCGGTCGCGGCCTGGACCGCGTTCGCGCCCCGGGTGAGCTCGTCGTCGATCGCAGGGATCGGGAGACGGGCGAGATCGGCGTGGTCCCAGCTGTGGTCCTGCACCGACATCCCCGCGTTCGCCTCGGCGGCGAGCAGGTCGGGGCGCGCCGCGGCCAGGGAGCCGACCGGGAAGAACGTCGCGGGAACGCGTTCGCGCGTGAGTGCCGCGAGCACCGCGGGGGTGTCGGGGCCGGGGCCGTCGTCGAACGTGAGCGCCACCTCGTGGGGACCGACCCAGGCGCGTTGGCCCGCCCGCAGGAGTTCGAGGAGCGAGAGCGCGAAGCCCGACGACGAAGCCCAGGGTGTTGCGATGCCGACGACGGGTGCCGCAAGCCGGATCGTCGGCAGTCGGACCGTCGCCGCATCACCGACCGCCCGCACGGTCCCGTCGGCGAAGGCGATCCAGTACCCGGCTCCCGTCGGCGTCGGGACGAGGCCGACCGCGAGCGCTGATGCGCCCGCCGTGACGGGAAGCGACGCGGCTCGGCCGAAGTGATCGACGCGTCCGTCGCGCCGGAGCAGCCAGTAGCCGTCGCCCTTCGGTGTCGCAGCGAGCGCCGCGATCGCGGGTGTCGCGCCTCCGCCTCCGAGGCTGCCGAAGAAGTGCGCGTCGCCGAAGCTGAACACGCCTCCGTCGGCGGCGACGAGCCAGTAGCCGTTGCCGGAAGGTGTCGGCACCATCCCGGCGATCGGTTGATTGAGGTGCCGGGCTCCGAGGCTGCCGTGGAACCGCGCGGCGCCGAAGCTGAACACGCCTCCGTCGGCGGCGACGAGCCAGTAGCCCGGGCCGTTCGGCGTGGCGACCATGTCGACGATCGGCTGGTTGAGGTGAGTCGAACCCAGGCTTCCGGAGAAGCGCGCGTCGCCGAAGCTGAACACCCCTCCGTCGAGCGCCGCGAGCCAGTAACCCCTGCCGCCGGGGGTGCCGGCGACCGCGATCACGGGTTGGTTGAGGTGCCGGCCGCCGAGGCTGCCCCGGAACGGCGCGCTCCCGAGTGCGAACACGCCCCCGTCGGTCGCGGCGAGCCATCCGGGCGGTGCGATCACCGAACCGCTGCCCGTCCGGGTGGCGGCGGACGCCGCGTACCCCGAGCCCGACAAGGTGAGCACGACCACGAGCGAGGCGGCGACGCGCCACGGGCGGGTCGGGCGCGGTGGAGGCATTGCCGCCATCATGACCGATCGGTACCGGCGCGGCCCTGATCCGTGGCAACATGGTGACCGCGCGTGAAAGCCCGGGGGGGCAATGCAACGAACGGTCTCGGATCTTCTGCGGCTCGTGGTGGGCGACGCCGTGCCCGACCCGGTCGTGCGCGACGACGGCCGGATGGGGCCGGGGCTGCCGTTCGGCCGCCGGGTCCGGCTCCCGGGGCGGGGCACCACCTTCGTCCGGGAGATCGCCGGGCCGCCGGGGGCGCCGACCCTGGTGCTCCTCCACGGGTTCATGGCGAGCGGCGGCCTCAACTGGTTTCGCACCTTCGACGCGTTGAGCCGGGAGTTCCACGTGGTCGCGCCGGACCTGCGTGGCCACGGCCGCGGCATCCGCTCCCGTAGGCACATGCGGCTCGCCGACTGCGCCGACGACGTCGCGGCCCTCGTGCAGGAGCTCGGCGGCGACAAGGTGATCGCCGCGGGCTACTCGATGGGCGGCCCGGTCGCGCAGCTCCTGTGGCGGCGG
>DAIQOP010000205.1:0-7064 GCA_036787815.1 Actinomycetota bacterium
GTCACGGCTACTGGCTCGTGGCGAGCGACGGTGGCATCTTCAGCTACGGCGACGCGCACTTCTACGGCTCGACCGGCGGGATCCATCTCAACCGGCCGATCGTGGGGATGGCGACGACGCCGACCGGTCACGGCTACTGGCTCGTGGCGAGCGACGGTGGCATCTTCAGCTACGGCGACGCCGCGTTCTACGGGTCGACCGGCGCGATCCACCTGAACCGCCCGATCGTCGGCATCGCGCACTCGCGCAGCGGGCACGGCTACTGGATGGTCGCGAGCGACGGTGGCATCTTCACCTTCGGCGACGCGTCGTTCCACGGGTCGGCCGGGGGCACACCGCTCGCGAGCTCGATCGTCGGTGTCGCGGCGACGGCGACGGGTCAGGGCTACTGGCTCGCCGAAGCAGGCGGCACGGTGCACAGCTACGGCGACGCCGGTTACGCCAACCCCGTCACCGGGGCCCGGATCGTCGACGAACTGCAGGCGTGATCACTCGCTCGGACGGTAGAGGGATTCGTAGCGGTCGGTGACGGCGTCGAGGCTGTACCGGCGCACGGCATCGCGGGCGCCGGCACCGAGGCGGGTCCGGTACGCGTGATCTTCGAGGGCGGTGAGGGCGTCGGCGAGATCGCGCGGATCGTTGCTGGGTGGAACGATGCCCGACGACGCGTCGAGCACCTGGTCGCCCGCGGCGCTCGCCGGCGCGACGCACGCGAGCCCGCAGGCCATCGCTTCGAGCAGGCTGTTGGGGAGCCCCTCGCGATCTGAGGGCAGCACGAACACGTCGGCGGCGTAGAGGTACGGGCGCACGTCGGGCACCGCGCCGGGGAACTCGACACGGTCTTCGAGCCCCGCCCGCTTCACCTGCGCCCGCAACGCCGCGCGCCGGTCGTCGAGATCGGCGCGGCTGTCGCCGACGAGGAACAGTCGGGCGTCGACTCCGGCGCGCACCCGCATCTCGATCGCGTCGACGAGTCGATCGACCCGCTTCAGCGCGCGCAGGTGGCCGGTGTAGACGACCGCGAGCTGATCGTCGGTGATCCCGAGTCGTGCACGCGCCGCGCGCCGCTCCTCGGGGTCGGGTGGGTGGAAGGCCTCGAGATCGACGGGCGTGGGGATCACCGCGACCTTGTCGATCCCCATCGCGGTCAGCTCGTCGCGGAGCGCCGGGGTGAGCGCGACGTGGGTCACGTTGCGCATCACGCGCCGGCGGCCGGCCCGCACCAGCGCGCGGGCCGGGCGACCCGTCGGCGCGAGCACGTCGGTCGCGTCGCCGAGGCCGGCCCAGCACATGGCCGTGCGATCGGACACGCCCGCGAGCCACGCGCTCAGCACGAAGTCGGGGTACATGATCACCTGCACGACGTCGATCGAGCGACGGTGACGGCGCAACCACCACGCGAGCCGCAACACGAGCAGCTTCATGGCGGTGCGGTTGCGGTGGACGGGGCCGAGGCGGCGCACGGTGACCGCGCCGCTCTGCTCACGCTGCGGCCAGGTGCGGTCGAGTCGTTGGGTGACGATCGTCACCGTTGCGCCGCGGGCCGCGATTGCCTCCGCCTGGTTGCGGCTCTGGCGGGTCGTCCCGCCGATGGTCGGCTCGAAGTCGGGGACGGCGAAGACGACCGAACGGCGGTGCAGGCTCGCGCCCCGGCTCCCGCTCGTTCTTGTGAGCGCGTCGAGCGCGTCGACGAGGCGTTCGGTGTCGACCGGCGCGCCCGCGTCGCCGATGTTTTCGACGGGGATCGCTGCGGCGTTCGCAGCCGCGTCGGTCACCCGGCCGGAGGTGAGCGCGAGGTCGACCGTCGCCGCGACGTCGGTGAGCAGCGCGCGCGCCCGCCGGCCGGTGACCGGTTCCACGGCGAGCCACGCGATCAGCGGTCGCGCGCTCGGCGATCCGGTCCGGGTGGTCGACAGTGCCGCGACGGCGTCGAGGCTCGCGGTGACGATCACATCGGCGCCGGCGACCGCGGCGCGGAGCGCGTCGGCGCCCCGGCTCGCGCGCCGGCGGGCTGCGGCGGTGCCGTACAGAGACGGCGCCCACGGCTCGAGGTCGGGAACGCTCGTATGGGCGAGATTGCGGGCGGTCGTCGCGCCGACCGCCGAGCCGTCGGGCCCCGCGACGCGAACGGTCCAGCCCCGCGCCGCGGCGTGCTGCAGTGCGTCGAGCACTTCGGCGTCACCCGGGCCGAGGTTGGGCGCGGCGAGCAGGCCGACGAGCGTCGGGCGGCGCCGCACATCGGCAGGGTCGCGCGTCGCGGTCGTCGCGCGCTCGTCGTTCACGCCGCCCCCGTGCCGCGGCCCGCGGTCGCGTCGGCGACCGCCGCGGCGAATCCTTCGCGGAAGCGTTCCGGCGCGAAGCGTTCGGCGTGGGCGCGGATCACCGCGCGGTCGAAGTCGGCGTCGGCGAAGCCGCGCAGCACGCGGGCCAGCGTTTCCACGTGCTCTGTATCGGTCGTGGCGGGGTAGAGCACACCGGTTGTCCCCGGAACCACGGTGTCGAGCACACCACCCACCGCGCGAGCGATCACCGGGGCGCCGCACGCCTGGGCCTCGACCGGCATGATGCCGAAGTCTTCCTCGCCGGGGAAGAGGAGCGCGCGGCAGTTCCGGTAGAGGTCGCGCATCGTGTCGTCGTCGACCCGGCCGAGGATCTCGACGGTGGGCCCGGCCGCAGCCTCGACCGCGCCGCGGGCGCGCCCGTCGCCGGCGACGACGAGCTTCACCCCGGCCCGGCTCGCGGCCGCGACCGCGAGCTCGGGTCGCTTGTAGGGCACGAGCCGGCCGGCGACGAGAAAGAAGTCACCGCGGGGCACCGAGCCGGCCGGGCCCGGCGTGTAGAACGCGGTGTCGACCGGTGGCGCCACCACCGTTGCGTCGCGCCCCCACCATCGGCGGATGCGCCCGGCGACGTGGTGCGAGTTCGCGACGATGCCCGACAGTCGCCCGGCGGCCCGGCGGTCGGCCCGCCGTTGCGTCGCCGCGAACCCGGTGAGCACCGCGCGGCCGACCGGGCCACCGATCTCGTGGCGGCGCGTGTCGGGCTCCCACAGCCAGCGCGCCGGGGAGTGGACGTACGAGACGACCGGCACGCCGGCGGGGGGACGCACCCGGTTCGCGAACGCGTGGTGGCTCGTGACGACGAGGTCGAACCCGCGCAGGTCGATGCGGCTCATCGCCAGCGGGAGCAAGGGCAACAGGTGCGCGTAGCGATCACCGCCGCGGTAGAGCTTCTGCAACGGGCTCGTGCGCACGTCGGCGTCGCGCAGCACCGGGCCGAGGGTCTCGGGGTCGCACACCGTCGTGAAGATCGGCGCATCCGGCCAGAGCAGATGGAGCTGATCGACGACGCGCTCGGAACCCGCGTACACGGTGAACTTCTCGTGCACGATCGCGACGTTCATGATGCGCCGGCCGGAGCGAAGTGGGAAGGAACTTTCAGGCCCGTTCGTAGGTGTCGCGCCGGCTGACCTGCGCGTTGTTCACCACCACGCCGATGAGCGTCGCGCCGGTGCGCTCGAGGGAGTCGATGAGCGTGCGCGCCGCCCGCCGCCGCGTCGACTTGGCGTCCAGCACGAGCAGTGTCGCGTCGCACTGCGCCGCGACCGCCAGCGCGTCGGCGTACACCGCGCCGGGAGGAGTGTCGACGACGACGAGCTCCGCGGAGTCGAGCGAATCGAGCACGTGGCGGAAGGCCCGGCCCCCGAGCACGCCGACCGTGTCGTTCACGGCCGAGCCGCTCGGGATGAGCTTGAGGTTGGGAATGCCCTCGACCCGGTGCAACGCCGACTGGAGATCGCTGCCCCGCAACGCGTTGCTGAGGCCGGGCTCGCGGTCGCAGCGGAGCCGCGAGTGCAGGACCGGCCGGCGCAGATCGGCGTCGATCAGCACGACCGTCGCGTCGACCGCGACCGCCGACTCCGCGAGGTGCACGGCCGCGAACGACTTGCCGGCACCGGGGTTCGGGCTCACGATCGCGATGGTGCGCGGCCGCCCGGCGCCTTCGAGGAACATGAGGTTCGTCCGGAGTGTTCGGAACGCTTCGACGACGTCGGGCCCCCGACCGCGCGGGACCATCGCGAGCACGGGGAGCCCGGTGAAGTTGGTGATCTGCTCGACGTCGTTGGTACGGGCGAAGCGGTCGCCGAAGGCGCGCACCACGACGAGGCCTTCGCCCACGAACACGAGAGCGACGAGGAACCCGAGGAGCCCGGCCTTCTTCGGGTGCGGGGAGACCGGGCCGGTTTTGGCGATCGGCTGCGTGAGCGGCGCGACCTGGAAGCCGGAAACCCGCAGCGTGAGGTAGGTCTGCTGGGCGGTGGTGAGCTGCTGCTGCACGAAGATCTTCAGCTCGGAGTTGTTTGCCACGTTCGGCGTGCGGAGCGCGGCCTGGAAGCCGTCGATCGCCGATTGGAGGCTCGCCTTCTGTGCGTTGAGCTCGGCATCCTGCTGCGCGGCGACGAAGTCTTTCAGGGCGGCCGAGACACCGGTGGCGATCGCGATCGCCTGCGCGGGGTCGCTCCCGGTCGCGCTCACCTTGAGGATGCCGGTCGTGGCGGTGGTCGAGACGTCGACCTGCGACTGGATGTCGTCGGTCGTCAGCGCGAGCTTCTCCTTCTTCCGCGCTTCGTCGGCGATGCCGGGGGTGTTGCCGACGGCGGCGTAGAACGACGCCCGGAAGTCGATCTGGTTGGGGTCCACCGTCTGGGAGCTCGTGACGTCCTGGCTGGCGACGCTCAAGAGCTGATCGGCCGCGTACACCTTCGACTGGCTCGCGCTGTACCCGTAGCTCAGGGCCCCCACGAACAGTGCCGCGACCAGGACCTTCCACCAGTTGGAGCGCAGGACGCGCAGATGATCCGTGAGGTCCACGGCGGGGAGTGTAAGCGCCGACTTTGCGCGTTCGGTGCACGCTGGGCCGCGTGTCTCGGCGGTACCCTGCGGTGGCCATGCTCGCGCCGTCGATCCCGAAGTTGGGCGCGCAGCGCCGCCGGCTCCTGATCGCGGCCGTGGTCGCGGCCGCGCTCACGGTGTACGGCGCCGGTGCCCTGATCCTGCCGGGAACGCTCTACGACCCGTTCATGGATCAATTCCTCGCGCACGCGTCCCTGCTGCTGGTCGCGCTCCTGGCCGCGCCGGTCGGGCTCGCGATCGCCCAGCGGCCGCAGCGGGGCGTGCTCCTGCTCGTCGCGTCGGTGCCGTACTGGGGTCTCGACGCCATCCTCCCGATCCCGTCCGGCTGGAAGGAGGCACTCGCCGTCTACACGCTGCTGTGGACGGTGTTGAGCGTCGTCGCGAAGCCGCGTCCGCGCTACCCGATGCCCCGCGTCGTGCAGCCCTTCCTCGCGTACCTGGCCGTCGCCTGCGTCTCGGCCGCGGTGGTGCGGGGCACCCAGGCCGAGGTCGGGTTGAAGATCGGGTTCTTCTGGGCGCTGATGGCGGTGGTGGTGTGGCTGTGCCCGCTCAACGCCCGCGAGCGCGATTCCGTCGTCACGATCCTGATGGCGAACGCGGTCATCACCGCGGTGGTCGGTCTGGCGCAGCAGGTGGTCGGGGCCGGCCGGTTGGTGAGCCTCGGTTACAACTACAACACGACGGTCCGGTTCACCGGGCACTTCCTCCGGTCGTTCTCGACCTTCCGCCTCCCCTTCGACTTCGGCTTCTACCTCGCGCTGGTGATCGTCCTCGGCACGTCGATCTCGTTGCACGAGCCCCGCCGGCTGCGCAGCATCCTCTTCTTCTCGACGCTGCCGATCGTCACCGCGGGCCTCCTGTTCTCGTTCGTGCGGGGCGCGTATCTCGTCGTCGCCCTCGGGCTGTTGTACCTCGCGTTCACCCGCTACCGGGCGTTGTTCCTCGGTGTGCCGATCGTGCTCCTGCTCCTGCTCTTCATCCCCGGTCAGTACGCGACCCCTGCGCTCGGCTCTTCGAGCTTCAACCAGCGCTCGCAGAGCTGGACCGACAACATCTCGACGATCTTCGACCCGATCGGCCACGGCATCGGCACCACCGGATCGGCCGGCGCGAAGGTCGAGCAGATCCTGAAGCTGACCGGCAACGCCTACCAACCCGACAACCAGTACTTCAAGACCAACTACGAGCTCGGTGTGCTCGGTCTCTTCTTCTTCGTCTTCTTGCTGATTGCATCACTGCTCACCGCACGCTCGGCCGCGACGCGCCTCCACGGTCGAGATCAGGCGCTCGCCGAGGGTTTGAGCGCGCACATTCTCGGAGTGATCGCGGCCTGCTTCGTCGCGACCTACTTCGAGATCTTCCCGTCGGACTTCTTCTTCTGGTTACTGCTCGGAATCGTCGTGACGTGCGACCGCACATCGTCCTGAACGCGCTCGCGCTCCACGCGGGCGGCAGCGGCGTGCAGACGTACTGCCGGGAGCTGCTCCGCGCGATGCCGGCCGAGATCGACGCGTCGCTCACCGCGGTGGTGCAACAGCGGGCGATCGGGGAGGTCCCCGCCGAAGTCGGCCGCATCGTGCGCCGTGACTGCGACGGCGTGCGCCGAACGATCGAGTCGTTGCGGTCCACGGGTCCGGCCGATCTCGTCCACGGCCTCGATGTCGACCTCCCGGTACGGCCCGGGGCCCCGTCGGTCACGACCGTGCACGATCTCTCACTCTTCGACGAGCCCAGCGCGTTCGGCTTGGCCCGCCGGGTCGGGAAGCAGATCACCACGCGACGATCGATTCGCCGCGCCGACGCCGTGATCGCGGTGTCGGCGTTCACGGCCGAACGGGTGCGGGCGCGCTTCGGGCGCGACTCGACGGTCGTGCTCGAAGCGCCCGGACCGGGCTTCGCGCCGCCGTCAGCCGTTGCGGTCGCGGCGGTTCGGGAGCGGTACTCGCTGCCGGGGCAGTTCGTGCTGCACGTGGGCAACCTCGAGCCCCGCAAGGATGTGCCGACCCTGGCTCGCGCCGCGGCGGCAGCCGGGCTGCCGCTGGTGCTCGCCGGCGGGCACATCGTCACGGTCGACGCGCCCGCGGGCGCGTTGGTGCTCGGTCAGGTGGTTCCCGTCGATCTGCCGGCGCTGTACGGGGCCGCGACCGTCGT
>DAIQOP010000206.1:0-1675 GCA_036787815.1 Actinomycetota bacterium
CGCGGGTTGGCCTCGACCTCTTGGGGCATCGGGCGCACGGCGCGCCTCGACAGCAGCCGGAACGGAGCGGGAGGTCGCGTGTCGCGCACCGGAAGGCGCGCCGGCAGCTCCGGCCGGCTGCTCGCCGCGACGAACTGCTCCTTCACGATGCGGTCTTCCAGCGAGTGGTACGCCAGCACGGCGACGCGCCCGCCGGGACCGACGAGGTGCACTGCGTCGTCGAGACCGGCGGCGAGGTCGGGCAGCTCCTGGTTGACCTCCATGCGGATCGCCTGGAAGGTGCGCCGGGCCGGGTGTGGCCCGCGCCGGCGGGTCGCGGCCGGGATCGCCGTCTTCACGATCTCGGCGAGCTCCCGAGTGCCGTGGATCGGCCGGGCCGCGACGATCGCCGCGGCGACGCGGTTCGCGAAGCGTTCCTCGCCGAAGCGCGAGATCACCCGGGCGAGGCGCCCTTCGTCGTACTCGTTGACCACCTCGGCCGCCGTCAACGACTGGGACGAGTCCATGCGCATGTCGAGCGGCGCGTCGAAGCGGTAGGAGAAGCCCCTCTCGGGGCGGTCGAGTTGCGCGCTGCTGACACCGAGATCGAAGAGCACCGCGATCACGTTCCCCTCATCACGCTCCGAGAGAATCTCCCGGAGCTCCCCGAATCGTCCTTGCACCACCTGCACCCGGTCACCGAACTCGGCGAGCCGATCTCGGGCGGCGGAGACGGCGTCGGCGTCACGATCGATTCCGAGGAGCCGGATGTCGGGGCGCGCCCGGAGAAGCAGTGCGGCATGGCCACCGCCGCCCACCGTCGCGTCCACGACCAGACCGGTGGGGACGGGGAGGAGCAATTCGACGATCTCCCGCCCCATCACCGGGACATGGTCGAACTGACCCTTCACGTCGATCCCCTCGCCGCCGTGCCGCCGGGCCGTCGCGCCGGATCCTTCTCCAGCCCCCCGAGCGGCAGGCGCCCGCCGGGATGTCTCCCCCGGTCGTGGCTACGGCTGAAAGCGGGCGGAGTAGGGGCCAACAACCGCGCCAGTCGAGGGGCTGGAGACGGACCCGGATCGAGGGACCGTCGTGATGTCAATGGCGTGGCCGGGCCACGCACCCGTGCCGTGACGTCGCCGGAGCTCGTTAGAGCCCGAAGTCGTCGACGGCTCCCGACGACAGCGCGGCCGCGCCCTCGCCTTCCACTTCGCGGAACCGCTCCGCGTCCCAGATCTCGACGTAGTCGTAAACTCCGCTGACCACGACGCCCTTCTCGAGATGGGCGTACGTTCGCAGGGAGGGCGGGATGGCGATCCGACCCTGGGCATCGGGCGCAACCGGTGTCGCGCCGGCGAAGAACGAGCGCGCCATCGTGCGCTCCTGCGCTCCCCGCTTCATCAGCTCGCGCTGGCCGGCCGCGATCACTTCCCATTCCTCACGTCGGTGCAGCGAGAGACACCCGTCCTTCCCACGGGAGAGCACGGCGTCGGTCCCGAGCAGCTCGCGAAACCGCGCGGGGAGCGTGATGCGGCCCTTGGCGTCGAGGTTGTGCTGGTGCTCGCCCAGGAACATGAATCGCGCTCCACCCCGTGCCTCCGCATTCGGGGCTTCCGCAGCCCGGAAACCCACTTCCCTCCACCAGGCGCCACCCTAACCCACTATTCACCCCCAGTCAACCAACTTGCCCCACTCT
>DAIQOP010000206.1:1775-7051 GCA_036787815.1 Actinomycetota bacterium
AGCTCGCCAGCGAACGCCCGAACGAGCCGGGTGACGAAGTCGCCTCGGGTCGTGAAGTAGTGAGCGAAGAAGGACAGCTCCCGCCGAGGGCGCGACGCTCGAGCGGTCGCACGCTCTTCAGCCCAGAGGACTACGCGCTGACGGCTTCTTCCTCACCCGACGGGCCGAGGTAGGCCTCCCACGACGGGTCGACGCGCCCGACGGCGGCAACGAGCCAGACGGTGGCGTGCGGCATCACCGGCACGCACCGCAGGACGAGATCGGACTCGTGCAGGAGCCGATCCTCCTTGCGGGCGTTGCACGCACGGCACGAAGCGACCACGTTCTCCCAGACGTGCTGGCCACCCCGCGACCGAGGCATCACGTGGTCGAGGTTCTCGGCCGGCCGTCCGCAGTACTGGCAACGGTGACCGTCGCGGGCGAACACCGCCCGGCGCGACAGCGGCACGACGCTGCGGTACGGCACCCGCACGTAGTGCCGCAGGCGGATCACCGACGGCACCGGGACGGCCATCCGCTCGGCGCGGAACTCGGCACCGTTGCGGTGGACGATCTCGGCCTTCTCCTTCAGCACGAGCACGACCGCCCGGCGGGCCGACACGACGCACAGGGGCTCGAAGCTGGCGTTGAGCATCAGTGCTCTTCCCAAGCCGAAACCTCCCGAAACGACTGGCGCAGCTTACCGGGATCGCTCCTTGCACCAACGCAGGTATGCCACGAGGTCGTCGCGGCCAGGCCTCGCCCCGGGGCCGTACGCGGTCTCGGTGCGGAACCGCAGGTAGGCACGGTCGGGGCGGGGCACGAACGGGGCCCGCTTCCACCAGCCGGGAGGGCTGGCCGCGACCAGCTGGCGTACGGCGACGCCCCAGAGCGGCGGGGTGAGCACGACGCGGATCGCGGCCCGGGCGAACGCCCGCATCGGCAACGCGCCCGAGGTCTGAACCATTGCGGGGCACGGTAGCGTGTCACTACCGGAGGCCCGTTTTCCGGCACCGTCGCCCGGTGGGGCATCGGGCAAACGGAGCACCGGCAAAGGAGCACCCGTGGCCCAAGCGGCACCCAGCGCGGAGGAGACCTTCCGCGATGTGTTCGACGCACTCGTCGCGCAGGTCGAGCGCGTGCTGCTCGGCAAGCGCCGCGCCGTGCACCTCGCGCTCGTGTGCCTCTTCGCGGAGGGCCACCTGCTCATCGAGGACGTCCCGGGTGTCGGCAAGACGTCGCTCGCGAAGGCGCTCGCCCGCGCCACGGGCGGATCGTGGCAGCGCATCCAGTTCACCCCCGACCTCCTCCCGAGCGACGTCACCGGTGCGTCGATCTGGAACCGCAACAACAGCGACTTCGAGTTCCGGCCCGGCCCGGTGTTCGCCAACATCGTCCTCGCCGACGAGATCAACCGCGCGTCGCCGAAGACGCAGTCGGCGTTGCTCGAATCGATGGAGGAACGGCAGGTCACGGTCGACGCGCGCACGCACCGGCTCGAGTCGCCGTTCATGGTGATCGCGACGCAGAACCCGATCGAGCTCGAAGGTACCTATCCCCTGCCCGAGGCCCAGCTCGACCGGTTCCTGATGCGCCTGCGCATCGGCTACCCCGACCGCGACGCGGAGCTCGCGCTCCTCGATTCGCAGGGCGACACCGACATCGCACCGGAGCTGCTCGACCAGGTCGCGGACGCCGACACGATCACCATGTGGTCGCGTCGCATCGCGCGCCTGCACGTCGCGCCGGAGGTGCGCCGCTACATCGTCGACATCGCCGACGCGACCCGGCGACACCGCGACCTCCTGCTCGGCGCGAGCCCTCGCGGCGCGCTCGCCATCCAGCGCGCGTCGCGCGCGCTCGCTGCGAGCATCGGCCGCAGCTACGTCGTCCCCGACGACGTGAAGACGCTCGCACCGATCGTGCTCGAGCACCGCCTCGTCCTCTCCCCCGAAGCGCAAATGCGCGGAGTCGAGACCTTCGAGGTCGTCCGCGGCGTCCTCGACTCCGTCCCCATCCCCGGCACACGAGCGATCTGATTCGCTTGCTCGTGCCGGAACGCTCGCTCCCGTGCTGACCCATCGGGGGTGGTCGCTGCTCGGGGGGTCGATCGGGCTCGTGGCCGGTGGGCGGCTGCTCGGCCTCGAGCAGTTGTGGGTGCTGGCGACGGCCGCGCTGCTCGCGTTGCTGGGCGCCGTCGTGTGGACCTCCACCCGCACGGTCGAGCTCTCGGCGACCCGTCACGTCGTGCGCCGGCTCCAGGTCGGGATCGACGGGCGCGTCGACCTCACGGTGGAGTCGAGCGGCACCCGCTCGACGCCGTTCCTCACGCTCACCGACGCGTTCGACGGCGGTCGCCGCCACGCGCGCTTCCTGCTCCCGCCGCTCGCACCCGGAACGACCGCACGCGCGGCCTACCGCGTGCCCACGCAACGGCGCGGCCGCTTCGAGATCGGGCCGCTGCGCGCGTCGGTCGGCGATCCCTTCGGCCTGTCGAGCCGAACCTGGCGCGCCGCGGGGCTCGACGAGGTGATCGTGCAGCCGCGGGTGCACGAGGTCATGCCTCTCCCCGAGGGCGGCGGCGAGGATCTCGATTCCGACGACCGGCGCGTCGTCGGACGCCTCGACGTGACCGGCGAGTTCCTGATGCTGCGCGAGTACGCGTCGGGCGACGATCTCCGACGGGTGCACTGGAAGTCGACGGCGCGCCACCAACGGCTGATGATCCGCCAGGACGAGAGCCGGCGGCGCGCTCCCCTGCTCGTTCTGCTCGACGTGCGCTCGGCGGCCCACGACCGCACGTCGTTCGAGCTCGCCGTGGAAGCGGTGGCGTCGATCGTCGCGAGCCTCGAACGCGACCAACGCCGCTTCGAGGTGCGGACGACCAACGGTGAGCGGCTCGGCCGACGCGGACGCCGTCACGTCGCGTCGATCATGGACGAGCTCGCGGTGATCGAGCCTTCCGATGCTCCGCGACTCGCGCCGGGCAGCGCGAGACCGTCGGCGGTGGTCGCGGTGCTCGGACGACCGCGCGACGGCGACCTGCTCGTGCTCGAGCGCCTCACGCGTCGCGGGAGCATGCTCGCCGTCGTGGTCACGCGGCCCGAAGGCGGGCTGCCGCCGACGCTCACGACCCGGCGCACGGTGCCGCTCGCGGTCACCGTCACGCCCGAACATCCCTTTCCCATCGCATGGAACGAAGCGGTGATCCGTTGGCAACGCAGCCGCAATCACGCTCGACTCTCGTCGCCGTCGGCGTCCTGAGCGGCGCCACGACGCTCTGCCTCGCCCGCGTGTTCGGCGGGTGGGGTTGGCTGGTGCCGTGCGAGCTCGCCGCGGTCGCCGCCGTCGCGCTCGGCGCCGCCTGCGACCGATGGGGACGGCGCACGCCCCTCACGATCGTCGCCCTCGTCCTCGGCGGCGCGCTGGCCGGGCTCGAGGCGAGCGAACCGGGAACGACGGTCGCGGGTGTCCCCACCCCCACCTCTGTCTCCGGCTTCAGGCACGACCTCTCGCAGATGGCGCACGTGCTGCACAGCGCGGCGGTTCCCGTGAGGCCCGTCGGCAGCGCGCTGCTGCTCGCGGTGCTCGCGGCGTGGACGATGGGTGCGGTCGCGTACGCGTGCGCCACGCGGTTGTCGGGTTCGCTGGCGCCGCTCGTCGCGCCGCTCACGGTCTTCGTCACCGTCTCGGCGCTCGGCAAGGGCTCGCACGCCGCCACGACCGCGGCGTTCGGCGCAGGAGTCGCGTGCTTCCTCCTCGCGCAGCAACGCGCCGCGCTCACCGATCGCCGGGCGCGCTTCCAGGCCGGTCCGACCCGCGTCGCGCTGCCGATCGCCGGCGCGGTCGCGGCCACGGTGGTCGCGATCTCGGCCGCGCTCGTCGCCGGGCCGACGTTGCCCGGCGCGCGCAGCACACCGCTCATCGACTACCACCGACTCGGCGGCACCGCGCGTGGGCCCGGAAGCCTCGTGGTCGTCACTCCACTCGTCGACATCCGCGACCGCCTCAAGGAGAGCCCGGCGCAGGAGCTGTTCACCGTCGAGTCGAACCGCCCGACCTACTGGCGCATCGCGGGTCTCGACGAGTTCGACGGCCAGGTCTGGGGCATCGCGGAGACGCAGAGCCAGCCGATCGACACGCTGGGATCGTCACCCGGCTCGACCGGCACGACCGTCGCCATCGACGCCCGCTTCAACACGACGGCGCTCGCGGGCCCGTGGATCCCGGTCGCGTACCGACCGACCTCGGTCGACCTGCCCGGCGCCCGGGTGCTCCCCGGCTCCGACACCGTGATCATCCGCCGCACCGACGCGATCAACTCGACGTACGACGTGACCTCCGACGACCCGGCACCGACACCCCGGGAGATCGCGGGAGCACGGGTGGCCACCGGAGTCGCGGCCACCGCCGATCTCGCGCTCCCGGCCGGGTTCCCCGCCCGCGTCGGTGCGCTCGCCCTCGAGGTCACGCGCGACGCCCACACTCCCTACGCGCAGGCGCTCGCGCTCCAGAACTACCTGCGCGGCGGCGCGTTCAAGTACAGCCTGTCGGTGCCGAAGGGCCACTCCGATCAGGCGCTCGTCGATTTCCTCTTCAACTCGAAGGCCGGATTCTGCGAGCAGTTCTCGAGCGCGTTTGCGGCGATGGCGCGATCGATCGGCCTCCCCACCCGCGTCGCCGTCGGCTTCACCACCGGGAACCCCGACTCCGCCGGCGTGTACCACGTCACCACGCAGAACGCGCACGCGTGGCCGGAGGTCGACTTTGCCGGGCTCGGTTGGGTGCGCTTCGAGCCGACACCCGGCCGCTTCGACCCGACGCCCGGCAACTACACCCAGACCGGAACCGGCACGACCACACCGACCCCGCCCACCACTCGACCGGGAAACGTGGTGACACCCACGACCGCGGCGGGCTCGCGCTCGACGACACCGAACAGCCTGCAGCGGCTGAACGGCGTCGAGACCGGCGGCGGCCCCGGGCGCTCGCACCGGTCGGCGGGATCGGCGGTGCTCCGCTTCCTGCTCGGCACGCTGGCTCTGGTGATCGGTGCCCTGCTCACGTTCGCGTCGGTGATCGCCGGGTCGAAGGCACTGCGGCGCTTCCGACGCCGTCACGCGCCGACCGGCCGCGAGCGCGTCACCGGTGCGTGGGACGAAGCGCTCGAACGGCTCGCGGAGGCGAGGATCCATCGTCGCCCCTCGACGACCCCCGTCGAGTTCGCGATGCGCGAGGCACCCGCCGGGGGCGCGGGTGATGCGTCGGATATTTTTGCAGGCACTGATAGTGGCAAT
>DAIQOP010000207.1:0-7017 GCA_036787815.1 Actinomycetota bacterium
TGCCGAAGACGCCGGCACGGCAACCGGCTTGAACCGCGCGCCCGCCGATGAGGGCCGCGAATGCCACAATTGCGGCTCGACCCGGGGGGTGCGAGATGGTGCGTCGTCTGCTGGTTGCCGTCGTCGTGGTGGTCGTCGCGGGGGTCGCGCCCGCGGGCGCGTCCACCCAGGTGCGCACGACCGGAGTGCGCTACCGCGACGACATCTTCTCCGCGGTGAAGACGACGACCGACATCACCTACGGCACCGCCGTCGACCAGACCGCGACCTTGGTGACGTTGAAGCTCGACCTGCACACGCCCAAGGGCGACACGGTGACGTCGCGGCCCGCGATCGTGTGGGTGCACGGCGGTGGCTTCTCGGGCGGCGACAAGACGTCGCCGGAGCTGCTCGACGAGTCCGACCAGTTCGCGCGCAAGGGGTACGTCAACGTGTCGATCAACTACCGGCTCGCGCCGGTGGGATGTGTCGGCGCGATCACCGAGTCGTGCCTCGTCGGGATCGTTCAGGCGATGCAGGACGCGCAGACCGCGGTGCGGTTCCTCCGATCACGGGCGACGAAGTACGGGATCGACCCCACGCGCATCGCGATCGGCGGGTCGTCGGCGGGAGCGATCACGGCGCTCAACGTCGGCTACAACGCGGCCGACCCGGGGCCGGGCGATCACCAGGGGTTCTCCTCCGCGGCCGAGGCGGTGCAGTCGCTCTCCGGCGCGGCGATCGGCACCACCCCCGGAGCCGACGGTGCACCCGCCCTCCTCTTCCACGGGACCGCCGACCCCCTCGTGCCGTACGCGTGGGCGCAGGCCACGGTGCAATCGGCGAAGGCGGCCGGTCTCGTCGCGAAGCTCGTGACCTGGCCCGGTGACGGCCACGTTCCCTACCTGGCCCACCGCGCCCAGATCCTCGACAAGACGCGCGACTTCTTCTACCTCCATCTGGATCTTGTGCACGCGTCGAGCTAGGCCGGCGGTTGGCCGGGCGTTGGCGGTGTCGCGGCGCCGCCGATGAGTTTCGGGTGGCCCGGCGGTCCAACCTCCGAGATCCGTTCGGCCATCCCGTCGCCGAGCGGTCCTACGATCATCCCGTCGCCGAGCGACTCGAGGAGCAGCCCCGCATGACCGGCACCGCGAGACTCGACCCCGCCCTGGTCGAGCTCGGGTTCGAACAGCACCGGCCCGAGCTCACCGCCTTCTGCTACCGCATGCTCGGCTCGCCGTTCGAGGCCGACGACGCCGTACAGGAGACTCTGGTGCGCGCGTGGCGCGGTGCCGACGGCTTCGAGGGTCGCGCCGCCGTGCGTTCGTGGCTCTATCGCATTGCGAGCAACGTGTGCTTCGACATGCTGAAGGGTCGCCGCCGGCGCGCCATGCCGATCGACGTCACCGAGCTCGGTCGGGCCGACGGGCACGTCGACCCGCCGGTGGCCGAGAGCACGTGGATACAACCGATTCCCGACCGGCGCATCGTCTCCGCCGTCGGCAACCCGGCCGAGGAAGCGGAGATGCGGGAGTCGGTGCGGCTCGCGTTCGTCACCGCGCTGCAATACCTTCCCGCGCGCCAACGCGCGGTGCTGATCCTGCGCGAAGTGCTGAAGTGGAAGGCGAACGAGGTCGCGGAGCTGCTCGACACGACGGTGGTGTCGGTGAACAGCGCGCTCCAGCGCGCCCGGTCGACGTTGGCCGATCGCGGCGAGTCGATGGGCACCGGAGCGCCACCGATCGACGACGCCCGTCGCGAGCTGCTCGCGCGGTATGTCGATGCGTTCGAGCGCTTCGACATCGACGCGCTCGTGAGCCTCTTGCACGAAGACGCCACGATGTCGATGCCGCCCTACCCGCTGTGGTTGCGCGGTGCCGACGAGTTCGGTACTTGGCTGCGCGGACCGGGGAGCGGGTGCCGAGGGTCTCGCTACGTCGCCGTCGACGTGAACGGCGTGCCGGGCTTCGCGCAGTGGCGCGGCAACCCCGACGGCGGATACGACGCGTGGGCGATCCACGTGCCACGGATCTCAGGCACGCGCCTCGCGGGAATCGACTTCTTCGTCGATCCCAGCCTGTTCCCGCTCTTCGATCTGCCGATCCGGATCGACCCCGAATCGGCCGTCGACCCCGGATCGGCCGTCGATGCCTGACCGGTCGACGACCGGTAGGAGCGCGGTCAACCCGGCCAGGGCGAGCAGGTCGACGAGCGCCGGTGGGGCATCGCGCAGGCAGATCGAGGTGCCCGACCGTCGCGCCACGAGTTGGAGTCGCACGAGCGTGTCGAGCGCGAGCGCGCTCGGGTCGACGAGCGCGCTGACGTCGCAGACGACGGGTTCGCCGGCCGCGAGCCGCGACACGACCGTGACGCGATCGCAGAGTGCCGCGACCGCGGCCGGGGTGATCGAGCCGTCGACGACGAGGATCGGGTGCACACCTGAGACGACCGCTCCGGGCCGCGCAACTCACCGATGAGGCTGCCGGCGCGACCGGATCGGCCTCTCCGCGACGTTGGCGCCCCCGTTACTCGTCGGGCTCGCGGTGGAGGAGCATCGGCGCACCTGACGCGCCGGGATCGGCGAGGAGTTGCCCGGCTTCTCGCGGGCTGAGCGCGCGGGTGAGGTAGTGGCCCTGGACCCGGTCGGCGCCCAGCGCGATGACGGCGTCGAGCTGCGCTTGGGTCTCGATGCCCTCCGCGACGGTGGTGGCATCGATCGTGCGCGCGATCGAGATGATCGCCGTGACGATGGCGCTGCTCGTCGGGTCCTTGCCCAGGCCCCGGATGAACGCGCCTTCGATCTTGAGGGTGTCGACCGGCAACCGCGACAGGCTGAGCAGCGAGGCGTAGCCCGAACCGACGTCGTCGATCGCGACGCGCACACCGGAGCGGCGCAGGGTGTCGACCCGGGTCGCGAGCTGGTCGAGGTCGCCGAGGATGCTGTCCTCGGTGAGCTCGATCTCGAGTGCCTCCGCCGGCAGGTTGTGGTGCCGGATGGCCTGGCGGATGCGCTCGACGCCGTCGGAGCGAACGAGCTCGTCGGCGGTGACGTTCACTGCGACCACCAGGTCGCGGGCGGTCGGCACGGTGTCGCGCCAGCGGCGCAGCTGGCTGCACGCCTGCTGCATGACCCACGCGTCGAGGTCGTGGACCAATCCGAAGCGCGCCGCGTCGGGCAGGAATTGCGCCGCCGTGAGCAGCCCTCTCGTGGGGTGCTCCCAACGGACGAGGGCTTCGACGCCGACGATGCGGCCGCTCGGCAGCGCGATCTGCGGCTGGTAGAACACGCGCAATTGCTGGCGTTCGGTGAGCGCCCTGCGCAACTCCTGGTAGAGCAGCATCTCGTCGACGACGCTCGTGTGCATCTCGGGGTCGTACACGCGCAGTCGCGTGCCCGACATGAGGGTGCGGACGAACGCGACGTGGGCGCGGCGGACGACGCCGATGGGATCGTCGCCGGGATGACCGATCGCCACGCCGACGTGGCAGCCGATGCGGACGGACTGACCGTCGAGATCGAACGGCTCGTCGAGCAGCGCGATGAGCTCCCTCGCCGTCGAGCACGCGTCGTCGACCGTGCGGCTCGGGCACGCGACGACGAAGTGGTCGGGTCCGACCCGGGCGAACACGTCGGCGCGCCCGAACACCTGCCGGATGCGAGAGACCGCGGCCGCCACGAGTCGGTCGCCCACCGGCCGGCCCCACACCGCGTTGGCGAAGAAGAAGCCGTCGAGGTCGATGAGCAGCACCGGTACCTGCGCCTCGAGTGAACGCAGATACGGCGTGAGCACGGCGGCGAAGCCGTCGGCGTTGAGCATGCCCGTGAGCGGGTCACGCGCTCCGAGCGCGTCCGGTCCGCCGGCGCCGACGACAGCCACGACGACCAGGCTCTCTCCAGCGACCGGCCCGATGCTGACGTCGACGTGCCGACCCTCGACCTCGACGCCGATCCGACGCGGGGTTCCCGCGGTGGCGGCCGCGGCGATCAATGCGCGCAGCGTCGGCGCGTGCAACACGGCATCGCTGAACGCGAGGTCGCCCCGCCAGAGGGCGTTGCGCGCCACGACGTCGAGCGTCGGCGTCACCAGCGCGGCCGGGATACCCAGCCCTTCCAGCGGCACCGCGAGCTTGGTTGCCTCCGTGACCATGATCGGCACGGACTCTCCTGCCTACCTGTCGCCCGTCCGATATGTGCTGGCCTCGACCAGTACTGCCGAGAGTCGGATCGGCACCCCCCAGCCCTACTTGAGCCTCCGGCACCGGGAGCGGGGCTTCTACAGTTCTCTCATGGACCGCACGTGGGCTCCCTGACGCCGCACGCGAGCGCGACGGTCAGCGGTTCGAAGCTCGACGCGCTCGAGGGACTGAGGGCCGGCGCGGCGCTCGCCGTCGTCGGCTTCCATCTCGCGGTCCTCACCGGCGCGTTCAGGGCCGGATGGCTGGGCACGGCGTTCCTGCAGCTCAACGTGGGTGTGTGGATCTTCTTCGTGCTGTCGGGCTTCCTGCTCTACACGCCGTTCGCCCGCGCGCACGCGGGGCCCGGTCGGGTGCCCGTCGGCGTCTATGTTCGCCGCCGGTTCCTTCGCATCTATCCCGCGTACTGGGTGGTGCTCGTCGTCGTGCCGTGGCTGATCACGCCGACGTGGCGCTTCCCGAACTGGTCGTCGGGCGTCAGCACCGCGCTGCTCGTCGACAGCTACTTCCACCCGCACACGCCCACGAGCCCCGGGCTCGCGCAGGGTTGGTCGCTCGTCGTCGAGGTCTCGTTCTACGCGTTCCTTCCCTTGTACGCGGCGCTGATCACCGGAGGCGCCCGGCGGTACCCACTTCCGCGTGTGGAATGGATCGGCCTGGTGGTCCTCGTCGCGGTCGGCGTGCTCGCCACGATGTGGACGGCCGAGGGCGGACCATTGTGGGTGCGCGTGCTGCCGCAGTACCTCGCTCCGTTCGCGGTCGGGATGGCGGCGGCGGTCGCGCGCACGCAGCGGCGCCGCTGGCCGCGCCCGGGCCCGTGGGTCGCGGGCGGGATCGCCACGTGGTGCTCGGTCGTCGTCGTGGCGGTGGCGTGGCACGAGCCCCACGGATTCTGGTGGCAGGTCTACGTGCCGATCGCGTTCACCGTTGCCGCGGGTGGGGTCGTCGTGCCGTTGATCGAACCCGACGCGCGCGGTTGGGTGGCGTCGCTGGTTCGGAGTCGGCCGATGGTCGCATTGGGGCGCATCAGTTACGGCATCTACCTGTGGCACTTCGGCGCGATCGTCTGGGTGACCAACCATTGGTTCGACTCGACGGGATCGTTCAGGTTCGAGAAGACCGCGCTCGTCGTCCTGCCGTTCACGCTGCTGGTCGCGTGGTCGAGCTATCGCCTGGTGGAGGTTCCCGCGATGGCCCTCGGCCGCCGGCGCGCCGCTCGGTTACCGCCACTGCACTGACGATCCGGGCCCGGTCGAGGTAACACGCCCCCGGCGGTCAGCCCCGCGGGCGGAGCCCGTCGAGGATGCGCACGACGACGGCGCCGACCTCGGCTCGCGCGTGCTCGGTGTCGTCGGCGTCGGCGATCAGGTGGCAAGCCTCGGTGAGCGCGCCGTTGAGCATCTGGGCGAGCGGAACCAGGGGTTGGCGTTCGATCACCCCGGCGTTCATCGCGCTGCGCAGCGCGCCGCGCAGCACGATCGCGCCATAGCGCGACTCGATCTCCCGGGCGATCTCCCAGCCGAGCACCGCCCGGCCGTCGAAGAGGACGATGCGGCGCACCCCCGGGTCGAGGTTGGCGTCGAGGGTTGCCTGGCACCCCTCGACGAGCGCGTCGAAGGGCGCCGGGTTGAGGAACGACGGCGCGACCTGGTCGGTGAGGTCGCGCTTGACCTGCTCGTAGACCGCCCGGAACAGCGCATCCTTGCCGGCGAAGTGGTGGTAGAGGGCACCCTTGGTGACCCCGGCGTACGCCGCGATCTCCTCGATCGAGGTGTCCGCGAACCCCGCGTCGCCGAAGAGCTTGCGCCCCGCGGCGAGGAGGCTCGCCCGCGTGGAGGCGCCCTGCGCGATCTTTCGGTTGACATTCGTACTGTCGGTATGCATCATACGTACCGAAGGTATCCTACCAATCCAGGGGGGTCGGCACCATGCCGAAGTATGTCATCGAGCGCGAACTGCCAGGGGCCGGAGCACTCGGCGCCGACGAGCTCAAGGCGATCTCGCAGAAGTCGAACCAGGTGATCGCGAGCCTCGGGCCCGACATCACCTGGCTCACCAGCTACGTCACCGACGACAAAATCTACTGCGTCTACTCGGCGCCGGACACCGACATCATCATGGAGCACGCGCGCTGCGGCGGCTTCCCCGCAGACCGCGTCTCCATGGTGAGCGCGGTGATCGATCCGTCGACCGGCCACTGACGCCCGCGGTTCGCCGCAACGACGTCCGGGCCCGGGGGAGACCCCGGGCCCGGTCGCGTCACGCGGCGCCGAGGCGCGAACGGTCGAGCGCGGCGACCGCGACGGTGCGCCCGAGCTCGATCATCTCCGACGCGCGGTGGAAGTCGAGCGTGCGGCACGCGTCCCGGGGGATCCGCACGAGGACGTCGGGCGGGTTGCCTGCCAACCGGTAGCGGGTGAGCACGCTCTGCATCGCTTCGAGCGACTGGTTCATCACGTCGAACTTGGTGAGACCGGCCGGCAATGCCTCGAAGGCCTCGCCGGCCGACGCCGCGACGTCGGCGGCTTCGAGAGCCGAGGCCGACTCGCCGCCGAACCGGCTCGTGAGCGCGCGGACCATCTCGCGGTCGAGCACGTGCGCCGCTCCACGCCGGAACCGATCGACCCATTCGTCGATCGGACGCTCCTCCGCGGTCTCGCGCTCCGGAGCCTCGTCGGCAACGCCACTGCGCTCACCGCCGAGGTCGACCGCGATCGTCGCGTCGGCCCGCGTCGACGCGGTCGGCGCGATCGGGACGGGGTCCATCAGGCCACCGTCGGCGAGCAGGCGGCCGTTCAGCATCACCGGTGTGAACACCCCGGGCGTGGCGATCGACGCGCGCAT
>DAIQOP010000023.1:0-10454 GCA_036787815.1 Actinomycetota bacterium
CGCGGATGCGGATCATGCCGGAGTAGACCGAACGGGCCTGGTCTTCGACCGCGCCCTTGAAGAGGAGATTGCTGTGCGTGTTGGGCGCGGCGTGATCCTGCAGTGTGCGGAAGTCGAGCATCTGCGTGCCGTCGCCGAAGTAGACGGCGAGCAGGTTGCTCTCCGCCCCGCGTCCGGCGAGCACCGACTCGCTGCGCAGCCGGGCGTACTCGCCGCCCAGCGCGATCGCGGCCGAGCGCAGCGAACCGTCGGCGCCGACGCGGGCCCGCTGCGTCGCAATGCTCCACGTCTGCGCACCGTGTTGTTGCACCGAGAGATACGCGACCCGGGCGGCGTCGCCGACGACGAGCTCGACCGCGCCGACGACGAGATGCGACGACTGCGGCGAGCCCGTGCGCTCGAGCACCGTGACCTCACTGTTGTCGCCGGCGACCACCAGCGTGTGGGGGAAGCTCGCTTCGCCGTCGCCCTCGCACCAGTGCAGGACGACGATCGGGTCGGGCACCACCACGCCGGCGGGTACCGACACGAGCGCGCCGCCGGGCAGGAACGCGTCGTGGAGCACGGTGAACGCGTCTTCCGACTCGGAGGTGCACGAGCCGAGGTACTGCCGCGCTTCGTCGTCACGATCGCAGGTCGCGAGACCGCACACGCGCACACCGGCCGCCTCGAGCGCCGGGTCGAGCTCGTGGTGCACGACGCGCCCGTCGCGTACGACGAGCAGGCCCCCCACCTTGCCGACCTCGGCCGCCCACGGGCCACCGCCGGGCGCACCTTCGACACCAGGTTGGCCGATCTCGGCGAGCGAGACGGGCCGGTACCGGTCGAGGTCGAACTCGTCGACGCGGCTGTAGCGCCAGATCTCCTCGGCGGCGCTCGGCCACTGCACGTCGGCCAACCGCTCGACCGCGCGCAGGCGTCGTTCGACGAGCCAATCCGGGCCGCCGAGGTCGCGCGCTGCGTCGGGGGTGAACGCCGTGGTCATCGTGAGAGCAGGTGCATCGTCGTCAGAACGATCGGATCAGCCGACCGCGCCTTCCATGTTGAGCTCGATGAGGCGCGACAACTCGACCGCGTACTCCATCGGCAGCGTCTTGGTGATCGGCTCGATGAACCCGTTGACGATCATGGCCGTGGCCTGCTGCTCCGTGAGACCGCGCGACATCAGGTAGAAGACCTGGTCGTCGCCGACCTTCGACACAGTGGCCTCGTGACCGATCTGCGCGTCCTTCTCGTCGATCTCCATGTACGGGTAGGTGTCGGAGCGCGAGTCCTCGTCGAGGATGAGCGCGTCGCACCGCACATGGCTCTTGACGCCGTGCGCGCCCTCCTCGACCTTCACGAGGCCGCGGTAGGTGGTGCGCCCGCCGTCCTTCGAGATCGACTTCGAGTCGATGATCGACGTGGTCTCGGGAGCGACGTGGGTCATCTTGGCGCCCGCGTCCTGGTGCTGCCCGGCACCCGCGTACGCGACCGACAGCACCTCGCCGTGCGCCTTCGGGCCGGTGAGCACCACCGCGGGGTACTTCATCGTGAGCTTCGAGCCGAGGTTGCCGTCGATCCATTCGACGGTCGCCTCGGTCTCGGCGACGGCGCGCTTGGTGACGAGGTTGTAGACGTTCGGCGACCAGTTCTGGATGGTCGTGTAACGGATCCGCGCGCCGGGCTTGGCGATGAGCTCGACGACGGCCGAGTGCAGCGAATCCGACGACCAGATCGGCGCCGAGCACCCTTCCACGTAATGCACCGACGAGCCTTCGTCGGCGATGATCAGCGTGCGCTCGAACTGCCCGGCATTCTCCGCGTTGATGCGGAAGTACGCCTGGAGGGGCATGTCGACGTGCACGCCCGGCGGCACGTAGATGAACGACCCGCCCGACCAGACCGCGCTGTTCAAGGCCGCGAACTTGTTGTCGCCGGGCGGGATCACGGTGCCGAGGTACTGCTTCACGATCTCCGGGTACTCGCGCAGGGCCGTGTCCATGTCGCTGAAGAGCACGCCCAGGCGGGCGAGATCCTCGCGGTTCTTGTGGTACACAACTTCGCTTTCGTATTGCGCGGTGACGCCAGCGAGGAACTTGCGCTCGGCCTCGGGGATGCCGAGCCGCTCGTAGGTGGTCTTCATCTCCTCGGGCAACATGTCCCAGTCGGAGACCTGCCCGGCGGTCGGCTTCAGGTAGTAGTAGATGTCGTCGAAGTCGAGGTCCGGCATGTTGGTGGCGAACCAGTCGAGCATCGGCTTGCGCTCGAAGCGCTTCAATGCGCTGAGCCGCCACTTCGTCATCCACTCGGGCTCCGACTTGGCGTGCGAGATCTCCTTCACGACCTGCTCGTTGATGCCCTTCTTGGGCGTGTTGACGTAGTCCGACGTGTTGTCGTGCCAACCGAGCTTGTACTTACCGAGATCGATTCCGGTGGCCATGGGCCGTCCTCCGTCTCTTCGAATGGACGGTTCCCGGGCGGGGGGCGACTGGCGGCCCGGGAATTTCCACTACGGAGATAGTAACAAACCCGTTCGCGGCCACCAAACGGCGCTCCCACGGGCGCGCGGGCGCCCGAGCGGGTGCCTCAGGCGGGCGGCACGGTCGTGGTGGTGGTGGTGGCGCCGGGCGCGGTGGTGGTCGCCCCGGCCGCGGTCGTGGGGGTCGATCCGGGCACCGTCGTGGTGGTGGTCTTGGTGCCGGCCGAGGCGAGGGCCTTGACCGCCGCGGCGACGTCGTCCTGGGCGGCCTTGACGGCCTTCGCGTAGCCGAGGAGGTCGCCCTGCTTCAGTGCGGCGGTCGCCGCGTCGAACTGCGCCTGGGCGCGTGCGAGGAGGTCGGCGACGGTGCCGGTCACGGGCGGCGGGGTCGTGGTGCCGCCACCGGGGGTGCCACCACCGGTGCTCGAGCCCGCGCCGAAGAGCGTGTTGACGGCATCGGGGATCGAGTCGGAGAGCACCGAGCGCTCGCCGTAGGTGACGGCCACGTACTTGAAGCGCGGGAAGACGGCACCTTCGGTGGTCTCGACGTAGATCGGTCGCACGTAGAGGATCGAGTCGCCGATCGGGATGAGCTGCACGTCGCCGCGCACGACCGCCGAGCCGTGCTGGTCGAGCAGCGACAGCTGCTTCGAGATGTCGGTGTTCGAATCGATGTTGGTCGCCGCCTTCGACGGCGACGGGATGTCCTGGTTGTCGGGCGTGTCGTACAGGACGAGCTGCCCGTAGTTCTTGCCGTCGGAGCGCGCCACGATGAACGCGGTGAGCACGTTGGCGTTGGCCGCGGGCACGAAGCTGCGCTCGAGCACGAACTCCTGCCCTTGCGCCGCGCCGAGCTTCCCGGGCAGCTGCATCATCAGGTAGAGCGGGTTGATGCGATCGCCGGTCGTCGCCAGCTGCGTGCTCCGCCCGCCGTTGTTGCCCGGCGCGTTCGTGACCGAGGTGGTGCCGGTCGTGTCGGCGCTGTTCGCGGCCGGCGCGACCGACCACAGGTTCCCGGCCCGGTAGAACTCCGACGCACCCGCGAGGTGGTAGCGCTGGTACTGCTCGGTCTGCGCACGGAAGAGGTCTTCCGGGTAACGGAAGTGGTCGCGCAGCTCCTGCGGGACCTGCGACCCCGAGGTGAACATCCCGGGGAACGCCTTGCGGTACGCGCGGATGATCGGGTCGTGCTCGTCGACGACGTAGTAGGTGATCGTGCCGTTGTACGCGTCGACCGTGACCTTCACGGAGTTGCGCACGTAGTTGAACGTGTTGTTGAGGCCGCTGCGACCACTCAGCCCGCCCGGGTGGAGCGACTGCGAGTACGGGTAGCGATTCGTGGTCGTGTACGCGTCGAGCACCCACTCGAGCTTGCCGCCGATGACGACCGCGTAAGGGTCGGCGTCGAGCTTCAGGAACGGTGCGGCCTTCTGCACGCGGTCGTGCACGTCGCGCAGGAACATGACGCGTGAGTGCGCGTCGACCTGGTGCGAGATGAAGAGGTCCCAGCTCCCGAAGTTGAGCGCGATCGCGGCCTTGCGCAGGAAGCTCGACGTGACGACGCCGCCGGTTCCCTTGTAGCGCGTCGTGGCGTCGTTCTGGCTCGCGGTCGGCTGGTTCTCGGCCTGCTTGCTGTCGACGACGGTGAAGCCGCTGAGGTCTTCGCCGTAGTACACGCTCGGCTGGTCGACCGTGAGGTCGCCGGTGGGCGGGATGTCGGAGAGCAGGTACTGCGGTGTCTGGTCGGTGTTGACCGCGTTACCGGCCGCCGCGGCCGCGCCGTAGCCGTGCGTGTAGACGAGGTGCTGGTTCAACCACGTCGCGCTGGGGAGCTGCGCCGAGTTGAGCTCGCGGATCGCGATCTCGACCTCGAGCTTCTGGTCACCGACCGGGTAGCGATCGAGATCGATGTCGGAGAAGGTGAAGTAGGGCCGGAACTTCTGGTTCTGCTGGAAGTTGGGCTGCAGCTGCGCCGGATCCCAGAGGCGCGCGTTGTCGAGCGTGGCCCTGTTCGCCGTCGCGTTCAGGATCGTGGGCGTGAGGTTCTCTTTGTACGCGTAGCTCTGCGACTTGATGTGGTCGATGCCGAACGCGTAGCGGGTGGCCGCGATGTTGCGGGTGATGTACGGCGCTTCCTTCGTGAACTCGTTCGGCTTGACCTCGAACCGTTGGATGTACGCCGGGTAGATCGTGCCCACGACGATCGAGATGAAGCCCCAGAGGCCGACCGCGATCACCGGCAGCACCCAACCGCGCCGGCGGATGTTGACGATGAACAGCAACGCCGCGACGAGCGAGATGAGCATCAGGAAGTTCAGCGCCGGGAGCTGCGCCTTCACGTCGGTGAAGGTCGCGCCGTCGACGGTGCCGCGATTCGAGAACACGAGCTCGAAGCGCGCCAGGAAGTACTGCCAGGTCTTGACGACCGCCATGAGAGCGAGGAGCACCGAGAGGTGCGCCTTCACCTGGGGCGTGACCCGCTGGAAGGGCGTCTGGAGCCGGATCCCACCGTTGACGTAGTGGAAGACCGCGGTGACGAGCAGCACGAGCACGAACGCCACGAACAGCCACTGCGAGACGAAGCGCAGGAACGGCAGCTGGAACACGTAGAACCCGATGTCGCGATGGAACTGCGGATCGCGCTGCCCGAACGAGACGTGGTTCCGGAACAGGATCCAGTCGGCCCACTGCGACGAGACACCGCTCCCGACGACGAACGCGAAGAACGCAGAGACCGCGAAGCGCACCCGACCCGAGTACGGCGCCACGTACGAGCGGTAGCGCTCGACGATCTCGTCCTCGGGGCCCATCGCCCGCGTGCGCGGCGCGAGCCGATCGGCGATCACCAGGTTGACGATCATGAGCACGAAGAAGAACGCGCTGAACACGAGCGTCGGCACGAGCTTCGCCGCGATGAGCCCACGCCAAGTCGCGGAGAACCCGACCTCGTGGAACCACAGGTAGTTGGTGTAGAAGCCGGCCAGACCGCGCAGGCTCGCCAGGAGCACGATGATCAGCACGACCGCGCCGATCAACCATGCCCGCAGTCCGAGAGAGCGACGCCGTACTTCGTTGGCTGGGGGAACCCGCATCTCGGCGCATGCTAGGCGGCGGCCCCGCACCCATGACCGCGCCGGGCGCCGCGCGAGCGGATTCTCAGGCCGAGCCGGTCGACTCCGCTCCCGGCGGGACGCTCGCAAGGGCGTCGGACGCCACGCTCGTCACCGCGCAGCGGCACCCGGGATGGGCCGGCGGGTAGGTCTGACCCGTTGGGAAGGTATCGCCCTTGCGGGTCGGTTCGAGCGCGTTGTCGGCACAGTCGGGACAGCAGCCGGCCGGCGGTGTGCACCACGTGAGCATCGAACCGTCACTCGCCGCGTCGTAGCGCCCACGCGCGTAGGCGGTCACGAGCGCGTCTTCGGCCGACGACTCGGCCGAACGGTTCTTCCACTCGCGGTACCGCGCGCCGATCCGCTCCGCGACCTGGTTCGCGGTCTCGCCCGGTTCGTGCACGCCGTCGATCGTGGCGACGAGACGGTCGCGCAACGGTTCGACCATCGCGCGCGCCAGGGCGCCGACCAGATCGTCAGGAACACCGTCGGCCCCGGCCTGGGCGCCGTCGAGCGTGCGGGCGGCCCGGTAGGCGTCCGAGGTGGCCGCGGTCATCACGGTGCTCCACGCTTCGGCCTGCGCGTCGACGTCGGGCAACACGTCGGCGGCCGTCGGCCTGCCCTTGTGGCGCCGCACCTTGTCGAGAACCTCGTTCTGCTCGTTGCCGATCGCGAGCTTCACCTGGCGCACCAACGACGCCCGCAACGGTGCGAGGGCCTCGTCGCGTCGCGCGAGCCACGCCGGCGACTCGTCGGCGGCGGCCACGTCGATCACGACTGCCGGGGCCTCGGTGCCGTCGGCGTCGGCCTCGGGCGATGCTCCCGCGGCGGCCGTCGCCGGCTCCGGCGCCGCCTGCCCCGATTCGTCGCTCGCGGCGGCCTCGGCCTCGATCTGGGCGCCGGCGCGTAAACGCGCGAAGAGGTCGTCGACGTCGGCGAGGTTCGGAGCCGACGCTTCGTCGGCCGTGGTGCCGGCGTCGGTCTCGGCGCCGGGCGCCGCGGGCTCGGGCTCGGACGGCGCTTCGTCGGAGATCGGCCCGGTCTCGGTCGCGGTCGCCTCCGCGACCGTCTCGCCCTCGGTCGCGGCTTCGGCTTCGGCTTCGCCCTCGGTCGCGGCTTCGGCCTCGCGCTCGATGCCGGCGGCGCGCGCGGCTTCGGTCTCCGCGGCGAGCGCGTCGGCAAGATCGACGGGATCGGGCCCGACGACGGGCCGGCCCGCCGTTGCCTTCGCCTCGACCTGCGCGAGCGCCTCGGTGGCCTCGAGGAACGTGCGCTTGACGACGCGGTACGAGTCGAGCAGGCGATCGCGCCCCACGCGCAGCTCCTCCAGCTGACCGCTCAGGAGCTCGCGGCGACGGGCGAGGTCGTCGATGACGCGCTGGCGGAGCTGCGTTGCCTCTTCGACCAACGCGAGCCCGCGATCGCGCGACCCTTCGAGCTCCATCGTCGCCTCGCGCTCGACCCGCGCCCGCAGCTCGTCGGCGAACCGCTCGGCCGCGGCCCGCACCTCGGCCGATCGCTCGTCGGCGACGCGCATGAGATCGGAGGCGCGCTGTTCCGCTTCCTCGAGCAGGCCCTGCGCCACCGTCTCGGCCTCGTGGGTCCGGACCCCGAGCACCTCGTCGGCTTCCTGGCGTACGCGCTGCGCCTCTTCGTGGGCGTCGTGCACGAGCCGGGAGGCGCGCTCCTCCGACTTGGTCCGGATGTCGGCCGCGGCCTCGCGAGCCGACCGGAGCAGTCGGGTCGTCTCCTCACCGAGCGCGTCGAGCAGCTCCTGCTCGTCGAGCGGCTGGGGGGTGCGCAGCCGGGTCTCGAGCTCGTCGATGGTGGTCATGAGCTCGTGCTCACGCCCGCGGGCGCTCGTCAGCTCGTCGGCCACCCGCTTGAGGAACGCCCGCACGTCGGATTCCGAGATGCCGCGGAACGCGGTCGGGAACGACCGGCCCGCGACCTCGTCGGCCGTCATGCGAGGTGTGCTCGAGATCATCCGTTGCCGGCGTTCGCTGTCGCTCACGGCGTTCCGTTCCCTTCGCGATGGCTCACGCGTTCGTGCGTCAAGCGTATTGATTTCCCCGACCGCTCACACCACAACCGCCTCAGTATCGCCAACGAGGCGACTCCTGTCACGCAGCGGCGCGCGAATGCACCACCGGAAGCGGGTCGCCGCCCACGGCTCGCAGCGCCTGGAGCGCGTCGGCGAGCGTGCGGACACCGACGACGGGCATCGAACCTGCCCGCGTCCGCGCCTCGGCGACCTCCCGGATCGGCACGATGAAGAGCTTCGCACCCCGGTGCCGGGCCGCCACGGCCTTCTGGCCGACACCACCGACCTCGAGCACCGATCCGTCGGTGCCGATCGCCCCGGTGACGGCAATCTGCTTCGCGCCGGTGAGGTTGCCGGGCGTCAGCTCGTCGAGGATCGACAACGTCATCGCGAGCCCGGCCGACGGGCCCCCGATGTCACTCGTGTCGATGCGCACGTCGATCGGGAACTTCAGCGGCCGCCCGAGGTACACGCCGATGACGGGATGCCCCTGCGCGTCGGCGGCGAGCCGCAACTGCACCGTGCGGTGGCGATCGCCGCGCACGTACCCGATCGAGACCTGCTCCCCGGGCTTGTGACCCTTCATCGCGTTGGCCAGCTGATCGGGAGTCGTGATCTTCGTGCCGTCGATGCTGGCGATGATGTCGCCGGGCTGGAGCACCCCCGCGGCCGGCCGGCCGCGGATGACCGAGAGCACGCTCACCTTGTTCTCGACGGTGACCTCGTAGCCGAGCCGGCGGAACGCGACGTACTTCGCGGCGTTCTGGGAGTTCGCCATGTCGGCGACGGCCTGGGCGTCGAGCTCCGCCGGGTCGGCGTTGCCGGCGAACTGCTTCTCCTTCACGAGATCGATCTCGGAGTCGAGCGATGCCTGGAGCCACCGCCACGCGTTGATGCGCGACCGCTCCCGAACGAAGAGCAGCATCACGGAGCCCTTGGCCGGGTACTGACGCGCACCGTGCACCGTGACGAGCCCGTTCACGTCGAGCGCATCCCCCGGCGCGATCGTGTAATAGGGAAGTTGCACGAACGACGCGACCACGCTCGCGACGACGAGGATGCTCGTGAACACCCCGAGGAACCACGGCCACTTCGCCCGCCGGGTGGGCGGAGGCAGCGGCCACGGTTCGGGCGCCTCCGCAGGCTCGGGTTCGGGCGCGCCACCGCCGGCGGCCGCGAGGTCGTCCTCGGCTCCGTCGTCGTCGGCTCCGTCGCCGTCCCGGGATCCGTCGTCGTTCACGCGACCTTGCGCTCTCCGTGTTTCGCCCCGCAGGCCTGCCGGCCGCGAGTGGGGCTCAGATTGCCACGCTCGGAGCCGGTGCAGGCACCGGGCCCGCTCAGGTCGCGGCGGCGATGCGGACGAGCACGCCCGTGGTCACGAGCCGTTCGGTGGCGCTGCCCTTGGGGTGGCAGGTGAAGAGCGTGATCGTGCGTCCGGCCTTCTGATCGGCGATCCACATCGCCGACTGCGGCACGACGAACACCCGGGTGACCCGGTACACGTACGTCCACCCGTTGCGCATCGCGAGGTCGATCTCGTTGCCGGCGCGCAGCTTGTCGGTGTTCAGGAACGGATGCGTCTGCGTGACGCGGTGCCCGCCGAAGACGGCGTTGCCCCAGCCACCCGGTCCGGCGGAGCCCGGCCAGTGGCCGACACCGTGGGCGAACGCGGCCTGGTCGACACCTTCGAAGATGGGTTGGTCGAGGGCGATCGCGGGGATCACCATGCGGCCGAGCTGCGTCGGCTGACGTACGGCGAAGGGGTTGCCCGGAGGCGCCTCGGGGTTCGGGAGACGAGATCCCGCGGGGAGGTAGCGAGCAGGCAGCACGCGCGGCAACCACAGACGCACGGGCTTGTGCGCGGTTCTCGCCTCGACACGCGGCGCGTGCGGCGCGGAACGTGCCGCGAACACCGCCGGACGATTCTCGGCCGTCGATGTCGACGGAGACGCGACGCTGTACGTGCCGTGGTGGGCGGGCGGGCCGGTCCACTCCGCACCGGCCGCTCCGACGATCGCCGCCGAACCCGCGACGAGAACGAGGAGCGAGCACACGCGCAGAGCTCTGTCGCGAATCATCATCGTTCCTCCATCGGCCGCCCAGACCGCACCTGTAGGTTGTCGGCGCGATGTCCGTCCAACCTCCGAATGCGGATGCCGATGCGCACGGCGCGGAAGAACGGGCGACTGAAGCGGTGACGCTGGGGCTGGGTCCCCGCCTCGATCGCTACCGTACGCGCGAACTGATCACCCGTGTCGAGTCGGACCCCGACGCGCGCGTCCGCAGCGCGTCACTCGGCGCCCTCGTGCGCCGCGCCCCCAAAGTGAGCGCGCGGGCGGCCTGGCGCCGTGCGACGCGCGATATCGATGCAGCCGTGCGCCGGCGCTCGGCTGAGCTTGCCCCCCTGCTCGACACTCCCGCCACGCGCGCCACAATGACAACGAATCTGCTCGTGCTCCTCGGTGATGACGACGCGCTCGTCGCAGAAGCCGCCGCGTTCGCGCTCGGTGAGATCGGCTCGGGCGCACGTTCGGCCGCGACCGACGCGCTCGAGCGCGCGACGGCCGAGCACGCGGATCCGCTGGTGCGCGAGGCGGCCGTCGCGGCGCTCGGCGCGATCGGTGATCCCGCATCGCTCCCCGCGGTGCTTGCCGCAACGCACGATCGCCCCGCGATCCGCCGTCGGGCCGTGCTCGCGCTCGCCGCGTTCGACGGGCCCGAGGTCGAGGCCGCGATCGAGACCGCACTCACCGACACCGACTGGCAGGTCCGCCAGGCCGCCGAAGACCTGACGCGCTGACGACGTTCGCCGCGCCAGGAACGATGGAGCAGGTGCGCG
>DAIQOP010000023.1:10554-23995 GCA_036787815.1 Actinomycetota bacterium
TTCAGCCGAGAACTGCGGTGCAGCCCCGTGCCGAAACGAGCAAGCATGCGACCATGAGCACCGTTACGTTCGCCGCGCCAGGAACGATGGAGCAGGTGCGCGTTCAGCCGAGAACTGCGGTGCAGCCCCGTGCCGAAACGAGCAAGCATGCGACCATAAGCACCGTTACGTTCTCGCGTCGCTCCGGGCCATGAACATCTCTTTGAGGCTGTCGAAGCTCTCGAGGCATCGACCGGCGCCGAGCACGACGCATTCGAGCGGCGCGTCGACGAGATGCACCGGCAGATCGGTCTCCTGCTCGATACGACGGTCGAGCCCCTTCAACATCCCGCCCCCGCCGACGAGGTGCACGCCGTTCGCGATCAGATCCTGCGCGAGCTCCGGTGGTGTGCGCGCCAGGCACGCGACGACGGCGTCGCAGATCGCGCGCACCTGCTCCTCGATCGCGGCGCGCACCTCTTCCGGCACGAGCATGATCGTCTTGGGGAGGCCGGTCATGAGGTCGCGCCCTCGCACCTCGGCCTTCCACTCGTCTTCGACCGGATACGCCGACGCGATCGCGAGCTTGATCTCCTCCGCGGTGCGTTCACCGATCGCCATGCCGTACTCGCGACGCACGTAGGCCTGGATCGCGGAGTCGATGTCGAACGACCCGACGCGCACCGCTTCGAGCGCGACCACTCCACCCAACGAGATCACCGCGACCTCGGTGGTGCCACCGCCGACGTCGACGACCATGTTGCCGAGCGGTTCGTGGATCGGGAGCGACGCACCGATCGCGGCGGCCATCGGCTGCTCGATGAGGTACGTCTGCGCGGCGCCCGCGCGGCGCGCGGCCTCGAGCACCGCGCGCTGCTCGACGTGGGTGATCGCGGACGGCACGCAGATCAGCACGCGCGCGCGGTAGAGCCGGCTCACTCCGGCACGCTGGAACAACAGCCGGATCAACCGTTGGGTGATCTCGAAGTCGGTGATGGCTCCGCCGCGCAGTGGCCGCACCGCGACGATGTAGCCGGGTGTCCTGCCGATCATCTGCCACGCGTCGTGCCCCATCGCGAGCACGTCCTGGCTACGGCTGTTGAGGGCGATGACCGTGGGCTCGTTGAGGATGATGCCCTGCCCCCGCGCGTACACAAGCGTGTTGGCGGTGCCGAGGTCGATGGCGAGGTCCCTAGCCAGACCGGCCCGCCCCCTGCTCGTCGGTGCGACCGCCCGGCTCGCCCGATTCGGGACCGGGCGCGATCGCGCGCAGCCCGCGCCGGAACTCGTCGATGCTCGCGTCCATCCCGCTGCGCGGACGGTTACGGAGCACCACGATGGTGATGCCGACGGCGCTCGCGACGAGCACGAAGATCAGGAACGGCACTCGACATCCACCCCGTTATCGCGACCCGCGACGCTGAGCGCTCGGATCGGTTGCTCGCCGAGCGCCCAGTCGGAGCCGTCGGACCAGTGCTCCTTCTTCCAGATCGGCACGCTCTCCTTGACCCGGTCGATGCATGCCGACGCGGCTGCGAACGCCTCCGCGCGGTGCGGGCTCGAGACGACGACCACCACCGCGGTCTCCGAGAGCACGAGCCGCCCGACCCGGTGCACGACGGCGACGCGGTCGATCGTCGGCCACTCTTCCCGCAGGGCACCGACCACCTCGGCGAGCCGGCGGCGCGCCGGTTCTTCGTAGGCCTCGTAGGTGAGTGCAACGACGTCGTCGCGGCCCTCGGCGTGGTCACGAACGACGCCGAGGAAGGTGACGACGGCACCACAACTCGGTGTCGTCGCCCACGCGACGAGCGGGTCGAGGGCGATGGGCCCCTCTTCGAGCGCGAGCCAGTCACGCGCGTCGGAGGGTGGAGCGGTGGGGGGCACGACGGCCATTGTAGGAACGGTCGGCGCGAAAGGCCCTTCCGGGGTCGCAGCTCACAGCCCCGAGGCCGCGGTCTCCTGCGAAGAGCGCGTCGTTACACTCCCGCCGTGCACGCCGGGCGCCAACCCACGGGCCCGCGCCCATGACCACCCCGCCCCTCCACGACGGGCCGGGCGACGACGGGCCGGCCGACGACGGGCCGGGCGACGACGAGCCCGATCCCGCCCTCGGTGCTCCTCCGCACCCCATGGATCGCGTCTGGCGCCATCCGAGCGAGCTCCCGGCCATCGGGCGCCCGCCCCGCCACTCGGGTCCCCGCCTCGCACCGGCCGCGCTCCGCTCGCTGCTCGTCCCGCTCGGGGCCGGGGCCGTCGGCGCGTTGTTGACGGTCGGGGTGCTCGCCGCTGCCGGTGTGCTCGACCAGCGCAACGTCTCGAGCGCCGCGCGTCCGTCGACCGGTGGAGGGCCGGCGACCGAGACGATCGCGACCGTCGCCAGGCGCATCGCGCCCGCGATCGTCGCGGTCAGGGTCATCGGCAGGACCGGCTCGCGCTCGGCGTCGGGCGTGTGCATCCGCCACACGGGGCAGGTGCTCACGAGCAACCGCCTCGTCGCCGACGCCCGCCGCATCGAGGTCGTCGCCTCCGACGGCACCGTGCGCCCCGCCCACCTCCTGGGCCGCGATCCGGCGAGCGATCTCGCGCTGCTCACGATCGACGGGTCGCTCGAAGCCGCCGATCTCGCGGCGCCGCACAAGCTCGCGATCGGTGATCCCGTCTATGCCGTCGGTGCCGACTCGACGGGGACGCCGTGGGTCAGCGCGGGCATCGTCTCCTCACTCGACGGCCGCGTCGCCGGCGACGGCACCACGATGAGCGGGCTCATCGAGACCAACGCGGTGACGGAACCGGCCGTCGCGGGGGGCGCGCTGCTCGACAGCCAGGGTCGCGTCGCCGGCATCCTGATGACCCCGGTCGGCGGCCACCCCACGACGGCGGCCGTTCCCATCCTGCTCGCGAGCCAGGTCGCCGACGGCCTGCGCGCCGACGGGCACGTCGACCACGGATGGCTCGGCCTGGCCGGCAAGGTCACCGCCCGCGGGCAGGTGGTCATCACCGCCCTCGCCACCGGTGGCCCGTCGGATCGGGCCGGCGTGGAGATCGGCGACGTCGTGGTGAACGCCGATTCCCAACCCATCGCCACGATGGACGACCTCATGGCCGCGGCGCGCGGGCACTGGCCCGGCGATCGCATCCACCTCGAGGTGACCCGCAGGAACCGCGAGACGACCATCTCGGTGCGCCTCGGACGCATGCCCCGCAGCCCGTCGCCCACGACCGCGGTGACCGTGGCGACGCCGGCGGCCGCCGCTCCCTGAGAGCGGCGCCGGCCCGCATCGTGGGTCTCGGGCCCCGACGCGCGACCATGGACCCGGCTTTGGAGGTCACCAGATGAGCGGAAGCACCGGCAGCCAGTCGCAGAGCGAGGGCGACGGCGCCCTCGCGCAACTCGACCACGAGCTGCTCAACGCGGTCCAGTGGGACTTCCCGCTCACCGCGGCCCCGTACGCCGCGCTGGGCGAACGGCTCGGTATCTCCGAGCAGGAGGTGCTCACCCGGCTGCGCGCGGCCAAGGACGCCGGCGTGCTGCGCCAGCTCTCCGCGATCTTCGACACTCGCGCGCTCGGATACTCGTCCACGCTGGTGGCCGCGAAGGTCGATCCCGACCGCGTCGACGAAGCCGCCGAAGTGATCAGCCGGCACCCCGGCGTGAGCCACAACTACAAGCGCAACCACGCGTACAACCTCTGGTACACGCTCGCGGTCCCGCCGGGCGACGACCTCGACGAGCACCTCGAGGTGCTGCACCGCGAATCGGGTTCGCTCGTCACCCGCAAGCTGCCGACGATCCAGCTCTACAAGATCGGCGTGAAGCTCGACATGACCGGCAACACCGCGGCCGACGCGCGCACCGAGGTGCTCGAGCACGAACGCCCCGAGCGGCGCGCCGAGATGGCGGCGCCGGTGCTCGACGACCTCGAGATCGCGGCCATCTCGATCGCGCAGGAAGATCTGCCCGACGATCCCCGACCGTTCGCCGTGATGGGTGCCCGGCTCCGCGACGCGGAAGGCCACCCCGTGAGCGAGGAACGGATGCTCGAGCTCCTCGAGAGCTTCCGCACCCGCAAGCTCATGCGCCGCTTCGCGGCGGTGATGAACCACCGCAGCGCGGGTTTCAAGGCCAACGCCATGGGCGTGTGGGCCGTCCCCGAGGACCAGCTCGCCGAGATCGGGCCCCGCATGGCGAGCTTCGCCGCGGTGAGCCACTGCTATCGCCGTCCGACCTACGAAGACTGGCCCTACACGGTCTTCACGATGGTGCACGGCCACAACGCCCGCGACTGCGAAGCGACGATCGAGGCGATCCGCGACGAGACCGGCGTGACCGAATACGCGCTGCTGTGGTCGATCAAGGAGTACAAGAAGGTGCGGCTCCGCTACTACACGCCCGACTGGCGGGAGTGGAGCGACGCGCACCTCACAGGCGCGCCCGCCTGAGCTTCATCCGCCGCGCCACCCGCGCGACGCCGAATCCCGCACCCGCCGTCGACGCGATCGCCGCGGCGGTGAGCGCGGCCCGACGCCGGGCCGACGGCGGCGAGGGTTGCAGCGGCCAGGCGAGGATCGCCGACTCGTTCGAGTAGGTCGGTGCCCAACCCTCCGCGCGCAACCGGGCGTTGGCGACGACCCACGGGTGCACGAGGTAGGGCAGCACTTCGGGGGGTGCGTCGCCCAGGCCGCTCGACCACAACCCCTGGAGCATCCGGCGCGCGATGTCGTCGGGGAGCGCGGGCGGGCCGTTGCCGACGAGGTCGCGGAGCGCCTCGTGCGACACCCAGCCGTCGGCCGCCACGTTGTAGGCACCGTCGAGGTCGCGCGCGAGGGCGAGCGCGAGCGCGGCCGCCGCGTCGTCGACGTGGACGACCTGGATCGGACGCGTCGCGCCGCGCACCGTCGCGGGCGGGCGCCCGAGCGCCGCGCGGGCGAACACACCGTGGGCACCGGGCCCGACCACCGGCGCCATCCGCAACGTCGTTGCCGTCGCCGCGGGGTTCCGTGCGCACCACTCGCCGAGCCGGCGCTCCTTCTCCGCATCGTGCAGGGCGGGCAGATAGCCCGGGCTGGGGCGCAGCGGCGAGGCCTCGGTGATCGGGACGGGATTGTTCGGCCAGGCGCCGTACACCGCCGCGCTCGAGGTCGAGACGATACGGCGCACCCCGACGACCGCGGCCGCGTCGAGCATCCGGCGCGAACCCTCGAGGTTGACGTGGGCGAGCAGCGCGGTGTCGGGACCGCCCTCGACGATCCCGGCGAGGTGCACGATCGTGTCGACGCCCTCGAGGATCGCGGTCAGGTCGCTCGACGCGATGTCGACCCGGTGGAACTCGAACCCACGCATCCGCCGGGCCGGCTCGCGCACGTCGAGGCCGACGACACGCGTCACGCCGGGCATGGCGTCGAGATGGGGAAGCAGGCGCTGGGCCAGGAGTCCGGCGACGCCGGTCACCGCGATCGTCTCGGGGGGCACGTCCATAGACTGATCGGGTGAGCGACGAACCACAAATGGGGCCGCCGGGTTGGCCCTTCGGCCCGGGCTTCGACCTCAACGAGCTGATGCGCATGCTCCAGACGCCGGGCCCGGTGAACTGGGAGTTGGCGCGGCGCGTCGCGGCGGAGACCAGCACGGCCGACCGCGAGAGCCAGCAACCGATGATCGAAGCGCCGCTCGACGCGGCCGAGCGCGACCGGATCGTCGACATCGTGCGGGCCGCGCAGACCCATATCGCGGGCGCGACCGGGCTGAGCCACGCGCTCGGACTGCCGGTCGAGGTGGTCGACCGCACGGAATGGGCGGCGCGGACCCTCGAAGGGTTGCGGCCCGTGCTGATCGCGCTGGCCGAGGCGATCAGCCCTCCAGAAGAGGGAGACGCGACCGCCGCGGACGCGACGATCGAGCCTCCCTCACCCGACTTCGGGGCGGGGCCGTTCGGTGCGTTCGGACCCGACATGATGTCGGGGATGATGGCGGCGCTCTCGCCCGTCCTCCTCGGTTGGCTGGCGGGCACACTGTCGGGCTTCCTCGCCCAGCTCGCGTTGGGCCAGTACGACCTGCCGCTGCCGCTCGCGGGTGAACCTGCGCTCACGTTCGTCGCGGTCAACATCGACGGCTTCGGCCGCGACTGGTCGCTCAACGCCACCGACCTGCGTTTCGCGCTGGCCCTGCGCGAAGTCGTCCACGGCGCGCAGCGATCCGTGCCCTGGGTGCGCGACCGCCTCGTGCGGCTCTCGAGCGAGTACGTCCGTCTCTACGAGCTCCAGCCCGACGCGCTCGAGCAGCAGTTCGAGGCGCTCACCAACTTCGACCTGTCGAACCCGGCCGCCCTCGAAGAGGTCGAGCTCCCCGACCCCGGGTCACTGCTCGACGCGATGCAGACGCCCGCGCAACAACCCGTCCTCGAGGAGCTCCAGCGCTTCGCCGCGGTGCTCGAGGGGTACGCCGACACCGTCGTCGACCTCGTGGGTGAGCCGCTCGTGCCCTCGCTCGGCCAGATCGAGGAGGCGCTGCGCCGCCACCGCGTCGACCGGGGCCGCGCCGCCGATTTCGTCGACCGGATGCTCGGGCTCGAGCTCGGTCGTGAGCACTACGAGCTCGGCCACGCGTTCTGCCGCGGGGTGGTCGAGCGCGGAGGATTGGAGGCGCTCGACCGGTTGTGGGAGTCGGAGGCAATGGTGCCGACCCCCAACGAGCTCCAGGCGCCGGGGCTGTGGCTCGCCCGCATCGAGCTGACCGACCCCGAGTAGCACTGCGCCGGCGGACTCGGCCGGCCGGCCGGCTCAGCTGCCGGCGGGGAACGCGTCGGGGGGATCGTCGGGCCCGGCCGCCGGAGCGGGCGGCACCCGCCGGGCGCGGATGCGGGCCCGGAGGTGCCGCCGGGCGGCACGACCCGAGTCCGCCTGGGTGTCGGTGCGCGGGCGCGGAGCACGGAACGCTGCTTCGCCCGTGCCGTCGAGCACCGCGAGCGCCCGCCGCGTGGTGCCGATGTAGGAGAGCCCGGCGAAGAGCAGCACCAAGGCCAGCAGGAACAGGCCGCCGCGTTCCTTCCCCGGGAACAGGACCGCGAAGACGCCTCCGACCACCCAGACGATCTGGAATCGCGTCTCGAACCGCGCGAACGCGCGGCCGCGCGCCGCTTCGGGTGCGTCGCGTTGCACGATGCTGTCGAACACGAGGCGCGCACATGCGGCACCGCCGGCGATCGACAGAGCCGCGATCGAGAGCGAGACGCGACCCGACGATCGGGCGCCGAACACGAGCAGCACCGCGGGCACGAGGATCGAACCGCTGAGGATCCACTCTTCGCGGACCTTGCGCCGCAAGAGAGGTGCGAGCACCACGCCGATGCCGTTGCCGATCGCGCTCATCGCGATCACGAAGCCGTAGACCCACGCGGCCTCGTGCTGCTTCTTGAGCAGGAAGCCCACGAAGAACGTCATGAAGCCCACGGCACCGCGCAGCAACCCCATCGCCGTGCCTGCGGCGAGGATGCTCGCCGAGTGCAGCTCCCTGCGCTCCTCGGTGGTCTCGGCCTCACCCACCCGTTGGGCCCGCGGGATCCGGAACGACGCGACGGTGGCGGCGACGAACACGAACGCCCCGGCCCGCAGCACCCACGAACCGCCGACGGTCTTGAGGAACCCGGCCGCGACCGATCCTCCGAGGGTTCCCGCGAGCACCGAGATGAGCTGGAGGCGTGAGTTGGCCCGCACCAGCTGGGCCTCGTCTTCGACCACCGCGGGCACGAGCGAGCTCTTCGCGATGTTCTGCCCCTTCGACAGTACGAGCGAGCCGAACGCGAGCGGGTAGAGCGCGAGCCCCTTGATGTTCGCGGCCATGAAGAGGCAGAGCACCGCGCGGCCCGCGCACGACGCCATGAAGAGCAACCGGCGCCCGCCGCGGGTGCGGTCGAGGAACGGCCCGAGCACCGGGGCGACGATGGCGAACGGCGCCATCGTGAACAGCAGGTACAGGAGCACCTTGGGTCGGGCCGCGCTGGGATCTGCGCTGAAGAAGATGGAATCGGCGAGCGCGACCGTCACGAAGATGTCGCCGCTCACCCCGACTGCATGGGCGAGTGCGAGCTTCGAAAAGGGCGATGCCGTGCTGTCGAGCGTTGTGCGCACGTCCGTTCGCCCAGGGTACCGCCCGTGCGCCCCGGTGCGTCGAAGCGCCCTCGCGTACCATTGCGGTGTGAGCCTCGTGGACGCGGTCGTAGGCGAGCCGGTCGATCCCGACGCTCGCTACCTCAACCGGGAGCTCTCCTGGCTCGACTTCAACGCCCGGGTGCTCGCACTCTCCGAAGACCCCGCGTTGCCGCTCCTGGAGCGGACGAAGTTCCTCGCGATCTTCTCGCAGAACCTCGACGAGTTCTTCCAGGTCCGGGTCTCGGCGCTCAAGGACCAGATCGACGCCGGCCTGCGCCGAACGTCGCCCGACGGGCTCGATCAGGTGGAGCAGCTGCACCTGATCCGGCGGCGGGTCGACGAGCTCGTGAGCCGGCAGGCCGCGGTGTTCACCAAGGAGATCGCGCCGGCGCTCGAGCAGGCCCGCATCCGGTTCGTGAGCTGGGACGAGATCGACGCCCCCGACCGCAACCACCTCGACGCGGAGTTCGAGGAGCGCATCTTCCCCGTGCTCACCCCGCTCGCCGTCGACCCGGCCCACCCCTTCCCGTACATCTCGAACCTCTCGCTCAACCTGGCGATCATCGTGCGCGATCCCGCGCTCGAAGAAGATCGCTTCGCGCGCGTGAAGGTTCCGCCGCTGCTGCCGAGGTTCGTCGCCCTCCCCGACGGCGAGCGCTTCGTTCCGCTCGAGCAGGTGATCGCCGCGCACCTCGACGCGCTGTTCCCGGGCATGCTCGTCCTCGGGCACCACGTCTTCCGCGTCACGCGCGACACCGACTTCGAGCTCTCCGACGAATCCGAAGATCTGCTCAGCGCGATCGAGGTCGTGCTCCAACAACGCACGAAGTTCGGACGCTCGGTGCGCCTCGAGATCGACACGACGATGACGTCGGAGGTGCTCGACCTGCTCTGCCGTGAGCTCGAGCTCGAGCCCGACGAGGTGTCGGTGATCGACGCGCCCCTCGATCTCGGTGGTCTCTGGTCGCTCTACGAACTGCCCCGCGAGGAGTTGAAGTACCCACCGTGGCGCGGTGTGGTCCCGCCGCAGCTCGACGGCGACGACATCTTCGCCGACATCCGCGCCGGCGACGTGCTCGTGCACCTGCCCTACGAATCGTTCGCCGCGAGCGTCGAGGCGTTCGTCGCGGCCGCGGCACGCGACCCGCGGGTGCTCGCGATCAAGCAGACGCTCTACCGCGCCGGCGGCGACGAGGCCGGCATCGTCGCGTCGCTCGCCAAAGCGGCGCGCGAGGGCAAGCAGGTGGTGACGCTCGTCGAGCTCAAGGCGCGCTTCGACGAGCAGGCGAACATCGAACGGGCCCGCAGCCTCGAGCAGGCCGGCGTGCACGTCGTGTACGGGCTCGTGGGGTTGAAGACGCACTGCAAGGTGCTGCTCGTCGTGCGCCAGGAGGCCGACGGCATCCGCCGCTACTGCCACGTCGGTACCGGCAACTACAACCCGAAGACCGCGACCCTCTACGAGGACCTCGGCGTGTTCTCCGCCGACCCCGCGCTCGGGGCCGACCTCTCCGAGCTCTTCAACTACCTCACCGGCTACGGCCGGCCGCGCGCACTGCGCCGCCTGATCGTCGCGCCGTCGTCGCTGCGCCCCGAGCTCACCCGTCGCATCGCGGAGCAGGGCCGGCCCGGCGGCCGGATCATCATGAAGATGAACGCGCTCGTCGATCCCGAGTTGATCGACGCGTGCTACGACGCCGCGCAGAAGGGTGCGGAGATCGATCTCCTCATCCGCGGGATCTGCTGCCTGCATCCCGGTGTGCCCGGGCTGTCCGACCGCATTCGGGTGCGTTCCATCATCGGCCGCTTCCTCGAGCATTCCCGCATCTTCCGGTTCGGCCCGCTCGACGGTCCGGCCGAGTACCTGATCGGCTCGGCCGATCTGATGCCCCGCAACCTCGACCGCCGCATCGAGGCCCTGCTCACCGTGACCGGTCCGAAGGAGCAGGCCCGGCTCGACGAGATCCTCGAGGTCGGCCTGGCCGACGACGTCGGCGCATGGGACCTCACCGCCGACGGCACCTGGAAGACCGTGCGCACGGGCACCGGGGTCGAGCTGCAGCGACGCCTCCAGGAGCTCGCCCTCGCCCGCCTCCAGGCGCGCGCCGAAGAGACGGTATGACCGCGAACCCCCCCGACACGCGACCGGACGTCACTCCGCCGGCCGCGGCCCCGGTGCCGGTGGAGGGCCGTGGGATCGCGGTCGTCCGCCGCGCCATCGACGCCTCGTTGCAGCGGCTCCTCGTCGCCGATCCCGTCGCGCGGATCGGCCGGGACCCCGAAGGTGTGCACGAGGCGCGCGTCGCCACGAGGCGCCTGCGCTGCGATCTGCGCACGTTCGCACCGCTGCTCGACCCCGAGTGGACGAGCTCGCTTCGCAACGAGGTGCGGTGGCTCGGAGACCAGCTCGGCGTCGCACGCGAAGCCGAGGTGCTGCTCGGGCACCTCCGCGAACGCGCCGGGGCGTTACCGCCCGAGATCGAGCTCGACGTCGGGCCGGTGCTCGACTCCGCGGTCGGCGATCGCGAAGCCGCGCAGGCACGCGTGCTCGAGGTGCTGCGCAGCTCCCGATATCTCGAGCTCGTCGACCGGCTCGTGCTGGCTACGATGGCGCCGCGCATGCGGCCCGGTGCCGCGGCCGTGAAGACGCGCGACCTCACGCGTCTGGCCCGGCGGCCGTGGAAGCGGCTGCGGCGCGACTACCACGCGCTCGGCCCCGATCCGTCCGACCCGGCACTCCACGCGCTGCGCATCCGGGCCAAGCGGGCCCGGTACGCGGTGGAGGCGGTCGCCGACGCGGTCGGCGGCGCCAAGCCGCACGAGCTCGCCGCCGCGGTCACCGACCTCCAAGACGTGCTCGGCGCGCATCAGGACGCCGTCGTCGCCCAGTCGTGGCTCCAGGCTCGGGTGACCGACCCGACGATCCCCAGGAGCGCGCCGGAGATCTACGCGGCCGGGATGCTCGCGGGGTTGTTGCGGGCCGACGCCATCAGCTCGGCGGGAGAGCTCGCGGTGGTCTGGCACCGGCTGAACCGCCCGAGCCTGCGCTCCTGGCTGTGAACGTGGGCGACCGAGCGACGCGCGAGGTGACCGCCGCCGGGGGTCTCGTGACCCGGCCCGGAGCCGGGGGTGGCGTCGAGATCGTGCTGGTGCACCGCCCGAAATACGACGACTGGACCTTCCCGAAGGGGAAGGTCGACGTCGGTGAGACCGACGAGCAGGCCGCAGCCCGCGAGGTCCGCGAGGAGACCGGGTTCGACTGCCGGCTCGGCGAGGAGCTCGCGACCGTGCGCTACACCGACAACCGCGGACGCCCGAAGCGGGTCCGTTACTGGTACATGACGATCACCGGCGGGACCGCCTCGGTACCGAACGACGAGGTCGACGAGCTGCGCTGGCTCGCGCCGCACGACGCGAGCACACTGCTCACCTACGCCCACGACCAAGCCCTCGCGCGGCAACTCGGAGTTTCGCGATGACGATCTATCTCGTACGCCACGCCAAGGCCGGCGATCGCAGCCTCTGGCGGGGCGACGACTGGCTGCGACCACTGAGCCGCGCGGGCCGCTCCCAGGCCCGTGAGCTGATCACCCTGCTCCGCGACGCGCAGTTCGACCGCCTGCTCACGAGCCGTTTCGTGCGATGCATGGAGACGGTCGTGCCGATCGCCGGGGCCCGGCGGTTGCCGATCGAGATCGAGGAGTCGCTCGGCGAGGGCGGCGACGTCGAGGCCGCGCTCGCGCTCGTGCGCAAGCACATGGGCACCGGCGCGGTGATGTGCAGCCACGGCGACGTGATCCCGGCGCTCCTCTCGAGCCTCGCCGCGGGCGGTATCCACCTCGGCCCCGATCCTCGCTGCCCGAAGGGCAGCACCTGGGTGCTCGAAGGCGACGGCGGCGCCGACGTGGCGCGCGTGTCGTATCTCCCGCCCCCTCTCGCTCCCGGCGAGTGAGCGACCCGCCGCCGATCGAGTCGGTCGACGCGCTGCTCGCCGTGCTCGAGGCCGGCTCGGCGCACGACGACGAGGAAGACGTCGACCTCCTCGCGCACGCGCTGCAGTGCGCGCATTGGTTGCGGGTCGCCGCACCCGACGATGTCGAGCTCCAGATCGCCGGTCTCGTGCACGACATCGGGACTGCCCTCGTGCCCGACGCGCCCGAGCGGCACGCGCAGATCGGCGCGGCGGCGGTGCGCCCGCTGCTCGGCGCGCGGGTCGCCCGCCTCGTGGCCGGACACGCCGAGGCCAAGCGTTACCTCGTGGCCGTCGACGCGTCCTACCGCGACGCGCTGTCGGAGCGCAGCGTCGTCACCCTGGCCGCGCAGGGCGGACCGTTGAGCGAACGCGCGGCCGAAGCCTTCGCCCGCGGGCGCGACGCGGAGGCGCTGGTCGCACTGCGCCACGCCGACGACGCGGCCAAGATCGCGGGAGCGGTCGTCGACGGCCTCGCGAGCTGGCGCCCGGCCCTCACCGCGCTCGCCACTCGCTGATCCGAGCCTGATTCGCTTCGCCATCACGGGGCGGGCCGGCTTTCCCCATCAAGGTGGGCCCGGTCGCGGGCCGATGCAAGAGTCATACACTGCGCCTCTCTATCCACGGATCGACACCCCCACGCCGGTCGGTCGAGCAATCTCGAGTGCCGGCGCGCGCCGCGTCGATCTGCCCCAGCGAGGAGCATCAACATGTCCGTGACGGTCGGCGATCAAGCCCCCGATTTCACGCTCAAGGATCAGCACGGGAACGACGTGACACTGTCGAGCTTCAAGGGTCGGAAGAACGTCGTCCTCGTCTTCTACCCGTTCACGTTCACCGGAGTCTGCGAAGGCGAGCTCTGCTCGCTGCGCGACGACATCTCGGCATTCGAGACCAACGCGGCCCAGGTGCTCGCGCTCTCGTGCGACACGCGGCACGCTCAGGCCCAGTGGGCACAGCGCGAGGGCTTCACCTTCCCCGTGCTGTCCGACTTCTGGCCGCACGGCGCCGTCGCGCAGGCTTACGGCGTCTTCAACGAGGCCCTCGGCTGTGCGAACCGGGCCACGTTCGTGATCGACAAGACCGGAACGGTCGTCGACACCTTCGAGTCGCCGAACCTCGGCACTCCGCGCGACCGCGCGGCGTACGAAGCAGCACTGACCAAGCTCGGGTAACCGGGCGGCACGAGGAGCGATGCGGATGCGGTTTTCCGAGATGATGGGTTCCGGGGGCGGACCGGCTTCGAAATCCCGCACCCGGTCGGAGACCGACGCCGGCACCGCCGATACGGCCGTCGCCGAGGCCGAGACGTCAGGGGCAGCGCGCGGGACGACCGAACCGGTC
>DAIQOP010000024.1:0-2730 GCA_036787815.1 Actinomycetota bacterium
GCATGGTGACCGCGCTCCTGCGCGCCGCCGGCATGAGGCCCAGCTTCATCGTCGGCGGCATCGTGGCGGATCTCGGCACCAACGCCGTGCGCGACGAGGGCGAATGGATGGTCGTCGAGGCCGACGAGAGCGACGGAACCTTCCTTCGGCTCCCGCGCGATGCGGTGCTCGTCACGAACGTCGAGGCCGACCACCTCGACCGGTGGGGCACGTTCGACGCGCTGATCGCCGGGTTCGAGGAGTTCGTGACGGCCGCGGCCGGGCCTCGCGTGCTGTGCGCCGACAACGAGGTGTCGGCGCGCATCGCGGCGACCACAGGCGCGGTCACCTACGGCTTCGCGCCGACGGCGCGCTACCGCGCGGAGGACTACCGGGTCACGACGACCGGCTCGGCGTTCGCCCTCTCCGTCGACGGTGCGCCTTCGGCCTCGATCGAGCTCCGCATGCGCGGGCGCCACAACGTGCTCAACGCGACGGGCGCGGCCGCGCTCGCGCTCGAGCTCGGGCTGCCGCTCGCCGCCGTCTGCGAAGGGCTCGCGGGGTTCCAGGGGATGGGGCGGCGCTTCGAGTACCGGAGCACCCTCAACGGCGCCGACTACTACGACGACTACGCGCACACGGCGAGCGAGGTGGCCGCGACCCTCGCCCTGGCCCGGGAGGCCGACGCCCGCCGCGTGGTCGCGGTCTACCAACCGCACCGCTACTCGCGCATCTCGCGTCACTGGCAGGAGTTCGCCGACGCGTTCGCCGATGCCGACCTCGTGGTGGTCACCGGCCTCGACGGCGCCTCCGAAGACCCGATCCCCGGTGTCTCGGGGCGGCTCGTGGTGCGGGGCGTGCTCGACCGGCACCCGCAGACCCCGCTCGTGTACCTGCCGGAGTGGGAATCCCTGCGCGACCTGCCGTGGCGGTTCGCCCGCGCCGGCGACCTCGTGGTGACCCTCGGCTGCGGCGACATCACCCGGGTGCACGACGACTGGATCGCCGAGGCCGGGCGCCGGGAGGTCCGGTCGTGACCCGGCTCTCCGATGCCGCCGATCTGCTCGAGGCCCGGCTCCCGGGCCGGATCCGGCGGGCGGTGCCCAGCGGTGCGTTCACCACCTACCGGGTCGGTGGGCCGTTCGCCGTGCTGGCACGCATCGACGACGACGCGGCGCTCGACACGCTCTCCGACGTCGTGCGCGACCTCGCCGTGCCCGTGCTCGTGGTGGGGCGCGGCTCCCACCTGCTCGTCGCCGACGAGGGGTTCGCGGGAATCGCGGTGGTGCTGGGCGACGAGTTCGAGCGGATCGTCGTCGACAGCGAGCAGGCCGGCGTGCTGGGCGGTGGCTCGGCGTCGCTTCCCGTGCTCGCCCGACGTGCCGCGGCCGCGGGTGTCGCGGGGCTCGAGTTCTACGTCGGCATCCCCGGCAGCGTCGGCGGCGCCGTGCGCATGAACGCCGGGGGCCACGGGCGCGAGACGCGCGACGTGCTCGTCGACGTCGACCTCGTCGATCTGGTCGCCGGAGCCCGTACCACGCGCGTCGTCGGCGAGTTCGACTTCGGGTACCGCCACTCGAACCTCGAGGATCACATGGTGGTGTGCGCGGCGCGGTTCCGCGGCACGACCGACGCGCCGGAGGAGTGCGGCGCGCGCATCGACGCGATCGTGCGGTGGCGTCGTGAGCACCAACCGGGTGGGGCCAACGCGGGATCGGTCTTCTCGAACCCTCCCGACGACAGCGCGGGCCGCCTTATCGACGCCGCGGGCCTGAAGGGCCTGAGGATCGGCGGCGCGGCCGTGAGCGAGAAGCACGCCAACTTCATCGTGGCCCACCCGACGGCGACGGCAGCCGATGTCGTGGCCCTCGTCGCCGAGGTGCGCCGCCGCGTCACCGAGGCGACCGGCACCGTGCTCCAGACCGAGATACGGCTCGTCGGCTTCGCCGCCACGGGCTCGGCCGAACCGCAGCCTCGGAGGTGAACGATGCAACCGCCCGATGACCCGTTCTCACATCACGGCACGGTCGTGCGCGACGACGAGATCGAGGTGATCGACGACGAAGTGGTGTCCGACGGCATCGAGGTGATCGAAGCCGAAGTGGCGTCCGACGACATCGAGGTGCTCGCCGATCCGGTGCGCCACGAACCGGAGGTCGCCGTACCGGACATCTCGGCCGATGTGGCCGAGCCCGCGATCGGCGAAGGAGTCGTGCCACCGACACCGCCGGGCCCCGGTCCGGCCCGGCGGCCACCGGTCGATCCGCGCATCCGCGCGCGGCGCATCGCCGTCGCGCGCGAGCAGGGGCGGCGCCGCCTGCGGGTCGTGCTCGTCGGGCTCACGGTCCTCGTGGTCGCGGGGTCCGCGTGGTTGCTCGTGCAGTCGCCGATCCTCGACGTCGACCACATCAGGATCACCGGTGTGCCGAACGAGCGGATTGCGGCGCTCGTGGCCGCGACCCGGGTCCACCGGCACGATCCACTGCTGCTCGTCTCCACCGGCGCGGTGGCGCGCCGCCTCGAGCAGGTGCCCGGCATCGGCTCGGTGCACGTGTCGCGCGAGCTGCCCGGAACGCTGCGCATCAGTGTGCGCGAGCAGGGCGTCGCGCTCTGGGCCCGGGCGGCGGGGGGAGGCGTCGCGCCAGGCCGCGGGCTCGTCGCCCCCGGCTCCGGCCGGGTAACCCGCGGTAACGAAGGCGGGCTCGGTGGCAAGGTCGCCCGCGTCCGGCTCTCCGGGCCCGGCCCCGGCGG
>DAIQOP010000024.1:2740-23888 GCA_036787815.1 Actinomycetota bacterium
GGGGGGAGGCGTCGCGCTCAGCGGGCACGCCGGCCGCGTGCAACGCATCGCCCCGGCGCCGCCACCGGGCGTCATCGAGCTGCGGGGTCTCGCCCACGTGCCCGCGCCCGGCGGCAGCGTCGCCGTGCCCGCGGTCGTCGACGTGATGCGCCAACTCCCGCCCGCGTTCGCGGCGAGGGTCGGCGCGATCAGCGCGGCGGGGACCGGTGACGTGCGCCTCTATCTCGTCGTCGGGGGAGAGGTACGGCTCGGCGATCTCACGCTGCTGCACGACAAGGGTGTCGCCGCCGAGGCGGTGATCGAGCGCATGGGCTGCGCGCTCACCTACGTCGACGTGCGATCGATCGCGAACCCCGTCGCGCTGCCCGTGCCCGGTGCGAGATGCAGCCCGTGACACCGGCACGCGTCGACGCTCACGCGTTGACCGTGCGTGATCACTCCTGTAGAGTCTCGACCCGCGGCACAGGTTTACATAAGGCTCAACCTGAACTCGAGGTCGAGACTTCGCCCCAGTGCAGGGCCCGATGAGCGCCCGTGCCGCCTTTTCCCGTCATCCGGAGCGTCGCTTCTGTGTCGGGAACGCGATCTGACGGGCGCCCATCGCGTCCCACTAGGAAGGGCCACCATGCTCGGGAATCCGCAGAACTACCTCGCCGTGATCAAGGTCGTCGGCGTCGGCGGTGGTGGCTGCAACGCCATCAACCGCATGATCGACGCCGGCCTCAAGGGGGTCGAGTTCATCGCGGTCAACACCGACGCGCAGTCGCTGCTGCTGTCGGATGCCGACGTGAAGCTCGACATCGGTCGCCAGCTCACGCGCGGGCTGGGCGCCGGCTCCGACCCCGAGGTCGGACGCCAGGCCGCCGACGAGCACCGCGAGGAGATCGAGGAGGTCCTGAAGGGCTCCGACATGATCTTCATCACCGCGGGCAAGGGCGGCGGAACCGGCACCGGCGGCGCGCCGGTCGTCGCCGAGATCGCGAAGAACATCGGCGCGCTCACGATTGGCGTCGTGACCCGGCCGTTCGGGTTCGAGGGCCGTCGTCGCTCCGTGCAGGCCGAGACCGGCATCCAGAAGCTGCGCGAGAAGGTCGACACGATCATCGTCATCCCGAACGAGCGCCTGCTCCAGGTGTCCGACGAGAAGACCTCGATGCTCAACGCGTTCAAGATGGCCGACGAGATCCTCCTGCAAGGTGTGCAGGGCATCACCGATCTCATCACCACGCCGGGCCTCATCAACACCGACTTCGCCGACGTCAAGATGATCCTCACGAACGCGGGCTCCGCGCTCATGGGTGTCGGCTACGCGTCGGGCGACGGCCGCGCCGTCGCCGCCGCGCGCTCGGCGATCTCGAGCCCGCTGCTCGAGGCGAGCATCGACGGTGCACGCGGCATCCTGCTCAACGTGAGCGGACCGTCGGATCTCGGCATCTTCGAGCTCAACGAGGCCGCGGAGATCATCTCCCAGTCGGCCCACCCCGATGCCAACATCATCTTCGGCGCCGTGGTCGACGACACGCTCGGCGACGAGGTGCGCATCACGGTGATCGCGGCCGGGTTCGACCGCTTCGAAGGCGAGCACCGGCCGTCGCTGCGTACCACCGGCGAGCTCGGTCTGCGCGACGACGAGACGCTGGTCGGTACCGAGCTGAGCCTCGGCGACGACGACTTCGACGTTCCCGAGTTTCTGCGCTGACCGAGCGCACGACACCCGACCCCGACCGCGAGGACACCGCGACGCGCCACGTCGATGTCGCGGCGCGGCTGGCCGAGGTGCGCGCGCGCGTGGAGCGCGCCGCGATCGGGGCGGGGAGAGCGCCGGGTGCGGTGACACTCGTCGTCGTGAGCAAGACGGTGCCGGCGGCCGTCGTGCGCGACGCGCTCGCGGCCGGCGCTGTCGATCTCGGTGAGAACCGCGCCCAGGAGCTCGTCGCGAAGGCGGCCGAGCTGAGCGATGTCGCGCCGGCGCCGAGGTGGCACTTCATCGGCCGGCTTCAACGGAACAAGGTGCGGATGCTCGCCGGCGTGGTCGAGCTGTGGCACTCGATCGACCGGCCCGAGCTCGCCGAGCCGTTGGCCCGCCATTGCCCGGGAGCCCGGGTGCTGGTCGAGGTCAACCTGTCCGAGGAGCCCCAGAAGGGCGGCTGCCCGCCGGGCGACGCACCCGCCCTGGTCGAGCGGCTCACCGGATCGGGCCTGGTGGTCGAGGGTCTGATGACGGTGCCGGCGGCCACCGGCGACCCGAGGCCGGTCTTCGCGGCGTTGCGGGAGATGGGGTCCCGGCTGGGCCTGGCGGAGCTCTCGATGGGCATGACGGCGGACTTCGAGGCGGCCATCGCCGAGGGGGCGACCATCGTGCGGGTGGGCTCCGCGGTCTTCGGTCCGCGCTCGGGCCCCGAGGGTCTGCGACGATAGGGTTTCGCGGCAAGGGAATGAGGAACGAGGAACCATGGCGACATTCCGCAAGGCTCTCGAGTACCTCGGGCTCGTCGATGCCGACGACGAGTACGCCGACGACGGTTACTACGACGACGAGTACGTCGACGAGGAACCGGTTGCCGTCGCGGCCCGGACCCGCAGCCACGCGGTCGCTCACGCGCCGGAGCCCGTCGGCCCGGTGACGGTCGTGCGTCCCGTCCCGCGGGAGGCGCCGTCGGATTCCGCCACCACGAACCGCCCCGCGGTCGTGCGCACCCTCGCCGCCAAGGTCCACGTGATGGATCCCGAGGGTTTCAACGACGCGCAGGACGTCGGCGACCGCCTGAAGCCCGGCCAGCCGGTCATCCTCAACCTCCAGGGCGTGGATCGCGACCTCCAGCGGCGGCTCATCGACTTCTCGAGTGGCCTGTGCTACGCGCTCGGCGGCACGATGGAGAAGGCGGCCGAGCAGGTGTTCCTGCTCACGCCCTCCGACGTCGAAGTGTCGCAAGAGGAGAAGGGCCGCCTCCAGGCCCGCGGCCTCTACCGGGCCTGATCCGGTACCGAGCCCCGCTCACCGCCCCCCGAGGACCCCGTGCACATCCTGCACCTCCTGATCACCGTCTATCTCGTCGTGCTCTTCGCGCGCGCGGTCACCTCGTGGTTCCCGCCACCCCGGCCCGGGACGCCGTTCGCGTTCGTCACCCAGCTCCTGCACGATCTCACCGAGCCGCTGCTGGCGCCGATGCGGCGCGTGATCCCGCCGGCGGGCCCGTTCGACCTCTCGTTCATGGTGCTCTTCTTCATCTTGCTCATCGTGCAGAGCGCGGTGCGCTGAGCGCGGTCGCGCCGCTCTCGAACCACCACTTTGGGCGCCGGGATCGTTACAGTGGTGGGATGGACGTCACCCCGCGAGAGCTCAGAGACGTAGAGATCCGCGAAGCATTCCGCGGCTACAACCGCGACGAGGTCAACGACCTTCTCGAACGCGCGGCCGCGGCGATCGAAGCGCTGAACGAGCGCACGCGCGTGCTCAGCGAGCGCCTCGCGAATCAGAGCAGCGACTCCGGCGGCGGGAGCCGCGAGACCGAGGACATGCTGCACCGCACCCTGCTCCTCGCGCAGCGCGCCTCCGACGAGGCGATCGCCGAAGCCGAGGAGAAGGCGCGCATCATGATCGAGGAGGCCGAGACGCGCAGCAGGCGCCTGCTGGCCGACGCCGCGATCGAGGCCCGTCGCACCACCGACTCGGAACGAAGCCGCCTCGAGCAGGAGATCAGCGACCTCCAGCGCCGGCGCGACGCGCTCACCACCGACGTCGACGGTCTCGAGCACTTCGAGTCCGACTACCGCACGCGTCTCATGAGCGCGATGGAAGCCGACCTGCATGCGATCGAGCGCGACCTCGCGGTGATCCGGGAGCGGGCCGCCGCGTCGAGCGATCGGCCGGCGCCCACCGCGACCGACGACACCGGATCGCGACCCGGGGGCGATCCCTCCGAGACGAGGGAAGTCGACGTGCGCGGCTTCTTCGACGACAAGCCGCACCCGCTCGTCGGGTCCGGCAACGGAATGCCCGCGGGCGCGTCGGAGCCGATCTCCGAAGCCGCGCAGGCCGCGGCCAGCGAGCTCGTCGGTGAGACCTCCACCGATACCGGCGCGACGGCCGCGCCCGAGGCGGAACCTGCGGTCGCGCCCGAGGCGGAACCTGCGGTCGCGCCCGAGGGGGAACCTGCGGTCGCGGAAGCGGCGACGATCGATCTCTTCGGAGCGGAGCAGGCGGCGGTCGAGTCAGCCTCGCTCGACGACGACTCGTTCTTCGCATCGTTGCGCGACGCCGTACGCGACGACGCACCGCTCGGACCGCGCGACGCGACGGAACGCGCGTTCTTCGATCAGGACTCGAAGGACTCGCCGAACTTCCGCGAAGCGTTCAAGCGCCGTCGCTGAGTCGTTTCGCGCGGCACGTCACCTGCCGTCGAGTGTGAGGGACGTCAGGCGCGTTCGACGACGATCGCGACGGCCTCGCCGTCGATGACCGCGTCGGGCTCCCGCCCGGTCCCGGCCCGCTCGTCGGCGCCGATGGTGAGCTGCACCGCGAGCACCTCTTCGGCGATCCAGGCCTGATGCCGGCGGGCCGCCTCGGCGACCCGGCCGTCGACGACGACCCGGAGCGCGATCCGGTCGGCGAGGTCGAGGCCGATCGCCTTGCGCCGGTCGTTCACGAGGCGGACGAGCTCGCGGGCGATGCCTTCGGCGCGGAGGTCGTCGTCGAGGGTGAGGTCGAGCGCGACGGCGAGATCGCCGTCCTGTGCGAGGGTGAGGTCCTCGTGCTGTTGGGCCCGCACCAGGAGGTCGTCGGGCCCGAGCACCACCGGGTCGACGTCGAGGGTGTACGAGCCGTCGACGGCGAGCGCCCTGCGCACGGTGGCGCCGTCGAGCGCGACGACGAGCTCGCGGACGCGCGGGAGACGCTTCCCGAGCCGGGGCCCGAGCGCCTTGAAGTTCGGCACCACCGTGTAGTCGAGCAGGCCTTCGAGCGAGGTGACGACCTCGACCCGCTTCACGTTGAGCTCGACCGCGACCTCGGCCACCACTTCGTCGCGCAGGCTCGCAGTGGTGGGCAACAGCACGAAGGCGCGGGGGAGCGGTTGGCGAACGCCGATCCGCGCGTCGTTGCGGGCCGAACGACCGAACGAGGTGACCTGGCGCGCGAGCTCCATCTCCGCGTCGAGGTCCGGATCGCGGCGCGCGCCGTCGGTGGTGGGCCAATCGGCGAGGTGCACCGAGTCGGTGGTCGACGCGAGGTTCGCGTACATGTCGTCGGTGATGAACGGGCAGTAGGGCGCGAGCAGCAACGTGATCGTGACGAGGCACTCGTGCAGCGTTGCGTGCGCCGCGGGGTCGGACGACTTCCAGAAACGCGGCCGTGAGCGGCGCACGTACCAGTTCGAGAGATCGCCGACGAAGCGGTCGAGCGCCTGCGCGCCGCTCATCGCGTCGAAGTCGGCGAGCGCGTCGGTGACGGCCGTGATCGTGGCTTCGAGGCGGGAGCCGATCCAGCGATCGAGTACGTGCGCGCTCGGCACGGCAGCGTCTGGGCCGGGTGATTCGGGTTGCCATTCGTCGAGCCGCGCGTAGGTGACGAAGAACGAATAGGTGTTCCAGAGCGTGAGGAGGAACCGGCGAGTCGATTCGTCGATGCCGTCGACGTTGACCCGGCGTGCCGCCCACGGCGACGCGGCAGAGAACATGTTCCAGCGCAACGCGTCGGCACCCCGGCTCTCGAGGATGGTGCGCGGGTCGATCACGTTGCCGCGCGACTTCGACATCTTCTGGCCGTCCTGGTCGAGCAGGAGGCCGAGGCACACGACGTTGCGGTACGGCGTGTGCCCGAACACGAGCGTGTTCACCGCGAGCAACGAGTAGAACCATCCGCGGGTCTGGTCGATGGCCTCGCAGATGAAGTCGGCGGGGAAGCGGCGCTCGAACTCCTCCGTGTTCTCGAACGGGTAGTGGAACTGCGCGGCGGGCATCGATCCCGAGTCGAACCACGCGTCGAGCACCGGCTCGATGCGCACGGCGCGACCGCCGCAGCCGGGGCAGGCGATCGCGATGTCGTCGACGTAGGGACGGTGCAGGTCGAGCTCGGAGAGGTCGGTGCCCGCGAGCTTCGAGAGCTGCGCGACCGAACCGACGCAGGTGTCGACGCCGCAGTCGTGGCAGCGCCAGACCGGGATCGGGGTGCCCCAGTACCGGTCGCGGGAGAGCGCCCAGTCGACGTTGTTCTCGAGCCAGTCGCCGAAGCGGCCGTGCTTGATGTGCTCGGGATTCCACCCCACCGTCTCGTTCTCGCGCAGGAGGTCGGCCTTGTGCGCCGAGGTGCGCGCGAACCACGTGGGCTTCGCCCAGTAAATAAGCGGCGTGCTGCACCGCCAGCAGTGCGGGTACGAGTGCGTGTAGTCGACGACGTTCGCGAGCAGGCCGCGATCGCGCAGGTCGTCGACGATCGCGGGATCGGCGTCCTTCACGAACTGCCCGCGGTAGGCGGGAACCGTCGAGTCGAAACGGGCGTCGGGCCCGACCGGGTTGAGCAGCGGGAGCCCTTCGGTCGCCGCGACCTCGCGGTCGACCTCGCCGAACGCCGGCGCGAGGTGCACGATGCCGGATCCGTCGTCGACCGTGACGAAGTCGGCCGAGACGACGCGGTTCGCGCCGGCGTCGATCGGCAGCACGGTGAACGGTCGCTCGTAATGCAGGCCGACGAGATCGGCGGCGGCGACGGTCGCGACCACGTCGGCGGCGGCGGCTTCGCCGAGCACGTCGGCGACGCGCGCGGTGGCGAGCACGAGGTCGCGACCGCCCTGGGGGTCGCGCACGCGTACGTAGTCGACGTCGGGGCCGACGGCGGCGGCGACGTTCGAGATCAGCGTCCACGGTGTGGTCGTCCACACGAGCAGGTCGAAGTCGGCGTCGACGACGGGAAAGCGCACGTACACGGACGGCTCGGTGACGTCGACGTACGCGCCGGGCTGACCGAGCTCGTGACTCGAGAGCGCGGTGCCGCAGCGCCCGCAATAGGGGACGACCTTGTCGCCTTCGTAGATGTCGCCCTGTTCCCACATGCGGTGGAAGAGCCACCACACCGTTTCGATGTAGGTGTTGTCGAGCGTCCAGTACGCGTTCGCCGTGTCGAGCCACATGCCGATCCGGCTGGTGAGCGTTCCCCAGTCCTCGACGTAGCGGTGGACGGAGTCACGGCAGCGCTGGTTGAACGCCTCGATCCCGAAGTCCTCGATCTGGTGCTTGCTCGTGAGGCCGAGCTCCCGCTCGATCTCGACCTCGACGGGCAGGCCGTGGCAGTCCCAGCCACCCTTCCGGGCGACGTAGTTGCCCTGCATCGTCCGGAACCTCGGGAAGACGTCCTTGAAGAGCCGGGCCCAGACGTGGTGGATCCCCGGCCGGCCGTTGGCCGTCGGCGGCCCCTCGTAGAAGACCCATTCGGGCCGTCCCTCACGCCGGCGAAGGCTCTCGGCGAACACGTCGTCCGCACGCCACCGCTCGAGGACGGCGTGCTCGAGCACGACGAGGTCGAACGGTGCAACCGGGCGGAACATGCATCCACGATAGAACGTGGCCCGAACGGCGCCCGGCTTCGAGGTGGAAGGCTCGGGTAGGCTGGGCCTTCCCCGTCCCAGGTTTTCCTGCAGGAGCTCTTCGTGTCCCTTGCCGTGCCGCGCCGTTCGCGCCTCTTCGTTGCCCTGCTCACGACCGCGGTCATCACCGCGTTCGTGCCGCTGCTCACGCCCGCCACCGCCGGCGCGGTCACGGGGGCGTCGACCGCTCCGCACGGAGACGGCACGGTGCTCGCGTTCGGTGCCGCGGGTTTCTACGGCTCGACCGAAGGCAAGGCGCTCACCGCGCCGATCGTCGGCTCGGCTCCCACGCCGTCGGGCCACGGCTACTGGCTCGTCGCATCCGACGGTGGTGTGTTCTCCTACGGCGACGCCGCGTTCCACGGTTCCACGGGCGGTATCCACCTCAACCGGGCGATCATCTCGATGTCGGGCACACAATCGGGCCACGGCTATTGGATGGTCGCATCCGACGGTGGTGTGTTCTCGTTCGGTGACGCGGCGTTCCACGGCTCGACCGGCGGGATGCACCTGAACTCGCCGGTGATCGCGATGACGCCGACGCCGTCGGGCGGCGGCTACTGGCTCCTCGCCCGCGACGGCGGGGTGTTCTCGTTCGGCGACGCGGCCTTCTACGGCTCGACCGGTGGCATACACCTGAACTCACCGGTGGTCGGCATGTCCGCGACACCGACCGGTCACGGCTACTGGCTCGTCGCCCACGACGGCGGGATCTTCTCGTTCGGCGACGCGAAGTTCTACGGCTCGACCGGGGCGTTGCACCTGAACTCGCCGGTCGTCGGCATGGCGTCGACGCCGACGGGCCACGGTTACTGGCTCGGTGCATCCGACGGTGGCGTGTTCTCCTACGGCGACGCTCCCTACGAGGGAAGCGGCAGCGGTCACGTCTCGTCGCTCGACCAGGTGATCCAGATCACGGGTCTCGCGCACGCGTTCGGCTACCGCATGCTCATCGCACCGCTCCCGTTCAACACGCCGTTGCTCTCGAGCGGCGCGAGCGGCCCGGCGGTCGTGGCGCTGCAGAAGCACCTGCTCGCGCTCGGCTACTGGATCGACTCCGCATCGGGCAGCTACGGGCTCACCACCCAGCAGGCCGTGTACGCGTTCCAGAAGGTCGAAGGACTCCCTCGGAGCGGCATCGTCGACATCCAGACCTCGCAGCGCCTCTCGATCGCCCGGCGACCCAAGCCCGCGTCGACGAGCGGGTACGTCGCGGAGGTCGACAAGGTGCACCAGGTCATCAAGATCGAACGCAACGGTGTGACGCTCTGGGTGATCAACACCTCGACCGGGTCGGGCATCCCGTACGTGCTCGACGGCACGCGGTTCACCGCGCAGACGCCCGAGGGGCACTTCACCGTCCGCGCGCAGATCGACGGACTCGACACGTCGCCGCTCGGAACCCTGTGGCGGCCGAAGTTCTTCACCACCACGGGCATCGCGTTCCACGGTTCGCCGTCGATCCCGCCGTTCCCGGCGTCGCACGGGTGCGTGCGCATGACCAACGCCGCGATCGACTGGATCTGGGCGAACAGCATCATCCCGATCGGAACCGCCGTCTGGGTCTACTAGGCCACCGCGGGTGAGCGCCGAGGGGCTCGACGGCGTCGTCGAACCCAGTCGCGACGGCGCGGTGGTGCACGTGCACGTGCACGTGCAACCCCGGTCCGGGCGCTCCGAGCTCGTCGGGCGTCACGGTGACGCGTTGAAGGTGCGGGTCGCCGACCCGCCCGTCGACGGGAGAGCCACGGCGGCCACCGCGCGACTCCTCGCCTCGGCACTCGGAATACCTCCGGGCCGGGTCGCGTTGACCGGCGGCGCCCACTCGCGGATTAAGCGCTTCCGGATCTCCGGCCTGTCGGCGGCCGAAGTGACCCGCCGACTCCTCGCCGTGCTCGACGCCTGAGCGCGCACAACGACACCAGCCTCGCTACAATCCGGCGCCCTGTTGGGCGGGACGCGGGCCGCACCGACGTCCGCCTCGGAAAGGGAAGATCACTGATGGCCAAGGGAACGCGCGCCACGGCACCGGCCAGGGCCGCCGCGAAGACGGTGAAATCGGTGAAGGCAGCGGCCAAGGCGCCGGCCACGGCCGTGAAGAAGGCGGCCGTGAAGAAGGCGGCCGTGAAGAAGGCGGCCGTGAAGAGCGCTGCGAAGACCGTCAAGTCGGTGAAGGCGCCGGCCAAGGCCGTGAAGAAGGCGGTCCCCGCGAAGGCCGCGGCGAAGGCGCCCGCGAAGGCGGTCAAGCCCGCTGCCAAGGCACCCGCGAAGACCGTGAAGAAGGCCGCTCCCGCGAAGGCCGCCGCCAAGTCGGCTCCGCCCGCGAAGGCGGTCAAGGCCGCGAAGGCCCCCGCCAGTTCGGCTCCGCCCGCGAAGGCGGCCAAGGTCGTGAAGGGTCCGCCGGCGCTCGTGCCGAAGCCCGCGCCGAGTCGCCCGGTGCTCTCCGAGGTCGTCGCCCGCAAGCACCGCAGCCCCGCGGTCGCGGCGAGCACGCTCGAGCGGCTGCGGGTCCTGCTGCTCGAGGAGCAGGAGCAGCACGTCCGTCAGGCCGAGGGCCTGCTCGCCGAGGCCGAGGCGTTGGCCAACGAGCGCGAGCCCGGCGACACCCAGTTCGACGAGGAATCGGGCGAAGGCGACACGCTCAGCGTCGAGCGCGAGCGCGACCTCGCCCTCTCGGCCTCCGCGAACCAAACGGTGATCGACATCGAGAAGGCGCTCGTCCGCATGGCCGACGGCACGTACGGCTACTGCGAGGTCTGCGGCGATCGGATCCCGGTTCCCCGCCTGGAGGCGATCCCGTGGGCCGACCAGTGCGTGAAGTGCAAGTCGCGTGGAGAACGGCGTCGCTGAGCGCGCGGGGTCGGGGGGCTCGTCGGCCCACCCGGCACTGCGGGGCCGAGTCGGGCGCGTCTCGGCCTTCGTCGCGCTCATCGTCGCGGTCGACCAGGCGACGAAGAGCGTTGCCGTGGCCAGATGGTCGGAGCGTCCGCTGCACATTCTCGGCGCGCACGTCGAGCTGCTCGTCATCCGCAACTCCGGCAGCGCGTTCAGCCGCTTTCAGAACCTCACACCGCTGCTGGCGTTGGGAGCGATCGTGATCGCGATCCTGCTCGCCCGCGCGGCGCGCAGCACCACCGATTCGGTCACCTTGTGCGCGTTCGTGCTCCTGCTCGGCGGTGCGCTCGGCAATCTCGGCGACCGCTTCTTCCGCTCTCCCGGATTCATGCGGGGCCACGTCGTCGACTTCGTGCAGATCGGTTGGTGGCCCGTGTTCAACGTGGCCGATTCGTGCATCACGGTCGGCGCGGTGCTGCTGATCCTGCGCGGTCTGATCCCCCCGAGCGACACGACCGGCTCGAGCAGTACCGAGCCGGTCGGGTGACGGCCGACGGCGACACGATCGTCGTTCCCGACGAGCTGGTCGGGATGCGCGTCGACCGCGCGATCGCGCTGCTCACCGGGTGGAGTCGCGCCGACGTGCAGGCGATGGTCGAAGCCGGCGACCTCCTCGTCGACGGCGCGACGGTGGTCAAGAGCCGACGGCTCGAGGCCGGCGAGACGATCGCGCTCCTGCGGGTGCCCGTCGCCACCGCGCCGCCGGGCCCGGAGCCGGTCGACGTCGTCGTCCGGTACGCCGACGACGATGTCATCGTCGTGGCAAAGCCCGCGGGCCTCGTGGTGCATCCCGGCGCCGGTCATGAGCACGGCACGCTCGTGTCGGGGCTCCTCGACCGGTTCCCCGAGATCGCGGAGGTGGGCGACCGCTCCCGACCGGGGATCGTGCACCGCCTCGACCGCGAGACGAGCGGGTTGCTCGTGGTGGCGCGCTCGGCGCGCGCGTACGACTCGCTCGTGACGCAGCTCGCGAGCCGCAGCGTCGAACGGGTCTACACCGCGTTGGTGTGGGGAGTGCCGACGGCGCGGCGGGGCATCATCGACGCGCCCATCGGCCGCTCCGAGGCGCGACGCACGCGCATGGCCGTGCGGTCCGAGGGGCGGCCGGCCCGCACCGAGTACTCCGTCGAGCGCACCTGGCACACGCCGCTCGTCGCGTTGCTCGAGTGCCGGCTCGAGACCGGCCGCACCCACCAGATCCGGGTGCACCTCGCGGCGATCGACCATCCCGTCGTCGGCGACGGCGCGTACCGCGGTGTGCGTGACTCCCTCCCGCTGCGGCGCCCGTTCCTGCATGCCGGCGCGCTGGCGTTCGACCATCCGGCGACGGGGGAGCGGGTGCGATTCGAAGAGCCGCTCGCCCCCGACCTCGCCGCAGTCCTCGACCAACTTGGAGATGACGAGAGTTAACCGTGGCCGGCCTGGGTGCGGGTGACGAGGTCGGCGAGGGTGAAGCGGTCGAGCACCTTCCGGGTCTCCTCCGAGAGCTCGATCCAGACCTCTTGCAGCACGCAGTGGCCTTCGCAGTGGTCGTGGTTGTCGACCAACGTGGGCTGGGGGCCCTCGACCGCGGCCACGACGTCGGCGAGGGTGATCTCGGCCGGTGTGCGCGCGAGCACGTAGCCGCCGCCCACCCCGCGCTTGGAGCGGACGAGGCCCGCGCCCTTCACCGACAGCAGGATCTGCTCGAGGTACGGCTGCGGGAGCCCGGTGCGCTCGGCGATCTCCTTGACCGAGGTCGGCCGCTCCTCGCCGTGCAGCGCGAGCGACAGCAGTGCCCGCGCCGCGTAGTCGCTTCGCGTCGACACCTTCACGACACGACGACCTTCATCGGTGTCCCCGGCATCGGACCATCGTAGAGAACCTCGGCCCGTTCTCGCGCTCGAGCGGGCGACCCCTTAGCCTGCGACCCATGGAGCCGACGCCCCCCGTCCTTCCGGCGCTCGACGGCGCGTCGGTCGCCGGCCTGATCCCCGCGCTCGTGGGTGGGCGCCCGGCGCCGTGGATGCCCGAACCGGTGACGGGCGCGAAGAGCGTCGTGTTGCTCGTGATCGACGGGCTCGGTGCCAACGAGGTCGAGGGTCGCCCGGGGATCCTGCAGGAGATCGGGGCGATGCACGGGTCGCGCATCACGACCGTCGTTCCCTCGACCACCTCGACCGCGCTCACGTCGATCGCGACCGGCCTCGCGCCCGCGCAGCACGGTGTCCTCGGATACCGGATGCTCGTCGACGGCGAAGTGCTCAACGTGCTGCGGTGGCAATCGGAATCGCGCCACGCGCCCGACCCGTTCACGGTGCAGCGCCACGATGCGTTCCTCGGTCGCCCGGCGCCCGTGGTGACCCGCGTCGAGTTCCGCGACACCGGCTTCTCGCAGGCGCACCTGCGCGGTGCCACCTTCATCGGCTGGAAGACGGTGGCGACGCTCGTCGAGCACTGCCGGCGCCTGGTGCTCGCGGGGGAGCGCTTCGTCTACGCGTACTACCCCGGTGTCGACGAGGTCGCGCATGCCTACGGGCTGCACGACGGCTTCTACGCACGCGAGCTCGCGTCGGCCGACGCGCTCGTCGCGAACCTGCTCGACGCGCTCCCGGAGGAGACGGCGTTGCTCGTCACCGCGGATCACGGGCAGATCCATCTCGAACCCGAGTCGTGGATCGAGATCGACGAGCTGCACCCGATGGTGGTGGCGCAGGCGGGCGACGGGCGGTTCCGCTACCTGCACGCGCGCAAGGGCATGGCTCCCGATCTGCTCGCCGCGGCGCACGCGCAGCTCGACGGCGTCGCGTGGGTGCGGAGCCGGCGCGAGGTGCTCGAGGCCGGCTGGATCGGGCCGGGGGCCACGGGCACGATCCCGGGGCGCATCGGCGACGTCGTGCTCGCCGCACGGGAGCCCGTCGCCTTCGTCGACCCGGCGTTGCCCCGGGAGCGCACCCTGCGATCGGCCCACGGCAGCCTCACGGCGGCGGAGATGTGGGTGCCGTTGCGCGCCGCCCGGGGCCGGGCGTAGGGTCAGGGTCCGGGAATGACACGTTTGTGATTTGTCCACAACGCCCTCCACAAGGGTGTGGATAACGGCGGATCGTGGGCAGAGCGCGGTGGACACCGCGTCCCCGCGTTCCCGGGCGCAGATCAGAGTGACGCCGATGCCGAAGTCTTTCGTCCACCTCCACCTCCACACCGAGTACTCGATGCTCGACGGAGCATCCCGGATCGGTGACGTCGTGGGCGCGGTGGTGGCCGACGGGCAACCGGCGGTCGGGATCACCGACCACGGGAACATGTACGGCGTGCTCGAGCTCTACGGCGCCGCGCGCGACGCGGGCGTCAACCCGGTGCTCGGCATGGAGGGCTACTTCACCGCGGGATCGCGCTTCGACCGCCCGAAGCGCTCCGAGCACGAGATCTTCCACCTCACGCTGCTGGCCGAATCGAACGTCGGCTACCACAACCTCATCCAGCTCAACAGCGCGGCCTTCATCGACGGCTACTACTACAAGCCGCGCGCCGACTGGGAGCTGCTCGAGCGCTACCACGAAGGGCTCATCGCGACGAGCGGCTGCCTCGGCGGGCTCGTGCCCCAGCTCATTCTCGACGAGCGCCTCGACGAAGCACGTGAGGCCGCGGCGCGGTTCCAGGAGATCTTCGGGCGCGACCACTTCTTCGTCGAGGTGCAGGACCACGGGCTCGCCGACGACGAACGCGTGAGCCGGCCGTTGCTCGACATCGCGCGCGCGATCGGCGCGCCGCTCCTCGCGACCAACGACAGCCACTACACCCACGCGCACGAAGCGGAGGCGCACGACGCGCTGCTCTGCGTCCAGACCGGTGCGCTGATGAGCGATGCGAACCGGTTCCGATTCGAGGGCAACGACTTCTACATCAAGAGCGCCGCCGAGATGCGTGATCTGTTCCGCGACCTTCCCGAGGCGTGCGACAACACGCTGCTCATCGCGGAGCGGGCCCAGGTCGAGCTCCAGTTCGACAACGCGGTGCTGCCGGCGTTCCCGGTCCCGCAGGGCCACGACGAGAACTCCTACCTGCGCGAGCTCACCCTCGAAGGTGCCAAGGACCGCTACGGCCAATCGCCCGCGCTCCATGTGCTCGAACGGCTCGAGTTCGAGCTCGGTGTCATCAAGACGATGGGCTTCTCGGCCTACTTCCTCGTGGTCTGGGACCTCGTGCGGTACGCGAAGTCGCACAACATCCGGGTCGGTCCGGGGCGCGGGAGCGCGGCGGGCTCCTGCGTGGCCTACTGCCTGCGCATCGTCGACATCGACCCCATCAAGTACGACCTGCTGTTCGAGCGGTTCCTCAACCCGGGCCGCAAAGAGATGCCCGACATCGACATGGACTTCGACTCGCGTTACCGCGGCGAGATGATCAGGTACGCGGCCAAGCGGTACGGCAACGACCGGGTCGCGCAGGTGATCACGTTCTCCACGATCAAGGCCCGCGCCGCGGTGCGCGACGCGGCGCGAGTGCTCGGGTACCCCTACGGCCTCGGCGACAAGATCGCGAAGCTCATGCCGCCGCTGGTGATGGGTCGCGACACCCCGCTGCGCGCGTGCCTCGAGGAAGACCCGAAGTACGCCGACGGCTTCAAGATGGCCGCCGATCTGCGCGAGCTCTGCGCCGTCGACTCCGATGCACATCGCGTCGTCGAGGTCGCGCGCGGGCTCGAGGGGCTGCGCCGCCAGGACGGCATCCACGCGGCCGCCGTGGTCATCACGCGCGATCCGATCACCGACTATCTGCCGATCCAGCGCAAGCCGGAGCCGGGCACGCCGATCGAGGAATCACCGATCGTCACGCAGTACGAGATGAACGGCGTCGGCCGGCTCGGGTTGCTGAAGATGGACTTCCTCGGCCTGCGCAACCTCGACGTCATGGAGGTCACGCTCGAGCTCATCGAACGCTCGACGGGCGAGCGCGTCGACATCGACGCCGTCGACCTCGAGGACGCCAAGACGTTCGAGCTGTTGCGCTCGGGCGACACCATCGGGGTGTTCCAGCTCGAAGGCGGGCCGATGCGGGCCCTCATCCGGTCGCTCGTGCCGACGAGCTTCGAAGACGTTGCCGCCCTCGTCGCGCTGTACCGGCCGGGCCCGATGGGCACGAACATGCACACCGACTACGCGGCCCGCAAGAACGGGCGGCAGGCGGTGAAGTACTACCACCCCGACGTCGAGGAGATCCTCGCCCCCACCTACGGGCTGATGATCTACCAGGAACAGCTCATGCGGCTCGCGCAGCGGCTCGCGGGCTACAGCCTCTCGGAGGCCGACACGCTGCGGAAGGCCGCGGCGAAGAAGAAGCGCGACCTCATGGCGCAGGAGCGCTCGAAGTTCGTCGACAGCGTCGAACGCCAGGGCTACGAGCGGAAGTTCGGCGAAGAGATGTTCGACGTGATCGAACCGTTCGCCGACTACTCGTTCCCGAAGGCGCACGCGTTCGGCTACGGCTTCATCGCCTACCAGACCGCGTACCTCAAGGCGAACTACCCGGTTCAGTATCTCGCCGCGTTGCTCACGAGCGTGAAGTCGAACCAGGACAAGGCGGCCGTCTACCTCAACGAGTGCCGCCTCCTCGACATCCCGGTGCTCGTGCCCGACGTCAACGACTCCGACAGCGACTTCACCGCGCAGCTCACCGCGGCGGGCCCCGACGGCGCCGTCGCCGCCGGACCGGCCGGCGCGATCCGCTTCGGTCTCTCGGCGGTGCGCAACGTCGGTGAGGGAGTGGCCGAGCTGATCCTCCAGGCGCGCCGCGACGGCGAGCCGTTCACCGACTTCTACGACTTCTGCGAGCGGGTCGACCCCGTCGCGCTGAACAAGCGCACCATCGAATCGCTCGTGAAGGCGGGGGCGTTCGACTCGCTCGGCCATCCGCGTCAGGGTCTGCTGCTCGTGTTTGAGCAGATCGTCGACCGTGTACTGCGGCGCCGGCGCGAACGCGACCAGGGCACCCTCTCGTTCTTCGACCTCGAACCCGATCTCGCCGCCGGTCTGGGTGGCGACGCCGGCTTCGACGAGCGGCTGCCGATTCCCGACGTCGAGTTCGACAAGGCGCAGCGGCTCGCGTTCGAGAAGGAGATGCTCGGGCTCTACGTCTCCGATCACCCGCTCCTCGGCGCGAAGCGGATCCTCGCCCGGCTCGCCGATTGCACCATCTCCGAGGTGCTCGAGCTCGAAGACGGCACGATGCGCACCGTCGCGGGGATCGTCAGCGGCCTGAACCGCAAGTACACCAAGCGCGGCGACCTCATGGCCACGTTCGTGCTCGAGGATCTCGGTGCGACGATCGAGGTGATGGTGTTCCCGAAGACGATGCAGCAGTACGGCGAGTTGCTCGCCCCCGACGCGATCGTCACGGTGAAGGCCCGCGTCGACGGGCGCGACGACACGTCGAAGCTGATCGCGATGGAGATCACGCGCCCCGAGATCGTCCTCGATGCCGGCCCCACCGTACGGCTCAAGGTCCGCCCAACCGCGTTGAGCGGCGATCGCGTCGAGCGGCTCCACGAGATCCTGCGCGCGCACCCGGGCGACAGCCCGTTCTTCGTGCACCTCGTCGGTGCCGACAAGGAGACGGTGTTGCGCCTCGGCGACGAGTTCTGCTGTGACGCCCGCACCGATCTGTTCGCCGAGCTGCGCGTCGCCTTCGGTCCCGACTGCATCGTGTAGACGCCACGGCGCGAACGCGGTGGTGGCTGTCGGCCTCTGCCCGATCAGGCGCCGGGATTCGCCGGTTCGAGCGGTGACGACCACTTCGGAGAGGCGAACCGCGAGCTGCTCAGTTGATCGGGTCCGAGAAGGTGGACCGCGATCCGCGTGTCGCCGAAGATGGTGTCGCGCTCGGTGGAATACGTGAAGAGGAGGCGGCCGGGCGCCGGCGGCACCGTGCGTGCGCCGGTCGAGATGACGATGGCGGACGCGGCGGAGCGCGGGCGGTAGCGACGCCAGCGACCGTATGCACCGGTCTGGGCCGACGGAACCTCGACGTCGATGCCGGCCTGGGCCAAACGGAGGATGACGTACGGAGCGATCGCCTGGGTCGCGGAGAAGCCGTCACCGATGACGACGACCGGTCTCCGACGATCGACGGTCGCGAGCACCGCGGCGGCGATGCGCTTCTCGGGCGCGAACGCGGGTACCTGTGGGTCGTGGTCGTCGCGCCCGCTGACGCCCGCGATCGACGCGGCGATGAGGGCGGCCACCGCGATCAGTGCGGGCGGCCCGTATCGCGCTCCCAGCCGGGTCGGCGAGCTGGACGCGAAGATGCGACTGATGAGGAACACGACGGCGATGCCCACCGCGAGGTAGGTCGCGAACGCCGCAGCCCACGCCCATCGGTACAGGTTGACTCGGCCGGCCTCGAAGCTGCGGGGCACGTTGCTGCCGTTGACCAACCCGGCGACGAGCAAGACCAACGCGACGAGCGCGAGCCGGGCCAGGGCCGCGAAGCGGGCACGAGCGCTCCAGACCGTCACGGCGAGCGCCGCGACGACGGCGATGCCGAGGGACGAACGGTACGGACCGAGGCCATCGAGGAAGAACGAACCCGTCGTGTCGGTTCGGCCCAGCATCGTGGGAGGCGTCGCCGCGCGCAGGGCCTGCACCCACCCGGAGTGCAGTCCCAGTGTCGCCCGTGTGTTGTCGCGGGCGAAGCGAACGATGCTCGTCAGGTTGCCCGGGTGTCCGCTCAGCTCGTCGCCGATCACGGGCGCCCAGCACACCACTCCGACGATGCCCGCGGCGGGCGTCCACCGACGCACGGTCGCCATGATCGTGGTGTCGCCACCGCGCACCCGGGTCGCGATCTGCACCACGATCATGACCGCCGTCACGACCAGCAGCGCGAGCACGACGAGCCCGGCCGCAAGGTGCTGCTGCGCGGCGTAGCTCGCGACCAGCACGGTCACCGGCATCAGTGCGAGGTCGCCGTCGATGAGCGCCCACATGAGGAGCGCGGCGCCCAGCAGCGAGTACATCGTCATGTTCGAGCTGAGCGTGTCGGTGAGCACCGCAGTTCCCGCCGACCAGATCACCGCGAGGAGGAGCACGCTTCCCCACAGCATCGCCGTCAGACCGAGTCGCCGGAAGATCGCCCACAACGCGATGAGCCCACACGCGGCATTGACCGTGGCGGCGGTGAGCAGGGAGCCGGCCGAGATGCCGAGGACGCGCAGCGGGGCGGCGAGGAGATAGAACTCGATCGGTCCGGGATGGTTCGCCTGGATCCCGCCGCCGTACAACCCCGAGGTCGACGGCAGGCCGGTCAACGGTGGGTGGCGGCTGAAGACGTCGAGTGCGCGAATTGCGATGTTGGCTTCGTCGCCACTCGGTACCGAACCGTCACCGAAGGCGCGAACGAGCGCCACGACGAACGGAACCAGCACGAGCACGAGCGTCGCGATGGCGAACCACCGATCACGACCACGCAGGTCGCGCAGTCTCCGGGGTGCGCGTGCCCAACCCACGCGTGCGTCGGGCGCCGCAGCGGGTGTCAGTGATTCGCCCCGGTCTTGGCGATGACCGAGTCGGAGAAGCGGCCGAGCTGGGTTCGCAGGGTCTCGATGTCGAATCCGAGCGGTGGGATCACGTAGCGCGTCACACCGAGGTCGGCGCCGCGCTGAACCGATTCGAGATCGAGACCGCCGCCGCTCGTGATCTCGATCGCCGCAGGGTCGCGGCCGGCCTCGACGGCCGCGGCGCGCATCGTGTCGAGGAGCGCGGCCAGGCCGCTTCCGGGGTCGCGCCCGGGGAAGAAACCGTCGCCGATGCGCCCGGCCCGCTTGGCCGCGGCCGTGGTGTGGCCGCCGATGTGAATGGGCACGCCGTCGGGGTTGGCGGGCTTCGGGTACGAGTTGAGCTCGCCGAAGTCGGTGAACTCGCCGGTGAACGCGGTCGTCGGCTCGCGCCAGAGCCGGCGCATCACCTCGATGTACTCGTCGGTGCGGGCTCCACGGCGCTCGAACGGGATCCCGAGCGCGTCGAACTCTTCGCGCAGCCAGCCGACACCGATGCCGAGGTCGACCCGCCCGCCCGAGAGGCGATCGAGGGTGGCGACCTCCTTCGCCAGCACCAGCGGATTGCGCTGCGGAAGGATGAGGATCCCGGTCGCGAGCCGGATCCGCGTGGTGGCCGCGGCCACGTACGCGAGCCAGATCAGCGGATCCGTGATCGCCACCTGCTCGCCGCCGGGCATCCGGCCGTCGGGCGAGTAGGGGTACTCGGACGCGTAGCCCGTCGGAACCACCACGTGCTCGACGGTCCAGAGCGATTCGAAGCCGAGCTCCTCCGCGAGTCGGGCGAGCCCGACCGCGAGCTCGGGGTCTCCGAGGGGCCCGGCGTTGGCGAACGCGATCCCGAACTTCATGGGGCGGCAGCCTACGGGAGGGTGGGGCGAGAGCGCCTCGCCGAGCCCTCCTTCGCTGGCCCCTATATTTCTCCGATGCGCATCGGCATCTTGGGGGCAACGGGTCCGGCCGGTCGAGGCCTCGCGGCCCGACTGGCGAGTGTGGGACACGAGGTGCTGTTCGGGTCCCGTGAGGTCGAGCGCGCGAAGCAGGTGGTCGACGAGCTGCGCCTCGAATGGGGCGATCGGGTCGCCGGGCTGATCCCGTGCGACAACGCGTGGGCCTGCGACGCGCCGGTCGTGATCCTCGCCGTCAACGCCGACTCCGCGATCCTCACGGTGAAGCAGCACGCCTCGCGGCTGGCGGGCAAGGTCGTCGTCTCGATGGCGAACCACCTCGTGCGCAACGGCAACGAGTTCAACGCGATCCTCCCGCCCCACGGATCGATCGCCGCGGAGATCCAGGCGTTGCTGTGGGACTCCGATGTCTGCACCGCGTTCCACCTCGTTCCCGCCGCGGAGTTCGGCGAGCTCAACCACGAGATGGAGAGCGACGTCGTGGTGCTCGGCAACGACGACGCGGCCCGCCAGACCCTGATGGACATCACCCGGAGCATCCCCAAGCTGCGCGCGCTCGACGGCGGGTCGTTGCAGAACGCGGTGGGGATGGAGACGTTCGCGGCGGTGCTGCTCACGATCAACGTTCGCCACAAGGGTCGGGCGAGCCTGCGGCTCACGGGAGTCTGACCGCGTGCGTCTCTACGACACCGCGCAACGCGCGGTCGTGCCGTTCGAGCCGCCCTCCACCGTACGCATGTACGTGTGCGGGATCACCCCGTACGACTCGACGCATCTCGGTCACGCAGCCACGTACCTCACCTACGACCTGCTGGTGCGCAGGCTCGAAGACCTCGGCCACGAGGTCCGCATGGTGCGCAACATCACGGACGTCGACGATTCGATCCTGCCGAAGGCGCGCGAGCTCGGCATTCCCTACCTGGAGCTCGCCGAAGCCGAGATGGCCCGGTTCCACTCCGACATGGACGCGCTCGACATGCGGCCGCCCGTCGCCGAGCCGCGCGCGACCGAGGCGATCGGCGGGATCATCGAGCTCGTCGGCCGGTTGCTCGACTCGGGGCACGCGTACCTCACGCACGGTACGGCGTACTTCGACGTCAGCTCGTTCGCGCGCTTCGGTGAGCTCTCGCACTACTCGCCGGAGGCGATGGTGAAGCTCGCCCGGCTCCGCGGCGGCAACCCCGACGACCCACACCGCCGCGCCCTGCGCCGCCAACAGCTCGGCGATAGCGCGCCCG
>DAIQOP010000208.1:0-6970 GCA_036787815.1 Actinomycetota bacterium
GATCGACGCGCGCATCGCAACCTCCAGAGGCCCGCGCTGGAACCACACGGCCTTGCGCGCCGTCAGATCGGTGGCGACTGCGGTGAAGGGCACCGGCAGGTCTTCGATCAGGGCTCCGCCGACGAGCTCGCGAACGCGAGCGAAGATCTTCTCCGCCCGGATCACGCCGGGCGCGGAGAGGGAGACGTCGAGGAGGCGGAGGACGTCGAGCTGGCTCAGGCCGCGCACCCATTCCGTGTAGCCCTCGAGCTTTCCCGCGGCGAAGAGCCCGCCGATGAGAGCGCCCATCGACGAGCCCGCGACGTTGACGACCTCGATGCCGCGCTCCTCGAGGACCTGGATCACCCCGATGTGCGCGTAGCCGCGTGCCCCACCACTCCCGAGTGCGAGCGCGACACGCGTCGGATCGTTCACACGGCAATCGTACGAGTGCGCGGGACCACTCGGCGCTCGAGCTCCGCCCGCCGCGGCGGCCGATATCGCGCACGGCGCGAGAACCTAGAGTTCCGAGCATGCTCGACACCACGCTGACGTTGCCCGACCGGCGCGTGCTCGCGTACACCGACTGTGGAGCACCGACCGCACCCGTCGCGATGTACTTCCACGGCGCACCGACGAGCCGCCTCGACCTCGTCGCCCTCGACGACGAACTCGTTGCGCTCGGCGTGCGTGTGGTCTCTCCCGATCGGCCGGGGTACGGCGGTTCGGCGCCGCAGCCCGGCCGCAGTTGGAACGACTGGCCCGTCGACGTCGTCGCCCTCGCCGATCATCTCGGGGTGGAGCGGTTCGCCGTGATCGGACTCTCGTCCGGAGGGCCCTATTCGGTCGCGTGTGCCGCACTCCTGCCGGGGCGGGTTTCCGCCGCCGCGGTCATCGCCGGTGTGACCGATATGGCGTGGCCGGGCGCGTGGCTCGATTACGAAGAGAACGAGGCGACGATCATGCGCCTCGGCGACGAGGGGGCGGCGCTCGCGTGGTGCGAGGAGCGCTTCGGGCCCGACGGCTCGCGGTTCTTCGAGCACACCGGCGAGATGGCGCCGGCCGACCTCGCGCTCCTGAGCGACGAGGCGATGGCGACGAGTCTCTTCGCGACGATGGGCGAGTCGTTCCGCCAGGGTGTCGGCGGCTTCGCGCAGGACATCACGGTGCAGGGAAGACCGTGGTCGTTCGATCCCGGCACCATCACCGCACCGACCACCGTCGTGCACGGTGAGACCGACACGTTGGTGCCGCTCGCCCATGGCCGCCACACGGCCGAGCTGATCCCCGGTGCCACCTTCGTCTCGTTGCCCGATCACGGGCATCTCAGCACGCTGACCGAGATCCCCCAGCTGTGCGCCGCTCTGGTTGCCTCACTCCACTGACGTTCGCGTATCCGGCCGCGGCGACGAGGACATTGGGCGCTCGCTGTTCTCTGGAGTATCCACGGCCCAATGTGTGCGAAGGGGCCGGGCGCGCGAGCGTGCTCAGACGCGGCTGAACGAGAGTCCGGTGAAGTCGCCCGAGGTGCGCCAGCCGTCGATGTAGTGGAAGTACGCGGCGGGGCCCGCGGGATAACCGCTCATCGCGAGGCGCTCGCGTCGGCCCATGGGCCGGCCCTCGTTGTTGTAGTAGCCGGGTGTGCAATCCGGGTTGCCGAGGAACGATTGCGGGCTGCCCTCGAGGAGCTGCATCCACGCCTCGACCGCCGCCGGCGTGACCTCGACGCGCTCGGCGCCGATCTCGAGCGCGTGCGCGATGACCGAGGCGATGGTGGTGCCGGCCTCGACGAGGTTGTGGGTGATGTTCGAGATCAGGTTCGCGCCCTGGTTCGGCCCGACGATGAAGAGGTTGGGGAAGCCCTCGACGTGGATGCCGTGGAGGCTTCGCATTCCGTCGGCCCAGTGTTCGGAGAGGGTCTCGCCGTCACGTCCCGTCGTCTCGAATCCCGCGCGGCGTGCGTACTCGGTACCCACCTCGAAGCCTGAGGCGAACACGAGGCAATCGACCTCGTAGTGGATGCCGGCGACCCACACGCCGGTCTCGTCGATGCGCTCGACACCTCGGCCGTTTGTGTCGACGAGGTGGGTGTTCGGCTCGTTGTAGGCCTGGAGGTACTCGTCGTGGAAACAGGGCCGTTTGCAGAGTTGGCGGTACCAGGGCTTCAGCGCGTCTGCGGTGGCGGCATCGGCGACGACGATGTCGACCCGGGCCCGGATCTCGTTCATCTTCTCGTCGTCGCTGTCTTCGAACGCGCGCTGCACCAGCTCCGGCGTGAACTCGGTGGTGGTGCCCATCGCCTCGATGATGCGGTCACGGATCCGCTGGGCGATGTCGGTCCAGCCGTCCTTCACCAGATCCTCGTCGGCGAACCCACCGGTCTGCAGCGTCGCGAAGTTGATGAGCCACTCCCGCTGCCAACCCGGCCCGAGCGTCGCGAACCAATCCGGATCGATCGCGTGGTTGTTGCGCACGTCGATCGACGACGGCGTCCGCTGGAACACGTAGAGCTCCTGCGCGTCGCGCGCGAGCGGCGCGATGCACTGCACCGCCGTTGCACCCGTGCCGATGATCCCGACACGCTTGTCGGCGAGCTTCACCATCGGCGCACCGGCGGTGTCGCCGCCCGTGTACCCGTAGTCCCACCGGCTCGTGTGGAAGCAGTGGCCCGCGAACGTCTCGATGCCGGGGATCCCGGGCAGCTTGGGCCGGTGCAACGGGCCGGTTCCCATCGACACGAACCGCGCCCGGATCTCGTCGCCGCGGTCGGTACGGACAATCCATCGCGACGAGGGGTCGTCCCACTCCAGCGCGGTGACGGCCGTCGAGAACAGCGCGTTGTCGTAAAGGCCGAACTGCTCGGCGATGTGCCGGGCGTGCCCGAAGATCTCCGGCGCGAAGGTGTACTTCTGCGACGGCATGTGCCCGGTCTCCTCGAGCAACGGCAGGTACACCATCGCCGCGGTGTCGCACATCGCCCCGGGATAACGATTCCAGTACCACGCGCCACCGACGTCGCCGCCACCCTCGATGATGCGGACGTCGGTGACCCCCGCCTGCTTCAGCCGCGCACCGGTGACGAGGCCGGCGAAGCCGCCGCCGATGATCGCGACGGTGACCGAATCGTGAGCCGGGTCGCGTTCGACGCGCTCGACATACGGATCTTCGAGGAAGTGCGCGAACTTGCCGGTCGGCTCCACGTACTGGTCGTTGCCGTCTTCGCGCAGCCGCTTGTCGCGCTCCAGCCGGTAGCGGGCTCGCAACGCCTTCCGATCGGTCGGCGCGGTGATCGTGTCGCGACCCGGCTCCATCGTCGTGATCCCTCGGTCTTCTCGGCCCGACCGGTGCCCCGGGCGTGGATGGTCAAGGTACAGCGGCTCCACGGTCGCCCGCCTCACGGGGAGCCGCCGTGTGTGCGGTGATACCTCTGGCGAAGTTGATGTCGGAGTTCGATGTCGCACCCGTCATCGACAATGCGGGCATGTGCGAACTCTGCGACGGCAACACGTATGAACAAGTCTTCGAAACGATGCGCGACCACGTCGGCGCCGGGAAGTGGGCGCTGCAAGGTGTCGAGCCGGGAGCGAGCTCCCCGGGCTGGGTGTACACGGTTGGGCTGATACAGAACTTCGACCACCCGGAGCTCGTCGTCGTCAACGGCGATCTCCGGAGCTGCGGCGCGCTCCTCGACGAGATCGGTCTGCGCATCTCCCGCGGGTTGCGCGTCGATGCGGGCGCGACGCTCGATCTCGGCGGGTACGTCGTCGAGTTCGGGTCCGTGCACGCCAGCTATCTCACCGACGACCTGTGCGCGTCGTGGGAGAACTACTACGGCTGGATCGGCGCGCGACCCGGGCCGTTGCGCGCGCTGCAGGTTGCTCCGCCGCTCGCCGAATGGTGCGACCACTGCTACCGCGAAGGCCGGTGCCTCAGCGTTCCCGGCGCACGCGGATTCGGGAGCGGCCTCAACCGATCCGCGCGCCGGGCCCAGGCCCGGCGCCACCGACGCCGCTGACCGGTGCGACGCCCTTGGAGGCCCCGAGTGTGTATAATTAGGCGTATGCCACGGATGCAGGTCTATCTGCCCGACGACTTGTACGACCAGCTGAAGGAGCGTGGCCTGCCGGCGTCCGAGCTGCTCCAGCAGGCCGTCCGCGCGGAGCTGCGCCGTCAGAGGCTCATCGACGAGACCGATACGTATCTCGCCGAGTTGATCGACGAGGTCGGGGAACCCACTGCCGACGAGATCGCGCGGGCCGAAGCGATCGCCCGTCAGCTCCAGCAGCATCACGCTTCGGAACGAGCCGGCTGACGATGCTCGTCCTCGACAGTGGTGCGGTGACACGACTCTCTCGGCGCAATCGACAGAACGCGGCGACGATCGCGGTGCTTCGACGCGGCGGCCTGTGGCCTCCCATCGTTCCTTCGGTTGTCGTCGTTGAATCGGTGACCGGGCGCGTGGGGGCGGACGCGAATACCAACCGACTCCTCAAGACCTGCGACATCATGACCGAGCTTTCCGAAACGTCGGCTCGCCGCGCGGCCCTGCTGCGTCATCGATCGAAGCGTGGCTCCGCAGTGGACGCAGTCGTGGTCGCGATGGCCGAGCACGGAGGATGCGTACTGACCGGAGATGTCGAAGACCTCCAAGCCCTCGCGAGCCACGCGCAGCTCGTCACGGTCAGAGCGATCTGACGCGAAGCGGGACTCGTCGCATGAGGTGGGAACCGTGACCTCGGATCGCGAGTGGTTCGAGATCACCCGCCGGAACGCGCGGTCGGTGCAGACGACGATCGGGTGGATCTTCTGGGATCCGACCGCGGTCGCGCACTACGGCGCGCTGGGATTGCCGGGACCGCTCGGCTACATCGCGGCGCGCGCCGCGCCGCTCGCACCCGTAGGTCCCGACGCGGTCGCCGCCGCGTTCGGGTCGATCAGTCCGCTCGGGATCCGGATGGCGTTCGATCTCGTCGCTGCGCACACCACGTTCGAGGAGGTGTGGAACGCGCGTGATGCCGCCGTCGTCGCGGGATTGCACGCCTTCGCACCCGCGATCGTCGATCCGCTCGTCGCGCTGGCGCCCGACCTGTGGCGGGCGGTCGACCAACTCCCCACCACGGGCCGGGTCTTCTTCGCCGCGCACGCGCGCATGGCGCGTCCCGCCGATCCGCTGCTGTCGGGTTGGCACGCCGTGAACTGCGTGCGGGAGTGGCGCGGCGACACGCACTGGGCGCTCGTTGCCGCGGCGGGGCTGAACGGTGTCGAGGCGTCCGTGTTGCACAACGCGTGGCTCGGCTACGAGCGCGATTGGCTTCCGCGTTCGCGGGGGAGCGCGCCCGACGAGATCGACGCGGCGTGGGCGTCGTTGTCGGCCAAGGGTCTGGCCGCCGACCGGCGCGCTACGGCCTCGGGAATCGCCTTGCGCGAGCACCTCGAGGACGAGACCGATCGCCTGACCGGTCCGGTGTGGCGATTGCTCGGCGACGACGCGGCCCGGCAGTTCGCATCCGATTTCGAGCCTCCGTGCGAGCTGCTCCTGGCGCGCGTCGACGAGACGGCCGGCGTGAACTACCAACCCGCGTCGCGGGTGAGGCCGCGGTAGGCGGAGGGTGCGCGTACGCCAAGTTCTGACTGGGCACCGCGGCGGCCGTAGCCTGAGGCGTGATTCTGATCGATGCACAAGGCCTGCGGGCAACCCGCCCGGATCGCGTCTTGTTCACCGATCTCTCGCTCACGCTCAGCGACGGCGACCGCATCGGCGTCGTCGGTCTCAACGGCTGCGGCAAGAGCACGCTGCTCGCGATGATGAGCGGCGACCGGGAGCCGGAGGCGGGCGTCGTGCGCCGCGGCCGCAACGCTCGGGTCGGCGCGCTGCCCCAGCTCCCGGTGCTGCCGGCGGGCACCGTGCGCTCGGCGGTGTGCGATGGCCTCGGTCGTGATGAGTGGCAGGGGGAAGCGATGCTTTCGCGCCTGGGTATGGGCGGCGTGCTCGAAGCGCCGACCGACCAGCTGTCGGGCGGGCAGAAGAAGCGCGTCGCGCTCGCCGCGCTACTCGCGCGCGAGTGGGATGCCCTCATCCTCGACGAGCCGACCAACCACCTCGACCTCGATGCCATCGCCTACCTCGAGGAATGGCTTGCCGCATTCCCGGGTGGCCTGCTCCTCGTGACCCACGACCGTCACGTGCTCGACCGCGTCACGAACAAGGTGCTCGAGATCGACCGCGGCGCGAGTTACCTCCACGTTCCTGACGAACGGACGGGAGGATCCGGATACGCGGCATACCTCGCGGGGCGCATCGAACGCGAAGCGCAGGCCGCGACGGCAGAGCAGACGCGCAAGAACCTCGCGCGACGCGAGCTCGCGTGGCTGCGACGCGGCGCGCCCGCGCGCACATCGAAGCCGAAGGCGCGCATCGATGCCGCCAAGGCGATCCTCGGGCGCGGCCCCGCGGCGAGCGCACGCGAGGGCGAGCTCGGTATGGCGCTGGGCAGCACCCGACTGGGATCGAAGGGCGTCGAGCTGCACGGCGTCGGCTTCTCGTGGCCCACGGGGCGCGACGATGGGAACGCCGGACCGCTGCTCGTCTTGAAGCCGTTCGACCTCATGCTCGAACCGGGCGATCGCGTCGGCATCGTCGGCCCCAACGGTGCCGGGAAGAGCACCCTGCTGGATCTCGTCGCCGGCCGGCTGAAGCCGACGGAAGGCTCGATCGAGATCGGACGCACGGTCAAGATCGGCTACTACGACCAGCTCGGCCGCGACCTCGACCTGCAGCAGCGTGTGCGCGACGCCGTCGCAGGCGGCAAGGGTGAGCCCACGCTCGACGACGTCAAGTTGATGCGCCAGTTCTGGTTCGACGGCGACGCGCAGTTCGCGCCGATCAGCACGCTGTCGGGCGGCGAGCGCGGGCGGCTGCACCTCCTCCTCACGTTGATCGAGCAGCCCAACCTGCTGTTACTCGACGAACCGACGAACGATCTCGACCTCG
>DAIQOP010000209.1:0-6950 GCA_036787815.1 Actinomycetota bacterium
CCGGTCGCGGAGCATCGCCGCGTTCGCCGCGGGCCAGAGATCGATCGGCTGCCACGCGTTGTCGCGCAGGTACTCCTGGAGCACCTCGACGTCGGGGAACGCTCGGCCGAACCGTTCGGCCCACATCGGGTTGATCGCCACCACGACCTCGCCGTTCTCGGGGTTGCCGAGGTACATGTTCGCGAGCGGGTACGCGAGGCTCTTCGCGATGAGGTAGAGCAGATCGCGCGCGTCGTCGTTGTGGATGTCGGCCATCGGGAAGGTGCCCTTGCCGCCGTGCACGGTCACGACGTCATCGTCGGAGCGGAAGCCGCGGCGCACCGCGAGCGACGGCCACGGCGACCGCTCCTCCCACTCGCCGATGCAGAACCCGAGGCGGGCCGGTTGGCCGAACACCGACTTCGTAGTCTCGCCGGCCCGTTGCCCGCCGATGTTGCGAAGGCAGAGCGATGCCGCGCGGCCGATCGTCATCGAGCCGCGGCCCGCAGCGCCACCCATGCAGCTCGCGCGGTAGTCGATGCCGAGGTCGTCGCGGCACGGTCCGTTGACGATCAACATCGGGAACACGCTCGAGGTCGTGGTGGCGAGCCCGAACGCGTTCCATTCCGGTTCGGAGAGCGCCTCGAGCGCCGCGAGCACGATCGCGAACGCGGCCGGCTCCACTCCGGCCATCGCGGCGTTGATCGCGACGAGCTCGACGGTGGCGACGCCGTTGCACGGAGGGAGGACGCAGAGCACGTGGTCGGCGGGGTACGGCGACGCCGCGAGGAGCGCGCCGATCGCGTCGTCGGTGGCGGCAAGCAGCGGCACGCCGTCGCCCCAATGCTGCTCGAGCGCGAGCTCGTACTGGACCCGCGGGTCGGCGGGGATCTCGATGCGTTCGCTGACGAGGTTCATGCGCGCGCCCCCAGCAGCTCCAGCACCTTCGGGTAGTACTCGTCCGCGATCGCGCGCAGCTCGTCGGCGGGGCGGGCCTCGAGCGGGTAGGGGAGCACCAGGATCTTGAGGTCGCCGTGACCGAGGTGCGTCGCGACGTTGCGCCCGTGCACCACGAACTCCTCACAGACGATCGCGACGACGGGCTTCGAGCGTTCCTCCACGGCGACGGCATCCTTGATCGTGAAGGTCGTGCACGAGCCGCACGTGCCCAGGCCGACGATCGCGCAGTCGGTCACCGTGGCGAGCTCGTCGATCTGCTTGCGGTCGTTCGAACCGGGCTGACCCATCTGCGCACCGGTCTCGACGGCGATCGTCGTGGCGCCGTCACGGCGCAGGTACTCGTCCCAGATGGCCGAGATGAGTTGCCACGAGCGCCACGCGCGATCGGCGCGGATTCCGATCGTGAGGCCCGCGACGGGCCGGTCGAGCCGGAACGACGGGGCGCTCACTGCGCCGGCCGGTGCCGCGGTGGGGCGCCGCACCCAGATCGTCGAAGGGTTCGCGTGCGCGGGGTCCGCGGGCATGCTCATGGGGTCACGGTACCGATACATGCGACCGCATGCAATGGGCGCGGGCGGAGCGAGGGTCAGACGGCGGCGGCGATGTCGGGGGTGTCGGCTCCGCCGAGCATCAACGGTGCCCCGATCGCAGGGAGCGCCGGGCGCAGGCGGCGCGACGGAGATCTGAGGTAGTCGCGAACCTGCGGCGGCGAGAGCGGCCGGCAGAAGTAGAAGCCTTGCGCGAGCCGGCACCCGGCACCGGTGAGGAAGCCCGCCTGCTCGGGCGTCTCGATGCCCTCCGCGATCGTGGTGAGTTGCAGCCGCTGACCGAGGTCGATGATCGCGCGCACCAGGTCGGCACCGCCGTGGGTGCCGTCGAGGCTCTCGACGAACGAGCGGTCGATCTTCAGGAAGTCGACGGGGAGGCAACGCAGGTAGCTGAGCGACGAGTAGCCCGTACCGAAGTCGTCGATCGCGAGCCGGACGCCGAGCTCCTTCAACGCCTGGAGTTGTTCCGTCGACGTGTCGACGTCGTCGAGCAGCACGCTCTCGGTCAGCTCGAGGGTCAGACGCGACGGGTCGAGGCCGGTCGTCGTGAGCACGCGCTCGACGGTGTCGACCAGATCGCGCGCGGCCAGCTGGCGACCCGAGACGTTGACGCTCACGGTGAGGTGTTCCGAGCCGATGTTGGCGCCGTCCCACTCGACGAGCCGGCGGCACGCCTCGGCGAGCACGAAGTCACCGATGGCGACGATCAGGCCGGTCTGCTCGGCGAGATTGATGAACTCGACGGGATCGATCGTCCCTCGTTCGGGGTGCCGCCAGCGCACGAGTGCCTCGAAGCCGGTCGCTTCGAGGGACGCGAGCTCGACGATGGGCTGGAAGCACACCTCCATCTGGTCGCGCTCGAGCGCGTGGCGGAGATCGGTGATGAGGGCCGTGCGCTCCACGACGGTGCTGTGCATGGACGCTTCGAAGAGCTTGTAGCGGGCCTTGCCGTCGGTCTTGGCGCTGTACATCGCGATGTCGGCGTTGCGCATCAGCTCCGCGCCCTCACCGATGAGCTCGTCGGTGGCCGCGACGCCGACGCTGGCCGACACACAGATCTCCGATCCCTGCACCATCACCGGGCTCGACAGCCGTTGCTGGATCCGGTCGGCCGCGTCGAGTGCCTCCTGCACCGTCGCGTCCTCCATCAGGACCGCGAACTCGTCGCCGCCGAGCCACTCCGACCGTGTCGGAGTGGCGCACGCACTCCGCGAGCTCGGCGGCAACGTGGCGGAGCAGCTCGTCGCCTTCGCGGTGGCCGAGCGTGTCGTTCACGGCTTTGAAGTCGTCGAGATCGATGAACAGCACCGCGAGTGGGTGGCCGACGCGGGTCGTTCGCGACAAGGCGTGCTCGAGCCGGTCGCCGAACAACGCGCGGTTGGGCAGACCGGTGAGCGAGTCGTGGAAGGCCTGATCGGTGAGCTGTTCCTCGAGCTGCCGGCGTTCCGTGATGTCGCGCGTCGTGAGCACGATGCCCTGCAACACGGGGTCCTCGGTGAGGTCGGAGCCCGCGGTCTCGGTGTAGCGCCACGTTCCGCTGCGATGGCGCATGCGCACCTCGAGATGGGCCGTGGGCGCGTTCACGCCGGCCATGTCGGAGAGGAACGCCTCGAGCAACGTGACGTCGTCGGGATGCACGAAGCTCAAGATGTTGACGTCGGCGAGCTCGTCGGGCCGGTACCCGAGCACCTCGCGCACCGACGAGCTCACCGACAGCACCTGGCCCGAGCGGGTCACGACGCTGACGACGTCGGAGACGTGCTGGATGACGGTTTGCAGGCGCTCTTCGCTGCGCTGCAAGTCGGCCGTGCGATCGGTCACCGTCTGCTCGAGGCCGCGCGTGAGGTCGTGGTTCTCGCGCAGCGCGACGATCTGGCGAACGGTGACCGCGAGGAAGAGCACGATCGCGCTCCACAGCAGGAAGCCCCGCAGCGCGGTGCCCTCGATCGCGTGAGCGAGGATGAACGCGCCACAGAGCAGCACGGTCGGATACGGCAACCACCCGCGCCAGTCGTGCGCGCGGTCGTGGCGCGAGATGTCGTCAGCGTTCATCGCCGTCGGGCTGAACGCGGCCAGCGCGAGGAGCAGGTAGCCGAGCACCCAACCGGTGTCGACGAGGTTGCCGGTCGCGTGGTGCCCGTTCGTCGTCAGGTACGCGTAGGCGCCGTCGGAGACGGCGATCGCGAGGAGCGCGACGGCGATGAGTCCGAACGGCACCCGGTGGGTCCAGAAGTGGCTGGCCGCGAGGATCACGAGCGCGAAGATCGCCAGGTCGCCGAGCGGGTAGCCCAAACCGATCGCCCGGTCGAGGATCGAGCTGCCGTGGCCCGCCCGGAAGATGCTCCCGAGCAACACGAACCACCCGACGAAGACGGTCGACGCGGCCACGATCAGGGCATCCACCGCGATACGCGCACGGGCCATCGGGGGAATCTGCTCGGGGAGGAGCGAGACGATGGCGCAGCCGGCGAACGGGACGGCGAGCAGGAAGCCGAGGTCGGCCGGAGACGGCGTCGGCACCGCCCGGTGCGCGACGACGTCGTAGTACGACCAGACGAGCTGCCCCGCCGCCCATGCGAACGCCGAGATGCTGAGCCAGCTCCAGAACCTGCGGATGCGATCGGTCTCGCGACGGGCCCGGAATCGAGCTGCGCAGCCCGCGGCGAGCGCGGCGAGCGCCTGACCGGAGTCGTCGATGGTCTGCGTGGACCGTGTCCCCGGCCGGGTCGCGAGCATCACGAAGAAGGCGAGCACCAACGCCCCCACGACGGCGCTGAGCACACAGAATCCGCGCGACGACGCCCAGGCCCGCCGAACGCCGGCGCCACAACGCTCCCCGCTCGTCTTCACCCTGCTGACATCGGAGTGTGGGGACCCCGGCTTAACCGCTCAGCGCAACGTCTCGGGCCGGGCAACGTGCGCGAATGCCACCGCGGCCGCCACCGCCACGTTCAGGGAGTCGACATCCGGGGCCATCGGGATCCGCACGCAGCGGTGGGCGCGCTCGAGGGCCTGCGCCGACAGGCCCGGTCCCTCGGCTCCCACCAGCACCGCGATCCTGTCACCGGGAGCGATCCCGACCGACTCCAGCCGCTCGGCGCCGAGCGATGGGGTGAGCGCGAGCACGGTGAACCCGAGATCGGCCACCGTCGCGATCGCCTCGGGCCAGGGTGCGGCGCGGGTCCACGGGACCCGGAGCACGTGCCCGATGGAAACCCGCACGGTTCGGCGGTAGAGCGGATCACTCGACTGCGGGCAGAGGAGCACGGCGTCGAAGCCGAAGGCCGCGGCGTTGCGGAAGATCGCGCCCAGGTTCTCGTGATCGTTCACCCGTTCGGCAATCGCGACCCGGCTCGCGCCGGCGAGCGCCGCTTCGAGCGACGGCAACACGAAGCGGTCGGCCGCCGCGACCGTGCCGCGATGCAGATCGAACCCGACGGTCTCGTGCATCACCTCGGGCGAGACGACGTAGACCGGTGCGTCGAGGTCGTCGAGCACGTCGGCGAGCGCGGCCCGTTGGCGCGCGGTGACGAGCACCGAGCGAACGCGATGGCGCGTCGAGAGCAGCCTGCGGACGACGAGCGGCCCCTCGGCGATGAAGAAGCCCTCGTGCTCCTCGACCCGGCGGCGCAGTTGCGGGTCGGACAGGTCGACGTAGTCCGCGATGCGCGGATCGTCGGCGCGCTCGATCTCGACCGGTTCCACCGCCGTGATCATCCCTTACTGCACTGAGACGTCGTTCGACGTCGGCGGGTCGGACGCGGGCGTCTGACCCGCGTCACGGGTAGCTATTCGCTACGGCTCGAGCCCGTGAGCTGCGCCGGGTCGTCGCTTCCTTCGACGCCGGGCGCATCGACCCGTCGCCCGCCGACCCGGCGAGCGACCTTGCCGAGTCGTTCGATGTAGGCGAGGAGGCGGTCACGCGACTGCTCCGCGTCGGCGCTCAAGCCCGTGATATCGGTGAGACCCCATCGGTGCAGGACGATCGGCACGAGGATCTGGTCGTGGTGGATCGCGAAGTCGTACACGCCGGCCTTCGCCATGATCCGGGCTCGCGCTGCGAACTCCGGGATTCCGGTGCCCGGCATCGCGAACGCGCGGACGACGCGCTCGATCGCCATGACCATCTCCGAAGGCTCGCGCTCGATCGCCGCGCCGGCGAGGTCGCGGTAGAAGAGGTGGTGCAGGTTCTCGTCGGAGGCGACGCGCGCCATCACGGCGCGCCCGGCGGGGTCGTCGAGGAGGAGGCCGGTGTTGCGGTGCGAGATTCGGGTCGCGAGCTCCTGCAGCGTCGTGTACACGAGCGCGTCGGCCATCGACCCGAACTGGGGCACCTGGCCGGTGGAGACCTGGCCCATGCGTTCGCGCTCGAGGGCGACGGGGTCGACCGAGCGTGTGACGGTGAGGTAGTCGCGGATCACGATCGCGTGGCGGCCCTCTTCGGCCGTCCACCTCCGCATCCAGTCGCCCCACGCGCCATCGGTGCCGAGCCCGCCGAGGGTCGCCGAGTAGTACGGCAGGTTGTCCTCGGTGAGGAGGTTCACCACCAGCGCGATGCGGGCCGCGGCCGGGACGCCCGACGCGTCGGCGTCGAACTCCTCACCGGCCACGAAATCGCGGCCCTTGCTCCACGGCACGAGCTCGTGGGGGAACCATTCGCGGGTCGTATCGAGGTGCCGGTCGAGCAACGTGCCCACGACCGGCGCCAGCTCGGCGCGGAGATCCGTAGCGCTCATCGCCACCACCCTACCGGTAGGTAGGGAGGGTGGTGGCCTCGTGCCGCCTCTCCGCCCCACCCGCCCGGGCCCGGGCTCGGTTCCGGTCGTAGTGTCGGTGGCCATGGAGCTCACGACGGCCCTCGAGTTCGTGCGGGCGCACCGGCAGGGCGTGCTCGTCACGATTCGCCGCGACGGTCGGCCGCAGCTCTCGAACATCATCTACGCGGTCGACGGTGCGCCCAGTGAGCCGGACGCCACCATTCGCATCTCGGTCACCGCGGATCGCGCGAAGACGAAGAACCTCGGGCGCGACCCGCGGGCGTCGCTGTACGTGGTGGCCGACGACTTCTGGGCCTACGCCGTGGTCGAGGGCGACGCTGAGCTCTCGCCGGTCGCCGCCGATCCGTCCGATGCGACGGTCGACGAGCTCGTTGCGCTCTACCGCTCGATGCAGGGTGAGCATCCCGACTGGGACGAGTACCGGAGGGCGATGGTGGCCGACGCTCGGCTCGTCGTACGCCTACGTCCGACGCGCGGCTACGGGATGTTGCCGGGCTGACGCTCAGCCGAACCGTTGCACGTCGACGACGTGGCACGTCAGGTGCTTCGGCGGGTTCAGGGTCGAGACCCCGCTCGCCGTCACCTTGTCGGTGGCCCCGGCGGGCAGGTGGTCGACCGTCGCGACGGCGTGGGAGAAGTCGGCGGCCCCGTCCTTGAACTGCACCTTCACCACGTAGTTCTGGTC
>DAIQOP010000210.1:0-6930 GCA_036787815.1 Actinomycetota bacterium
AAACCCAACAAAACCAGCCGCAATCTCATCGAGTCGACTTCACCGACGATCCGGAAATCCCGCCGCGAAGACCGCCGGTCGAGGTACGTTCGTCGCGAGCCGCGTCTGCGCCGCGCCGACGCTCGAAGGAGGCTCGGGTGGCACCGCTCGTCGAACTCGGCGTTGTGGAACGGGACGGCATCAAGATCGCGTACGAAACGGGCGGTCGCGGCGATCCCGGGATCGTGTTCGTGCACGGTTGGTCGTGCGACCGCTCCTACTTCGCGCCGCAGTACGAGCGCTTCGCCGCGCGCCACGCGGTCGCGGCGCTCGATCTGCACGGCCACGGCGCGAGCGACCGCCCGGCGCCGGGGCCCGGTGTCTACGCGGTCGAGGCGTTTGCCGACGACGTGCTCGCGGTCGCGGCGGCCGTCGGGCTCGAGCGGCCGATCGTGATCGGTCACAGCCTCGGTGGCCTCATCGCGCTCGCGTGCGCCGCACGCGCCGGTGCGGTGCGCGCCGCGGTGATGGTCGACCCGGCGCCGATCGTGAACCCGGCCATCAAGGCCTTCATCGGTCGGGCGGCCGACGCGGTCGCGGGCGACGACGATCGTTCGTGGCGGGCCGGGTTCGTCGGGGGCATGTTCCTCCCGAGCGACGTCGTGCGCCGCGACGACATCATCCGCGGCATGGCGGAGCAGCCGCCGCCGGTTGCGGCCGCGTCGCTGCGGGCCATCGAGCGGTTCGACGGGATTGCCGCGCTCGGCGCGGTCGCCGTGCCGCTGCTCACCATCGGCTCCGCGTCACCGAGCGACGCGTCGTCCGATCTGCGCGGCGCGTGCCCGACGATCACGATCGGGCAGACCGTGGGTGCGGGTCACTTCAATCAGCTCGAGGTGCCGGACCAGGTCAGCTTCATGATCGAGCGGTTCCTCGCGATCAACTTCGCCTGACGCGGTCACGGCGCGACGTCGACCAGGGTGTCGCCGTTGGTGAGCACCCGGGCGGCATCACCGGGACGCAGCACGAGCGTCGTGAAGCGGCTCTGCACGATCGCGGGGCCGGCCAGCTCAGGCCCCGGCGCGAGCTGCGTCGCGTCGTACACCGGCGCGTTCGCCCACCGGTCGGAGACGAAGAGTCGTCGCGTCGCGATGGGCTCCGGGAGGCGCGCCTCCGCGAGTGCGAGTGGTTCCGGCCGGTCGACCAGCCCCGTCGCGATGAGGCGGAGACCGCGCACGGTCGGCTCCTGGGCGCGGGCTTCGATGAGCCGGGCTTCCTCGTTGCGGCGATGGAACTCCTCGACGGCCGCCTTCACGTGGTCCCGACCGATCGGCTCGCTCGCACGGCGCGCGAGCGGCATTGCGCGATCGAAGGTCTGGCCCGGGTACACGAGGTTGAGCAGCCACTCGAACCGTAGGCGGGAGTCGGGGACCCCGGCCGCGGCCAGCTCGGCGCGCGCCGCGGCTTCGAGATCGGTGGCCAGCGCGTCGAGTCGTGCGACGTCGACCTGCTCCCAGGCTGAGAGCAGGGTGCGGGTCGCGTCGACGACGTGATCGGCCGTGAGCAACCCGAGGGCCGAGAAGCCCGGCGCCGCGCGCGGCACGAGCACGCGGCGCATGCCGAGCGCGGCGGCCTGGGTGGTCGCGTGCACCGCTCCCATGCCGCCGAACGCGACGAGATCGAGGCGGCGCGGGTCGGCGCCCGCGAGCGACAGGACGCGCCGCACCGCGTCGGTCATGTGCGCGTCGACGAGCGCCACCACCGCGACCGCGGTCGCGTCCGCGTCGAGACCCGAGCCCGCGCCCACGGCGGCGAGGGCCTCGCGCGCGGCCGTGTCGTCGAGCCGCAGCCGTCCGCCCCAGAACGCGCCGGCGTCGAGCCGGCCGAGCACGAGGTCGGCGTCGGTCACGGTCGGGCGCGTCCCACCCCGGCCGTAACACACGGGACCCGGTTGCGAACCGGCCGACTCGGGGCCGACGTGCAGGATCCCGTCGTCGACGTGCGCGATCGAACCTCCGCCCGCACCGATCGACGCGATGTCGACCATCGGCAGTGCGATGCAGTACCGATGCCGCCAGTTCCAGTCGCTGCGCAGCTCCGGGCGCCCGTCGCGGATGAGGCAGACGTCGTAGCTCGTGCCGCCCATGTCGACGGACACGAGGTCGTGCAGCCCGGCCGCCGTCGCCGCGCGTGCCGCGGCGACCACGCCACCGGTGGGGCCGGACCCGATCGTCGCGACGGCGCGGCTGCCGATCACCGAGGGCGTGGCGACCCCGCCGGCCGACGTCGCGATCAGGAGCTCGCTCGTGTAGCCCGACGCCCGCAGCCGTTCCTGGAGCCGGTCGAGGTAGCGCACGATCGGCGGGCCGACGTACGCGTTGACGAGCGTGGTCGACGTACGCTCGAACTCGGGTGGCTTCGGGTACACCTCGTGCGACAACGACACGAGCTCGACGTCGGGGAACTCCTCCAGGACGATCTCGCGGGCGCGGAGCTCGTGCGCCGGATTCAGGTACGAATGCAGGAACGCAACGGCGATCGACGTGACGCCCAGCTTGTGCAGGCGCCGGGTCGCGTGGCGCACCGCGTCTTCGTCGAGGGGAGTCTCGACCTCGCCCTCCGCCGTCATGCGCTCGGCGATCTCGAGCCGCACGCGCCGGCGCGCGATCGGTTCGGGCGCGGGATACGCCGGGTCCCAGATGTCTTCCTTGTAGCAGCGGCGGAACTCGATCTCGTCCCGGAAGCCCTCGGTGACGAGCAGACCGGTCGGCGCGCCCGACATCTGGATCATCGTGTTGTCGCCGGTGGTGGTGCCGTGCACGATCGACGTCGTGGCCGCGAGGAGCGTGCTCGCGTCGGCGAACCCCGCGGCTTCCGCGAGTCGCGCGATGCCCGCGAGCACGCCTTCCGACTGGTCGCCCGGCGTCGTGGGCGTCTTCTCCAGGATGAAGCTGCCGTCGGGCGCGAGCAGCACGCAGTCGGTGAAGGTTCCCCCGACGTCCAACCCGATCCTCATGCGGATTCGCTCGCTCGCGCCTTGGCCGCGCGCAGGGTTGCCGTGGCCGGGAGGTCGAGGGCGAGGGTGCAGGCTTCGAGGGAGCCGGTGATCACGACGCCGTAGTCGCGTGCCGCGCCCTCGATCGACACGTACTCGTCCCACACGTCGTCGAGCACGGCTTCGGGATCGCGCGCGAGCGCATCGCCCCAGCCTCCGCCGCCGCCGAAGTCGTAGACGAGCTGCTCGCCCGTCTCGAGTCGCACGCCCGCGACCGACGGGTCGACCACGATCTGCTCGTCGGGTGGGCCGCCGACGCGCAGCGTGCACCGGTCGGGGGATCCGGAGCGCCCGCCCGCGATGCCGGGATGCACGTGGTACTGGTTGACGACGTACTGGTTCACGAGCGTCGGGGTCCGCACCTCCTTCACGAGCCGCACCCGCCCCGCCATTCGCCCGCGCCCCCCGAGTCGGTGAGGTAGTTGCGGCCCCGCAGGATGTGCGGGAACAGCACCTCGTTGAGCTCGGCTGACGCCTTGATGAGGTTGCCGTTCGACGCGACGAGCGCGCCCCACCCGTCGACGCCGCGCACCGCGTTGACCCAACCGGCGTTGGTCTCGCCACCGTGGTCGAAGAACGGCCGGCCGCTGCGGGGATCGAGATCGCCCCACATCTGCCGCGGGCTCCCGTACTTGTACGTCTGCGGCGCGCACCGGTCGGGGAGGATCTGCGCCATCGCGAGCGCGATCACGTCGCCGACCTCGACACCCGGGTGATGGGTGCCGCTCGACACCGGCTTGCCGGGTGTGGGGTTCACGCACGAGCCGAGCGGCGCGCGCAGGTCGATGCAGTCGAAGAAGCCTTCGTTCTTCGGGATCGAAGGGTCGACGAGCGAAGCCAGCTGGGCGATCGTGTAGCCGCGCGTGTTGCCGAACGTCGACCACGCCTGGATCTCGGGCCGTTCGTCGGAGCCGTCGAAGTCGACGATCAGCCGATCGCCCACGATGGTGATCGCGACGTGTACGTGGATGTCGCGGTTGCCCGACGGGTCGGAATCGACGTAGACGTCGGCCTCGTAGACGCCGTCGGGCCACTCGGAGATCTCCGCGGAGAAGCGGCGACGGGCATCGGCGATGGTCCAGTCGACGGCGGCGCGCACCGCGTCGGCTCCGTTGGCCTCCATGATCTCGGTGAGCCGGGCGACGCCGAGCTGCGCGGCACCGACCTGCGCGCGGAGGTCGCCGATGAATCCCTCGAGCCGGTTGTTCGCCCGCATGGTGAGCACGACGTCGCGCCGCTCCCGACCGCCGTCGATGATCTTGAGCAACGGGTAGCGCGTGCCTTCCGACCAGATGTCCTTGGCGAAGGTGTTGTACCCGCCGGCCATCGCCCCGCCGGTGTCACCGTGGTGGCACTGGATCGACGCGATGAGCAGCAGCTCTCCGCCGGGATCGAAGACCGGCGCGAACACGTTGAAGTCGGGGAGGTGGCCGCCGCCGTGGTACGGGTCGTTGGCGACGATCACGTCGCCCGGCGTGAGCTCGTCGCCGAAGAAGTCGATCGCGAACCGCACGGGCAGCGTGGAGGAGAGCATGAACTGCGGGATGCCGACCGAGAGCGCGGCGAGCCGGCCCTGCCCGTCGAGGATCGTCGCGTTCCGCTCGTTGCTCTGATTGAGGATCGCTGTCGTCGCGGTGCGCGACACGAACGTCGCCATCTCGAAGCAGACCGTCTCCATCGCGGAGCGGATGACCTCGGCGGTCACCTGATCGATGGCGCCTGACATGCGTGTCAGACTACGCAACAATCGCCTCCGGGAGGACCAAGCAGCCGCAGCCGGCGCAACCAGTGCAGAGCGGAATGGCGAAGCGCACGCGGATGCGACCATGAAGACAGGAGCAGGATGCCTTTCGACTGGCAGCCGCGCGAGCCGGATGCGAGGCGCGCCCGGGGATACGTGAACGCGGGCTTCTGGAACGACGAGACGCTGGGTTCGATCCTGGCGACCGGTCTGCGCGCGGTTCCCGAGCACGCGTTCACCGTGCGTTCGGAGCGCTTTCCGTTCCGGGGAACGTTCCGTGACGTCGACGCGCGGGCGTGTCGCGTCGCCGCGGGGTTGCGAGCGCGGGGGATCGGCCCGGGCGACGCCGTCGCGTTCCAGCTCCCCAACTGGGTCGACGCGGCCGCGGCCTTCTACGCGATCGCGTACCTCGGCGCCGTCGTCGTGCCGATCGTGCACTTCTACGGAGCCAAGGAGGTCGGCTACATCCTTCGGCGCACGCGGGTGAAGGCGCTCGTGACGGCCGACCGGTTCGGGCACCAGGACTTCGTCGCGAACCTCGACGCGATCCGGGCCGAGGGCGGCGTCCCCGATCTCGAGTGGGTCGCAGTCGTCGGCGACTCCGTCGCCGTCGGCCCGCCCGGTGGCACGTTCGCGTTCTCCGACCTGTTGGAGCACGGATCGCTCGATGCGCCGGTCGCCGTCGACCCGATGGCACCCGCGTTGATCGCGTACACGAGCGGCACGACGGCCGACCCCAAAGGTGTGGTGCACGTGCACCGCACGATCAACGCGGAGATCCGCCAACTCTCGTCGATACAACCGAACCAGCAGGCGCCGGCCGATGATCCCGCCGCGATCGACATGATCACCGGCGCACCGGTCGGCCACGGCATCGGCATGCTCGCCGCGCTGCTCACGCCGGTGTTCCGCCGCCGCAACGTGCACCTCATCGACGTGTGGGACCCGAAACGGGTGCTCGCGGCGATGGTGGAAGACCACCTCTCCGCCGGGCAGGGCGCGACGTTCTTCCTCACGAGCCTGCTCGATCACCCCGACTTCGATCCGGCGGTGCACGGGCCGCTGATGGCGCACATCGGGCTCGGAGGAGCCGCGGTACCCGTCGCCGTGTGCGAGCGCGCGCGTGCGATCGGGATCGAGTGCTCACGCAGCTTCGGGTGCACCGAGCACCCGTCGATCACCGGCTCGACGTTCGAGGATCCGTGGGATCAACGCGCCAAGACCGACGGTCGGCCGCTCGCGGGTGTCGAGATGCGCCTCGTCGACGAAGACGGTCGCGACGTCGGGGTCGGTGAGCCCGGCGAGATCATCTCGCGCGGCCCCGATTGCTTCTTCGGCTACACGGACCCGGCGCGCACCGCCGAGTGCTTCGACTCCGACGGCTGGTACGCGACCGGCGACGTCGGCGTGCTCGACGAAGCGGGTTGCCTCTCGATCACCGATCGCAAGAAGGACATCATCATCCGGGGCGGCGAGAACATCAGCGCGCAGGAGGTCGAGGAGTTGATCGCACGACTTCCGGGTGTGGCCGAGTGCGCGGTGGTGGCCGCGCCCGACCCGCGCCTCGGAGAGCACGCGGCCGTGTTCGTGCGTATGCAGGCGGGGTTCGACGACCCGTCGCTCGGGGCGGTGCGGTCGCACCTCGACGCGGCCGGTCTCGCGCGGCAGAAATGGCCGGAGGAGGTGCGGTCGGTGGAGGAGTTCCCGCGCACGCCGAGCGGCAAGGTGCAGAAGTTCGTGCTGCGCGCGCGACTGAGCGAGCAGTCGTGAGCACCGCCGACGAGGCGGTGTTGCCGCTGGCCGGAGTGCGTGTGGTCGACGTCAGCCGGTTCGTCGCGGGGCCCCTCTCGACGTTCTTCCTCGCGTCGATGGGGGCCGAGGTGATCGCGATCGAGCGCCCCGGCGGGGAGCAGAGCCGGTTGCTCGCACCCTTCGGCCGCCCCGACGGGGGTTCGAGCGCGACGCCCGTGGAGGACGGGATGTCGGTGCCGTACCTGAAGCGCGGGCGGGGCAAGCGCAGCGTGGCGGTGGCGATCGATCGTCCCGAAGGGCGCGCGCTCGTGCAGCGCCTCGCTACCGCCGCCGACGTGTTCGTGGAGAACTCGCGACCCGGCGTGATGGCCCGGCTCGGTCTCGGCTACGACGAGCCCGCGGC
>DAIQOP010000211.1:0-4065 GCA_036787815.1 Actinomycetota bacterium
CTGCGGTCGTTCGAGTTGGCCGGTGAAGTGCGGCATCACGTATTGCGCGAACAGCTCGAAGCTGTGCTTGGTCGCCGCGGGAGTCGCCCAGTCGTGGCCGAACAACAAGAAGGTGCCGAACCCTCCTGATTCGTTCACGAGCGCCTCGATCTTGGCGATCGCGTCGTCGGGCGTGCCGATCACCGCGAAGCCGTCTTCGTCGACGTTGGCGACGATCTCTTCGGGCGTGTCGCCCCGCACCGGCCCGGCGGGCAGCACGTGCGTGAAGTAACGCGAGAACTCGAGGATGCCGTGCGCGACCTCCGCGCGCGCCTGCTCCTTGGTGCGCGCGAGGTGCATCGGCCCGACGAGCCGCCAGCGATTGCGGTCGGCGACGTGGCCGTGCTCGGCCGCGACCTCGCTCCAGGTTCCCCAGTGCGTGCCGAGCGCGTCGAAGCCCTGCTTGCTCGTCGCGGCGATCGAGAGCAGCCCGGTGTCGTGGCGCCCGGCCGCGGCCGCGCCGGTAGGTGAGATCGACGCCGCGGTCGCGATCTCGAGATGCGGCTGCGAGTACGACTTCAGCTGGAGCCGCGCGTCGCGGATCGTGAACCAGTCGGTCTCCATCGTCAGCGGTTCGTCGGAGCGCAGGAGATGCGTGATCGCGGAGAGCGCCTCATGCATACGCGGCCGTTGCGTATCGGCCGGGATGCCGAGCATGTGCGCGTCGGAGGTGAGCTGACCGGGCCCGCACCCGAGCATCACGCGGCCGCGTGTGAGGTGGTCGAGCAGCACCATGCGGTCGGCGAGCATCAACGGGTGGTGGTAGGGGAGTGAGCTCACTCCCGTGCCGAGCCGGATGTGCTTGGTGCGCTCGGCGGCGATCCCGATGAACACCTCGGGCGAGGCGATGATCTCGAAGCCGGCCGAATGGTGCTCGCCGATCCACGCCTCGTCGAAGCCGAGGCGGTCGAGGGCGACGACGAGATCGAGGTCTCGTTCCAGCGCGAGCGTGGGGTTCTGTCCGACGGGGTGGAACGGAGCCATGAAGTATCCGAAGCGCATGGCCGCCATCCTTTCACCCGAGCGCGTCGGCAACCCAGACGTGGGCCACCCGCACGCGTCCCATCGGTGGATCAGGCCGGCGTGGCCCGGACGAGCGCGAAGCCGAGCACGCCCGGACCGAGCCGCCGCCGGGTGTGCGCCTCGTTTGCCCAGGCGAGCATCCCCGCCGAGTCGGGGTCTTCGGGGTGCGCGTGCGCGTAACCCTCGAGGTTGGCCGCCCACGGCTCCTCGTACGCGTCCCAATCGGCGACGGTCGCGTGGTACTCGTCGGAGATGGTGAGCCGGTGCTGCTCGAACCATCCGTGCAGCTGCGCAAGGTTCGGCAGCTCGTCGGCGCGTGCGCCCCAGCCGGCCAGGTACTCGGCGGACGGAGGCTCGGTCCAGTAGCCGTCGCCGATCAACAACCGGCCGTCGGCGGTGACGAAGGTCGTGAGGCTCGCCAGCGTGGCAGGCAGCCCGAGGAGCGCGTGCGCGGAGCCGATGCATGCCGCCAGCCGGAACGAGTGCACGTCGAGGTGCACTTCTCCCGCGTCGGCTTCGTGGAACGTGACGTCGGCCCCGGGCCGCGTCGCGCGGCTTCGGCTCGTGCCGTCTCGATCTGACGCGGCGACTGGTCGATGCCCACGGCGTGGCACCCGCTCCGTTCGACCGCGCGCAGGATCAGCTCGCCGCGCCCGCAGCCGATGTCGAGCAGCCGGTCGTCGGGCCCGAGCGCGCACTCGCCGACGAAGCGATCGAGCACGTCCTGGGGGATCGGGTTGGCGTTCGCGATTCCAGTGTGCGCGATCGCCGATGCGCGGTCGCGGTCCACTACGGGAGCTGCGAGCGGATCCACCGGTCGAGCGCGGGGCCGCTCTCGAAGCTCGCGATGAGCGCGTAGCGGGGCTCGGTGCCGGGATGGCTCACGACATGCCAGAGCCGTTGCGTGTCGACGACGAACTGCGCGCCGCGATGCAGCGGCACGCGCATCTCGGTGTCGGGGTCGGGAAGCCCGTCGCGCTGCTCCATGAGCACCATCGAGCTGTCGGGGTTGTCGGTGAGCTCGAGCCAGCACCGCACGACCCAACCTTCGCCTTCGGGGTTGAACCGGTTGTTGTCGTCGCGGTGCATCTGCATCAGCGACGTCTCGTAGTCCTGCGGCTCGAGCTTGATCACGCGCACGCGCCCGAAGTTGGCACCGACCGACTCGACCCACCGGACGATGCTCGGGCACTTCGACGCGTTCGACGTCCACAACCCGTTCTTGTCGGGCTTCTCGTCGCCTTCCGTCCAGAAGCCCCGGCAGTCGAGCTCGCCGTCGGCGGTCGCGATCGGCGCGAAGTTGGTGTCGCCGCCACTCTTCCAGTCCATGTACTCGAGCCCGAGGTACTCGGCCTCGGGCACCGGTGCCGCGTCGCGCAGCTGCACGAACCCGCGCGCCGCGAGGACATCGAGGCGCGCGTGCGGAGTCTCGCGGGGGATCTCGCTCGACCAGTGACCGGGGCTGAGCCATTGGGTGCGCATCCCCGGAGTGTAGGGACCGCTCTCGCCGGCGGGGCGAACCCGAGCTGCTGCCTACGGCCGCGTGCCGCGTGACGGGCGGCCGGGCTCCCACAGGGGTGCGGCCAGCTCCACGAACTCGCAGAGCAGCCGGCGGGTGTCGCGCGGGTCGATGATCTCTTCGACGAGGAAGGCCTCGGCGGTGCGGAACGGAGATTGCCGGGCCGAGAGTCGTCGTTCGATCTCGGCCCGCCGGGCGACGGGATCGGGCGCGGCTTCGAGCTCGGCGCGGTACGCGGCTTCGATGCCGCCTTCGAGGGGCAGGCTTCCCCAACTGCCGGACGGCCACGCGTAGCGGTACGAGAGTCGCGACGCGTTCTGGTGCGCGGCTCCCGCGACTCCGTAGACCTTGCGCAGGATCACCGAACACCACGGAACCTTGGCCTCGTAGATCGCCGCCAGCGCGCGGGCGCCGTGACGAATCGTCGCGGCGTGCTCGGCCTCGGTGCCGATGACGAAGCCGGGATTGTCGACGAGGTGCACGACGGGCAACCCGAACGTGTCGGCGAGGTCGACGAAGCGCGTGACCTTCTGCGACGCGGCCGCGGTCCAACCGCCGCCGTAGTGGTACGGGTCGCCGGCGAGCACCGCGACGGGCCACCCGTCGAGGCGCGCCAGACCCGTCACGGCCGGTCCGCCGAAGTGCCGGCCGAGCTCCATGAACGAATCCCGGTCGACGAGGGCTTCGACGATCGGGCGGATCCGGTACACCGTGCGGCGATCGCGGGGGATCGCGCCGACGAGCCATTCGTCGCGCCGGGCGGGGTCGTCGGCCCCGTGTTCATCGGGCGTTTCGGTGCGCGGCGGCCGTTCGTACACCGACGACGGGAGATACGAGAGGAAGCGGCGGGCACGCGCGATCGCCTCCGCTTCGGTCGCGACCTCGTCGTCCACCACTCCGTTGCGGGTGTGGATCGCGCTGCCGCCGAGTGTCTCCTTGTCGACGTCTTCTCCGAGCCGCGCCACGATGGGCGGGCCGGCGACGAAGAGGTGCGACGTTCCCTTCACCATCACGCTGTAGTGGCTCGTGACCACGCGTGCCGCGCCGAGGCCCGCGACCGAACCGAGGCAGAGCGCCACGACGGGCACGGTCGAGAGGTTCGTGACGACCCACTCCCAGCCCGGATTGAAGGGCACGAACGAACGCCGTTCCTGCTCCAGCGTCTTGACCGACCCGCCGCCGCCGGAGCCGTCGACCAATCGGACGATCGGCAGGCGCAGGTCGTGGGCCATCCGCTCCGCGTGCACCTGCTTCTGGAAGATCGACGCGTCGGCCGAACCTCCGCGCACGGTGAAGTCGTCGCCGCCGACCACGACGGTGCGCCCGTCGATGCGGCCGCGGCCCATCACGAAGTTCGCGGGTGTGAGGTCGACGAGGTTGCCGTCGTCGTCGTAGGTCGCACGTCCGGTGAGCGAGCCGATCTCGTGGAACGAGCCGTCGTCGAGCAGGAGCGCGATCCGCTCCCGAACCGGCAGCTTCCCGAG
>DAIQOP010000211.1:4165-6924 GCA_036787815.1 Actinomycetota bacterium
ACGAGCCGTCGTCGAGCAGGAGCGCGATCCGCTCCCGAACCGGCAGCTTCCCGAGCGCCCGGTGCTTGGCGACCTTCTCGTCGCCGCCCATCAACGCCGCCAACGCCTCCCGCCGCGCCAGCTCCTCGAGCTCGGGAGTCCAGTCGGTCGGATCGCTCATCGGCGCAGCCTCATAGCCAACCCACTCCCACGCGACGAAGGCGGGAGCGGAGCGAGCGTCGAGTGCGCCAGCGAGCGCCGGGCGGAAATGGAGTCCCGTTCTCAACAGAACGAAGAAGGAGCGAGCGAATCAAAGCGGGAGATTCCCCGTAGCGGCGCGCGTGCTTCCGGTGTCTTTGTACGCGGCGATCGTGCGCTGCGCGATGCGCATCTGGTGGATCTCGTCGGCGCCGTCGGCGAAGCGCGCCCACCGCGCGTGCTGGTACATGTCGGCGAGCGGCGTGTCCTTCGAGTAGCCGAGCGCGCCGTGCACCTGGATCGCGCGGTCGACGATGCGGTTCAACGAGTTGGCCACGAAGTGCTTGGCCATCGACACCTCGGTCTTGAAGTCTTCGCCGCGGTCGATCTTGTACGCCGCATGCAGGACCATCAGCTTCGATTGGTACAGCTCCATCGCGGAGTCGGCGATCATCCACTGGATGCCCTGCTTCTCGGCGAGCACCGAGCCGTGCGAGTACCGGTTGATCGAGCGGTCGACCATCATGTCGAGGGCCATCTCGGCCTGCGCGATCCAGCGCATGCAGTGCGCGAGCCGGGCCGGTCCGAGGCGGTACTGACCGAGCAGGTGGCCCTGACCGCGCCCGCCGAGCATCTGGTCGGTGTGCACGCGCAGATCCTCGATGCGGATCTCGGAGTGGCCGGTGGAGCCGTGCATGGTCTCGATCTGGCGAACCTCGGTCCAACCCTCGGCGGGCAGATCGATGATGAACGCGGTGTTCGCGGCCTGTGGGAGGTCGGGGTCGTCCTCGGTGCGGCAGATCAGGATCGCGAACGAGGCGCTGTGCGCACCGCTGATGAACCACTTGTGCCCGTTGATCACCCACTCGTCGCCGTCCTGGTAGGCGCGCGTGCGGATGAGCGTCGGGTCGGAGCCGGCGACCTCGGGCTCGGTCATCGCGAAGCAGGAACGCGCCATGCCCTCGCACAACGGCTTCAGGTACTTCTGCTTCTGCTCGTCGGTGCCCCAGTGCAACAGGGTGTGCATGTTGCCCTCGTCGGGCGCCTGCGCGTTGATGGCGAACGGGCCGAACCCGGTCTTGGCCGCCTCCGCCTGCACCATCGCGAGCTGCACGTGGCCGAGGCCCATTCCACCCCACTCTTCGGGCATGTGCGGGAGCCAGATGCCGCGCGCCTGCGCTTCCTTGCGCATCTCGATGATCCCGGAGATCAGCGACGTGCGATCGTGCGGGTCGATGCGCGCCTCGATCGGCTTCACGACGTTCTCGATGAAGTCGCGCGTCTTGGCCCGGATCTCCTCGAGCTCGGGCGAGAGACTGAAGTCGATGGGCACGGCCCGCTCCTCGGTCGTCGGCGCGGGAAGTGTCACCGCCGGTCGGCGTTCGGGTCAAACAGCGCCGCCGTTCGGCGCGGCGCGAGACTGACCGGCATGCGCGCCGCCATCGCGAGGAACCGAGCCATCGTCGTCGACGACATCACCGATCCGGTGCCCGGCCCGGGCGACGCGTTGGTACGGGTGAAGGCCTGCGGCATCTGCGGTTCCGATCTGCATGCGCTCCTGCACGCCGACGAGCTCGTCGCCGCGACGGCCGAGGTCGGTGTGCCGCTCGCGTTCGACCCCCATCTCGACTACGTGATGGGTCACGAGTTCACTGCCGAGGTGCTCGAGCTCGGCCCCGCGACCGACGGTGTGGCGATCGCCCCGGGAGATCTGGTCACGTCGCTGCCGGTCGCCCTCACCGCGACGGGCGTGGAGCCCGTCGGCGCGTACAGCAACGTCTACAACGGCGGGTACGCGGAGCTCATGCGCCTCACCGCGGGCATCTGCCTGAAGGTTCCCAACGGCCTCGACGCGCGCCGCGCCGCGCTCACCGAACCGATGGCGGTCGGCCGCCACGCGGTCGCGCGCGGCGCCGTGGTCCCGGCCGACGCTGCGATCGTGCTGGGTGCAGGCCCGGTGGGGTTGGCCGTCGTCGCGGAGCTGCACCGCCTCCGCGTCGAGACGATCGTCGTGAGCGACCTGTCGCCGCGCCGGCGCGCCACCGCGCTCGCGATGGGTGCGACCGAGTCGGTCGATCCGGCGAACGACGATCCGGTCGAGGCGTGGCTGCGGGTCGACGGCCGCCGAACGCCTGTGGTCTTCGACGCCATCGGCGTGCCCGGCTCGCTCGCGCTCGCGATCTCGGTCGCGCCCGCCGCGTCGCGTGTCGTCGTGGTCGGCTCGTGTATGCAGACCGACGCGATCCGCCCGGTGCTTCCGCAGATGAAGCAGCTCACGATCGTGTTCTCGTTCGCGTACGACCCGTTCGAGTTCGCCGACACGCTGCGCGCCATCGCCGAGGGCGAGATCGACGTGAGCCCGATGATCACCGGCGTCTGCGGGATCGACGGTGTCGCCGGCGCGTTCACCGCGCTCGGGTCACCCGAGGATCACGTGAAGATCCTCGTCGAGCCGGGCGCCCCCGCCGCGGTGACGCCGATCAGCGTGTGAACCCGATCCCTGGTACTGCATCCGTGTCGTATGCGAGGGCGGGTTCAAGTGGTGCGCGCAATTTCTTGGTGAGGGTTCCAGTGTTGATGGG
>DAIQOP010000212.1:0-6922 GCA_036787815.1 Actinomycetota bacterium
CGAGCGCGCTGCGCCAGGCCACCCGGTCGGCCCGGGCGAAGTCGATCGCGCCGACGCCGTTCACCTGGAGATCGACGAACCCGGGCACCAGTACGGCACCGTCGAGCGTGTCGGCACCCGGGCGGGTGCCGGTGCCGACCGCCGAGATCTCGGGACCGTCGAACTCGACCCAGCCCGGTCGGTCGACGGCGCCCTCGGGTGCGACGAGCCCGGAGCCCGCGACGATCGTCATCCGGATCGCTTCAGGGTGAACCAGAGTCGCGCGAGGCCCGACAGCGTGTGGGGGATGCGCCGCACGATCGACGTGCGCGCGGGGCGGAGCTCCTCGACGTCGACCGGGATCTCGGCGACCTCGAGCCCGCCGCGCTCGGCTCGCAGGATCAGCTCGGTGTCGAACAGGTCGCGGCCGTACCGGCAGCGCGCGACCACCGGGAGCAGCGGTTGGCGCAGGAGCGCCTTCATGCCGTGGGTGTCGCTCACCTTCAACCCGTACCCGACCCGCAGCATCGTGGAGAACGTGGCCGTCACGAGCCGGCGGCTCCACCGTCGTCGGTCGTCGGCACCGGGCGCGCGCTTGGATCCGACGACGATCGCCGCGGGCCGCGCGGGCTCTCGGATGCGATCCACCGCCCGCGCGACGAACCCGAGGTCGTAGTAGTCGCAATCGAAGTTGACGACGATCTCGCCCCCGGCGTCGAGAAGCCCCTGTCGCAACGCGCCGCCGTAGTCGGCCTTGTCGCGGTGCAGCACGCGCACCTCGGGATTCGCCGCGGCCACGCGTCGCGCGCGTTGCTCGGTGTCGTCGGTCGAGCCGTTCTCGACCACGATGATCTCGAACGGCTCGTCGCGCTCGCGCATGCCGGCGAGCAACTCCGAGAGCGAACGTTCGATGATCGTCGCCTCGTTGTACGCGGGCATCACGACACTCAGCGCAGGTGTCGGCTCGCCCTCCACGGAAGACTCCGTCACCCGAACCGCCGATCGCGCACGGGGAGATCCTCACCCGGACGGGCGCGCGTCACGAGGCGGCCCGATCGCACCATGGCCATCGTGCCGCGCGCGTCGAAGCTCCCGTCGGCGGCGACCGGGCGCGGCTCACCGTCGACGAAGGCGCGCACCGACTCGTCGGCTTCTTCGCGCCACCGTTCGTACTCGCGCAGCGCGATGCGGCAGAGCCGGTCGATCACGTTCGCGTCTTCGAGCAGCGCGAGGCCCACGTCGACCGCCGGGCGCCCACCCTCGGTCTGCACCACCGCGGGGTAGATCGCGAACCGCGGGCCGAACACGACCTCCGTGTTGGCGCGTGCGCCCGACCACCGGAACATGAGCGCGAAGACGGCCTGGAGGAGGAAGTCGGCGTCGGGCCCGACTGCGCGGCCGTTGCCGGAGTGGTCGACGAGCGCGACGGGCCGGCTGCCCTGGATGAGCCGGATGGCTGCGAGACCCGCTTCGGCTTCGCGCCCCGCGGCCGCGGCCCACGGCGCGATCTCGTGCGCGAGCGGATCGGCGAGGCCGTTCTCTCCGCCGAAGACCGAAGGCAGCGCACGCGCCTCGCGCAGCACGGCTCCCACCGCGCGCGCGGCGCTGATCCATCCCGGTCCGTCGGCCTCGTCGTCGAGCGCGGCAACGAGCGGGACGAGCGGGAGATCCGCGGCGACACGCAACGGACCGTCGGCACACGCGTCGGCGAGGGCCCGCAATGCCGGCGCGCGATCGCGCCCGACCCGGTCGATGCCATCGGCCCACGCGGCCGGCGTGTCGCAGTGATCGGGATCGGACAGGAAGCGCGCCGCGCTCGCGAGTGCCACGAGCGATGCGTGCGATTGCGTCATGGGGTTGAGCAGCACGCCGCCGAGCACGTCGGCCAGGCCCGCCTCACGGCCCTCGTACGGCCCGAGGTGGAGGCGGCTGCTCATCGTGCCGTCGTTGACCGGGTAGTTGTCCCACAGCAGCACCTCGTGCGGGGCGATCGCCTCGGCCCATCCGGCGGCGTCGGCGACGCCGATGTGCGGCGAGCACACGGTCGGGCCCGTCCAGAGGAGCGAGACGTCGTCGGGAAGGTGCGCCGCGAGCTCGGCGAGGTAGGGCGACGGGCGTGTGCCCACGTACTCGGTCGGGCAGACCGTGATCGAGGCGCCCGGCCGCGCCGCGCCCACGCGACCGTGGAGCCAGGTCGCGAGGTCGGCCTGGCGGGGCGCGAGCCCGGGCGCGGCGGGGATGTCGTCGAGCGCGAGCACGAACCAGTCGACGCCGGCGTCGAGCAGGGGAGCGAGCTTCTCCACGAGCTGGGCGCGGTCGGCCGGCGATTCGTAGCCGATGTCGAGGCCGGGTGAGATCGCGAACCCGAACCGGATGCCGAGGCCGCGTGCGTGCGTGGCCAGGTCGGCGAGCGCGGTCTGCTCGTCGTCGGGGTACGGCTCCCGCCACCGCGCGCGGTGGAACGGATCGTCCTTCGGCGCGTACACGTACGCGTTCATGCCGAGCGGCGCGACGAACGACAGCACGTTACGACGGGCTTCGTCGGACCAGGGCGGGCCGTAGAAACCCTCGACGATCCCGCGCAGGGAGAAGGCCCGAGGCACGACGGTAGGCTACCGGCGCTTCCAGGGGGGTTACCGATCCGATGAATGCTGCACCCGACGTCCTCGCGATCCATGCCGAAGCGAAAGGTGACGCGCTCGCGGTCGTGGTCGACGACAGTGCTGGTGCACGTCCGTCGACCACGACCTTCGCCGAGTTGAACGCGATGGTGAACCGCCTCGCGCACGGCTTGCTCGCGAGTGGTGTCGAGCGCGGCCAACGTCTCGTGTGGTGCGGACCGAACTCGCTCGAGGTGCTCGTCACCATCCACGCAGCCCGCAAGCTCGGTCTCGTCGCGGTGCCCTTGTCGTACCGCTTCAACGCCGAGGAGATGGCGTACGTCATCGACAACTCCGACGCGACCGTCGTCGTCGCCGACGCCGAGTTCGCGCCGCTCGTCGACTCGGTGCGCGCCGGTCTCACGAAGGTGGGACAGTTCATCAGCTTCGGCGACGACGCACCCGAAGGGTGGCGCGACTGGGACCGCGACGTCCTCGCCGGCGCATCCGAGGCGGAGCCGCCGCCGGTCGACGCGTCGGCCGCGGGCGCCGCGATGATCTACACGTCGGGCACGACCGGCAAGCCCAAGGGGGCGCTGCGCACCTCCACCGACCGCACGCTCGTCTTCGCGCTGCTCGCCGAGCTCAACCTGCTGCACGAGCACGCGGTGCACCTCACCACCGGCCCGCTGTACCACTCGGGGCCTCTGGCGTTCGCCTCGCTCTCGCACACGCTGGGCGCGCCCATCGTGGTACTGCGCAAGTTCGACCCGATCGCCTGGATCCGTCTCGTGCGCGACTACCGGGTGACGAACACCTTCTCGGCGCCCACGCAAGTGAAGCGCATCGTGAGCCTTCCCCCCGAGGAGCTCGCCAAGGCCGACATGAGCAGCATGATCTGCCTGATCGCGAACGCGGCCCCGGTTCCCTACGCCCTGAAGGAAGAGGTGTTCGAGAAGCTGGGCACCACGTTCCTGTTCGAGGTGTACGGCTCGACCGAGCTCGGCGTCGACACGGTGTTGAAGCCCGAAGACCAGCTCCGCAAGCCGGGTTCCTGCGGGAAGCCGTACGGAGGGATCCAGCTGCGCATCGTGCGCGAAGACGGCACCGACGCCCCGACCGGCGAGCCGGGCGAGCTCTTCGTGAGCACCACGTTGGCGATGGACGGCTACCACCGCACCGGCGAGCAGCTCACCGAGATCGAGCACACCGGCTGGAAGTCGGTCGGCGACATCGCGTACCTCGACGACGAGGGCTACGTGTACATCTGCGACCGCAAGAAGGACATGATCATCTCGGGCGGGGTCAATATCTACCCGGCCGAGATCGAAGCCGTGTTGTACGGGCACGTGCAGGTGCTCGACGTCGCGGTCTTCGGCATTCCCGACGACGAGTGGGGCGAGCGCGTGCACGCGATCGTGCAGGCGAAGGCGGGGGAGACGATCGACCTCGTCGAGCTCCGCGTCTACGCGGAGCAGCACCTCGGTGGCTACAAGCGCCCCCGCGCCTACGAGCTGCGCGAGACACTGCCACGCACCGATTCCGGCAAGCTCCTCAAGCGCGTGCTGCGCGACGAGTACTGGCAGGGGCGCGACTCCGCCGTCTGATCGGCGCTGGTCGGCCCGGCCGAGGCGGAAGCGCCGCCGCCGTTGTTCGGGCGGCAGTACGCTCCGCGACCCGATGGCCACCCTCTCCGAAGCCGAGTCGAAACGCCTGATCGAGCGGGCGGGGGTGCCGGTGCTCGCCGAGCGGACGGCCGCCGACGCCGATGCCGCCGTGGCCGCCGCCGAGCAGATCGGCTTCCCGGTCGTGGCCAAGCTGTGCGGCGCGGCCATCGCACACAAGACCGAACGGGGCCTCGTGCGCCTCGGGCTGCGCGACGCGGGCGCGGTGAGGGCGGCCGCGACCGAGCTGCTCGCCGCCGCGCGCCCCGACGACGGCGCCGTCGAGGTGCTCGTCGCGCCCATGGTGCGGGCCACCCGTGAGCTCATCGTCGGCCTCCTGCGCGACCCACAGTTCGGTCCCTGCGTCATGCTCGGCGTGGGCGGTGTCCTCGCGGAGGCCGTCGGCGACGTCGTCTTCCGCGTCGCGCCCATCACCGAGCGCGACGCGCTCGACATGATCGACGAGCTGGCCACGCAGCGACTGCTCGGGCCCTTCCGGGGCGAGCCACCCGTCGACCGCGACGCGCTCGCGCGCGTGCTCGTCGGCCTCTCACGCGTCCCCGACACCGAACCCGGTGTCGTCGCCGTCGACGTGAACCCACTCCTCGTCGTCGACGGCCTCCCCATCGCCGTAGATGCACTCGTCGAGAGGGACGCTCAAGCGGTCGCGGCTACGGATGATGGAGCAGGCGCCACAGCCGCAATCAGTGCCAAACACGACGGCGAAGCGCACGCGGATGCGACCATAAGAGTCGCCGGGAGTGACAGGTATCGCGCTCTGTTCGAACCGCGCGGCGTCATCGTCGCCGGCGCGTCGTCGCATCCCGGGAAGTTCGGGTTCGTCGCGCTCCACAACGTGCTCTCGGCCGGGTTCGCCGGGGCGGTGGCCGCGACCAACCTCGACGGCGGCACGGTGCTCGGCATCGAGACCGTGCGCGACATCGACGCGCTCCCGGGCGACACCTACGACCTCGTCGTGGTGTGCACGCCGGCCGCGGCCAACACCGAGCTCCTGCGCGCCTGCGCCAAGAAGGGTGTGCGCGCGGCCTTCGTCACCTCCGCCGGCTACGGCGAAGCGGGGGAGCGGGGCCGGGCCGCGGAGGCCGAGCTCGTCGCGTTGGCCGACGAGCTCGGCATGCTGTTGGCCGGCCCGAACGGCCAGGGTGTCGTGTCCACTCCGGCTTCCCTGTGCGCGCAGATCGTCGCCCCGTACCCTCCGCGCGGGGCGATCGGCGTCGCCAGCCAATCGGGCAACTTCGTGTCGTCGTTCCTCAACTACGCCCGCTTCACCGGCGTGGGCATCAGCCGCGCGGTCTCTGCCGGGAACGCGGCCGCGGTGTCGGTGGCCGACTACCTCGACTTCTACGCCCACGACCCCGAGACGCGCGTCGGTCTCGCGTACCTCGAGGGCGTCACCGACGGGCGCGCACTCTTCGAGCGGCTGCGGGCGATCGCCGCGATCCAACCCCTCGTCGTGCTCAAGGGCGGAACGACCGCGGGTGGGCAACGGGCCGCGGCGTCGCACACCGGCTCGCTCGCAACCGACGAAGCGGTGTTCGAGGGCGCGTGCCGGCAGGCCGGCATCACGCGGGCGGCCACGGTCGAAGAGGCGTTCGAGGCCGCGGCGACGTTCGCGACGCAACCCCGGCCCCGCGGTCCGAAGACCGTCGTCGTCACGACCGCGGGCGGCTGGGGTGTCGTCACCGCCGACGCGATCTCGCGCTCCGCCCTCGAGCTGCTCGCGCTGCCCGACGACCTTCGCGACGCGATCGACGAGAAGCTCCCGCCCCGCTGGAGCCGCAACAACCCGATCGACCTCGCGGGCGGCGAGACGCGCGACACCATCCCCGAAGTCCTCGCGCTCGTTGCCGCGCACCCCGCGGTCGACGCGATCATCTATCTCGGTCTCGGCATCCAGTCGAACCAGGCCCGGATGCTGCGCGAAGGCGGATTCTTCCCCGATCACGGGCTGGATCGCATCGTCGCGTACCACGAACGCCAGGATGCTCGCTTCGCCGCGGCGGCCGCCGAGATCTCGGAGGCGACCGGGAAGCCGATCCTCACGGCGACCGAGCTCGCGATCGCCGACCCGGCCAACGCGGGCCCGGCCGCGGTGCGCGCGAGCGGGCGCGTCGCGTACGCGTCGGCCGATCGCGCGGTGAAGGCCCTCGAACACCTCTGGCTCGACGCTCGATTCCGGGCCGGCCGAGCCGTTTCCTGAGCGTGGCCGAGCGCGCGAGCCCGCGATCCCGGCAGCACCGGCGGGGGCGACGGACGCTGCGCGTCCTCGGCACGGTGTTGATCGCCGCGGCCGTGCTCACCGTCGCGCTCGTCGGCACCTCGGCCCGTCGCGACGCGCGCGCCGCCTCACCCTCGACCAGCGCGTCCGCGAGCGAATTCGCGCTCTCCACGACGCCGCTGTGGTCGCCCCGGCGCATCCCGCAGGTCATCGCATCCTTCGTGTCGCGTCGCCAGTTCGTTGCGTCGGTCGGCGGCTTCGCGGCTCCCGGACGCTGCGTCGCGGTCGACGGCCCGGCGGGTCCGCTCGTGCGCGTCGACGCCGGCGCGCCGCTCGCGCCGGCGTCGACGCAGAAGCTCCTCACGGCCGCCTCGGCGCTTGCCGTACTCGGACCGGCGCACGTGTTCACCACGCGCCTCGCGACGAGCGCTCCGCTCTCC
>DAIQOP010000213.1:0-6916 GCA_036787815.1 Actinomycetota bacterium
CCGAACGCGATCACCCCCACGTCGATGTCGCCGACCAGCGCGAACGCGTCGTCGACGAACTTCGCGTGGCTGGCGAAGTCGGTCGCGTCGAACGCCATGGTCTCGACTCGTGCCGCGCCGGCGGCGCGGAGTGCGTCGGCACCGCCGGCGAAACGATCCGGATCGCGGCCCGCGAGCACCACGGTGCGCGCCCGCCGCCCGACCAGCTCGCGCGCGATCGCGAGCCCGAGATCCGAGCCGCCTCCGAGGACGAGCACCGATTGCACGGAACCGACGGCATCTTTCACGCAGCACTCCGTTCGGAGACGAGGGCGAGGCGCCGGCCGAGATCGCTGCACATGACCCCGTGGGGATCGACCGAGGCCCGGGTTTCACGCCAGCGGTCGATCTCGGGGTACATCGCAGCCATCAGCTCGGGCCGCACGCGGGAATCCTTCGTGAGGTAGATGCGACCACCCGCCTCGACGACGAGGTCGTCGAGGCCGTCGAGCAGCTCGCCGAGCCCGGCCCGGCCGGCCGGGATGTCGAGGGTGAGCGTCCATCCCCGCATCGGGAACGACAACGGGCCGACGTTCTCGTGCTCGAAGCGTTTGAGCACCGCGAGGAACGACGCGCACTGCGCGGCGCTCAACCGTTCGAGCGTCTTGCGCACGACGGACTCGGCGCCGTAGGGCACGACGTACTGGTACTGGAGGAACCCGCGCGACCCGTAGATGCGGTTCCATCCCTCGACGCCGTCGAGCGGGTGGAAGAACTCGGTCATCGACTGGATGTCGTCGCGTTCGACGCGGGGCGCCCGGCGGAACCACAGCTCGTTGAACGCGTGCATGCTGAACGAGTTGACGAGGCCGTTCGGCAGCCATTTCGGCGCGGTCGCGAGGCTGCGCGGCGCGAACACCGACGCCGTCGACCGCGCGCGCGGCCCGAGCTCGTCGAGCAGGGCGTGGTTGCCGCGCGTGAGCACCGAGCGGCCGAGGTTGGCCCCCGACGCGATGCAGTCGATCCACGCGACGGAGTACCGGTACTTCGCGTCGTCGGCCAGCATGCGCGCCATGCAGTCGTCGACGTCGGTCGCCCGTTCGGTGTCGACGCGCATCCGCGACGTCTGCACCGGTTGGAGGTTCATGGTCGCCTCGGTGACCACTCCCGTGAGACCCATGCCCCCGGCGGTTGCCCAGAACACGTCCGGCTGCGTTTCCGGGCCGGTGGTGAGCACCCCGGACCCGGGTGTGGCGAGCTTCAATCGGGTCACCGCGTCGCAGAACGAGCCGAGCCGGTACTTCCCGTGGATGTCGGAGGCGATCGCACCGCCGACGGTGACGTAGCGCGTCCCCGGCACGACCGTCGGGAACCATCCGAGCGGGATGAGCACGCGCATGAGCGTGTCGATGCTCACGCCGGCCTCACAGCTGATCGTGCCCTTCTCGACGTCGAGCTCGAGCACGCGGTCGAGGCTGGTGGCGAGCACCACGGTGCCACCGGCGTTCTGCGCCGCATCGCCGTACGCGCGGCCGAGGCCCCGGGCGATCACGCCGCGCGGGCCGGGGTTGCGCAACCGGTCGGCAACCTGCTCCGCACGCGCCGGCGCCCACACCGTCGCGCGGGTGGGGTTGGTGCGCCCCCATCCGGTCAGGAGCTGCTCCGAGGTCGATTCCCGACCCATGTCAGTTCGCCGCCACCGCGATGCTGAAGCACACGATCCACGCGAGACCGATCAGGAGCAGGACGCGGTCGCGCAGCAACACCTCTTCGGGAGCGCCGCCCTCACCGCGGTCGAGCAGGAGCGCGTAGCGCAGCACGCCGAGCACGAACGGGATGATCGCGAGCTGGAACCACACCGGATTCCCGGACCGGTTCGACACTTCGAATGCCCAGAGGCAGTAGGCCAGGATCGCGATCGTCGACGACATCGCGCGCACGTAGCCGAGATAGGCCGCGGAGTACTGGGCGAGGGCCCGGCGATGCAGACCGGCATCTTCGCCGAGCTCGGCGTGCTCGGCCGACCGCTTGCCGGTGACGATGAACAACGCCCCCGACGCGGCGACGATGAGGAACCAGTTGCTGATCGGCACGCCGACGGCCACACCGCCGGCCACCGTTCGCAGCACGAATCCCGCGGCGACGGTGGCGAGGTCGAGCACGGGCTCGTGCTTCAGCCAGGTGCTGTACGCGAGCGTGATCAGCACGTAGCCGACTACCACGAGCGTGAGGTGCCACGTGGCCGCGAACGACAGCGCGATCGCGGCGGCGAGGAGCACCGAGCCGAACTGCTTCGCGGTGGCGACCGGCACGTTGCCCGCGGCGACCGGGCGCCCCTGCTTCTTCGGGTGCAGGCGGTCGGCATGGACGTCGAGCGCGTCGTTCCAGCAGTAGGTCCCGCTCGCCGCGAGGCAGAAGCACACGAACGCGATCAGCGTCTTGACGATCGAGCGTCCCTCGAGCAGCACACCTGCCGCGCCCGGCGCGGCCAGCACGAGCACGTTCTTCGACCACTGCTGTGGACGGGCGAGGCGGAGCAACGCCATGGGGAGCCCGCGTCCGTTCTCGCCGTTTGCAGCGGGTGCTCCCGGCACCGGAACCGTCAAAGCTCCAATGGCTCGTGCTCGATCAGCCCGCGGAGGGTGCCGACGTCGCCTGCGCCCGTCAGCATCTGCCCGAACAGGAACACCGCCATGACCCCGGCGGCCGCGAGCGACCCGAAGAGGAACGCGAGCTCGCACCGCAGGAAGAGCTCGTTGCCGACCGCGAGCGTCACCAGGAACACGGCGATCCCGACGACCCAGGCGATGGCGGGTCGGGTGTAGCTCGCGAGCGCGATGAGCCCCTGGCTGAGGGTGAGCGCCAGGATGAACGCGCCGCTGCCGGCGGCGAGCAGCGCGAGGTCGAGGCCTCCGAGCGTCCAGCTGGTGAAGAGCTTCTTGCCGACGACCGGTCCGAGGGTGCCGCCGCCGACCACGCCGATGACGCCGACGCCGACGACGATGACGACGAGGCGGCGCATGCCGCTGCGGAACTCTTCGTGCTTGCCCGCGCCCGCGAGCGCGGCCAGCTTCGGGAGCAGCGCGGCCTGCACGGCCTGGAACATGAGGATGGGGATGCGGGCCACGAAGATGGCGCTGATGAAGCCGGCGAGCGCATCTTTCTGAACGTGGGTCTTCGCCAGGATGGTGGCGGCGAGGAACGCCGCGTACGACAGGCTCTGGGCCAGGACCGAGCCGATCAGCAGCAGACCGAGCGCACCCGAGAGCTCGGAGTACGGCGCCGTCGGGCCCGGCGTGAGGAGATCGTGCTGGCCGCGCAGCGAGACGAGCACGGCGACGGCGGGAGGCAGCGCGAGCGCGAGGCCGTAGAGGCCGACCGAGTGGCTGCCGATCGCGAACAGCACTCCGCAGGCGACGATGCGGACCATTCCTTCGGAGCCGTGCATGAGGCCGTACGCACCGAAGCGCCCGTTGCCCGACAGGGTGCCGCGGGTGATGAACGCGGCGAAGTAGCAGACGATCGCGGCGGTGAGCCCGACGAGCAGGAGCCCCTGGCCGTGGAACAGGGTGTGCACGATCGGGTGCGAGAAGACGAGCGCGAGCACGAGCGCTCCGGCTGCGAGCATGGCGCCGAGCACGGCGGCGCGCTTCACCAACGGCCCGGCGCCGGTGCCCTGGGCGCGCCGGTGCGCGACCGCTCGGGCGACCTCCTGCTCGAGCGGCTGGAACAGACCGGGAGTGACGACGAAGACCACGGCCCAGAGGCTGTTGAGCGCCGCGTAGTTGATCTTCTCGAGCCGGTGGTTGGCGAGGATCTGGAACCCGTAGGCGGTCGCGCCGGCGATGAGCAGACCGGCCCCGACCGCGTAGGTGCCGGCGGGCACGTTGCTCCTGGCGACCTCGACGAATCTGTGGGCGCGCGAAGCCACGCGTGCGCTCCCTCGTAGATGTGGGGGGCGGGAATCGGCCCCGGGTACCTGATCGACGGGAAGAACCCGAAGGTGAGATCGTAGCGATCCCCCGGCCCGGGTCGGGGCCCGGGCAGTGGCTCAGTCTGCCCGGGGCGTTTGGCTCAGGGTTCGAAACGGATCGTACGGGCGAGGACCGCTCCGGCGATCTCTTCTCGCGTCGTGCCGTCGAGTACCGCTCGGTTCGCCATGAGCTCGACCGCTTCATCGAGAGAGCAGTCCGCTTGGACCGACACCATCCCTGCCGCTTGGATCACTCTCGGGCTGCGTGCTGCCCAGGTCGGCATGGTGCCAACTGTCTACCCCGCAGGGCCGTCAATCGAACCAATCTCTGTCTCAGACCCTGCCGTGGGGCGATCTGCGGGCCCGGACGGGCTCGGAGCGCCCGGGCCCGTTACGGGGGACCGTCGTCGCGGTGCCACATCCAGGCGACGAGCGCGTCGGTGAGGAGGAGGAACAGCGCGATCCAGATGGGGATGCGTGCCCACGCGAAGAGCGCCGGCCAGTGCGTGCCCGTCGGGTAGTGATGCAGGGCCTGCGCGCCGGCCATGTACGCCGCGATGCCGGCCACGATCGCCGCGGGTGCGTAGCGGACGAGCAGCCGGACCCGCCGATCACGGGTCGACAAGTACGCGAGCGCGCCGACGAGCACCCCGACCCATGGCCGTACGACCACCGCGGCCACGAACGCGAGCGTCGCGACGGCCACGACGGCACGCCTCGTCTCACGCGCCAGCGGGGCCTCGAGCAGCACCGTGCGCGCCGCGATCGGCGCGTACCCGACGAACTCCGCGCGGTCTTCGCCCGGGACGTCGGCGGTGACGCGGCGCCGCCCGCGGAGCAGCGACGCGCCGAGGATCGTGAGGCAGGCGAGACCACCGGCGAGCGACAGCCAGAGCGCGAACCACACCAGGCGCTGCGGAGCCCAGTCGAGGCGAACCGTCGCGGCGTGACCCGGCAGGCTCGACGGTACGAGCCAACCGTTGGCGTACCCGTCGACGAGGCGCGGCGCGCCGAGGTCGTGCCCGTCGATCTTCGCGTGCCAACCCGCGTTGAGGCTCTGGCCCAGCACCAGCCAGCGCGGTTGCGACGACGCGGTGAGCCGCAGCGTCATCGACGTACGCGTTTGGTGCGTCACGGTGACGGCCGGGCCCGCATCGCTCGCCGGCATGGTCATGAGCGACGCCGCCGGCGCGGGCAGACCTCCCGCCGCCGACGCGACCACGAGCCGTTGCAGGTCGAAGCCGGTCGGGTTGGCCGCGGTGCGCAGCGAGACGAGCTGGTGGGCGCCGGGGCCGAGCGTGAGCGTGTCGGTCGCCCCGCACGCCGAGATCGGGAGCGGCCGGCGGTGGAGGGCGTCGTCGGTGGATCCGGTCACGCGTACGGAGACCGGGTGACCGTCGATCGTCAAGAGCCCGGTGAGGCACGTGCCGGGCAGCTGCGCGGGTGTCGGTGCGCGCCGCACGCCGGGAATGCCGAGCTCGGCGATGCCGGCCGGCAGGCCCACGAAGCCCCCGCCGTCGCGGCCGACGAGCTGCTCGAAGTCGGTGATCGTGACGCTGAGCGCGCGCCCGCGCAGCGGCGCGAAGTGCACGCGCACCGCGTCGACGCCGCCGGGTCCGGCGAAGGGCGGCTTGCCCAGCGCCACGAGCCGACTCCCGTTGTCGCCGGTGACCCGGATCTGCGTGGGTATCGAGTGGCGCCCGTCGGCGGTGAGCTCGAGGTCGAGATGGTCGATCGTGTGCACCGCGGGCATCTCGACGCGCAGCTGCATGCCGCGGACGTTGTCGGTCGGCGTGTTCCAGGCGGTGGTCGGGTCGCCGTCGAGCGCGTTCGACGCGCGGGCCCGCGGGTCGTCGAGCTGATCGCTCGACGTCGCGGTGACACCGCCGTGCCGGGCGTCGGGCAGTCCGAGCGCCCGGTCGACGGCGAGGTTGGAGAGCACCGCACTGCCCGAGATCGAGAAGCGCCGGCCGGTCGGGAGCGTGAACGCGCGGCGCATGGCGAGGGTGTCCATGGTCGACTCGCTCGCCATGGCGATCACGAGCGGGTGCCGGGCGCTCGACGCGCCGAGCGCGTCGAGCAGGTCGGTCGGCAGGCGCATCGTCTCGATGGCCCGCACCGGGAGCGCGCCCGGCGCGTCGTCGGCGACGCGGACCTCGGAGAGCCCGACCGGGCGCAGCAGACCGGCTCCCACTCCGGGGTGCACGGAGTCGATGTCGATCTCGAGCGTGGAGAAGCGGCGACCCGTGAAGCGAACGGTCTGGCCGCCGGCGCTCTGCGACGAACGATCGAGCGTCGCGTGCACCCGCGCGCCGCCGTCGAAGCGGAGGCTGAGCTTCTTGATGTACGGAGAGGCGGCGCCCTCCGGCTGCACGAAGGTGACGTGGTCGGTCGTGATCGGGCGCGTGAGGCTCAGGACGAGCCGCTGGCCGTGGAGCCCCGAGGGCAGCCACGCCGTCTTCGGGTCGCCGTCGAACGCGGCGGCCGGACGTTGGGCGGGCGTGTAGCCGAAGATCGAGCCGTAGGTCGTCGCCTGCACCGACCGGATGCCGGGCATCGTGTCGACCGTCCGTGACGCGTCGCTCTGACCGGGGAAGACCTCGATGCGCTCGTCGCTCGCATCGACCGCGATGGGCTGTTCCCCCGCGGTCTCGGTGTAGCCGTACACGTTCGCGAGACCTCCGCGTTGGGCGCGGCGCCGGTTCGAGTCGGTGAGCACCAGCACGGAGTCGGCGGGCAGCGCGCGCAGGTCGGCAGGGTGCGTCGCGTACGAGCCGGAGTAGAGGATCACGCGCCGGGAGTCGAGGAGACCGGCCGAGGCAAGGTCGACCAGGCCCTCGCCGTCGCCGGCCACCACGACCGGCGCGTCGGCGCTCTGTGCGCGCACGATGGGCTGGGGCTGCTCGACCGCGAAGATGGCGACGGGTGGTGGCGTCGCAGCTCGTGACGACGCGTCAGGGGTCG
>DAIQOP010000214.1:0-5566 GCA_036787815.1 Actinomycetota bacterium
GGTCGTGGTCGAGATGGCCGGTGAGGTCGCGGCGGCGATGGTCGTGCCGCGTGCGTTCGCGACCGCGGCGTCGTGACGGCGGCGGGCGTGCGCTTCGAGCTCGAGGTAGTAGTGCTCCTGCGTGCCCTCGGCGGTCTTGCGCCACGTGAACCGGTCGAGGACGCGACGGCGGCCGCCTTCGCTCAGGCGGGCCTGGAGCTCGGGGTTGCCGAGCACCTCGACGATCTGCGCGGCGAGCGCGGACGGATCGGCGACGGGCACGAGCATGCCGTTCTCGCCGTGGCGGCCGACGACCTCGGGGAGCGCGCCGCCCGTGGTCGCGACGACCGGGGTGCCGCACGCCATGGCCTCGATGGTCGGGAGCGAGAAGCCTTCGTAGAGCGAGGGAACCACCGCGACCTCGGCCTCGGCGTACAGCTCGACGATGCGCTCGTCCGACACTCCGCTCACGAACTCCACCGCGCCGGTCAACCCGAGCGACTCGATCTGCGCGGGCATCTTGCTCTTGTGGCGCGGCCGTCCGATGACCACGAGGTGTGCATCGGGGCGCTCGACGCGGATCTTGGCGAGCGCGTCGATGAGGTAGGTGAGGCCCTTGAGCGGCACGTCGGCGCTCGCGGTGGTCATGAGCCGGCCGGGCACGCGGGCGATGTGGGGGAGCGGCCGGAACCGGTTCTGGTCGACACCCACCGGCACGATGTGCAGGCGATCCGCGTTCACGCCCATCTGGGCGACGATGTCCTTCTTCGAGTTCTCCGACACCGTCAGGTGGCGGGGGAGGCAGCGCGCCACCCGCATCTGCATGTTGAGGAAGCCGTACCAACGGCGCAGCGTGAGCTTGCGGGTGAAACGGGTCGCGGCCGCGAGCTCGAGGTCGCGGTCGACGGTGATGGGGTGGTGCAGCGTGTGCACGACCGGCCACCCGTCGTCGAGCATGCCGAGCAGGCCCGACCCGAGGCACTGGTTGTCGTGCACGAGGTCGAAGTCGTTCCGGCGGGTCGCGAGCATCTTCCGGGCCCGCAGGCTGAAGGTGTACGGCTCGGGGAACCCGGCGCTGCACATGAGCAGGTATTCCTTCAGGTCGACGAGGCTGCGGACCTCGTGCGGCCAGGGGGTGCGGAAGGGGTTCTCGCGCCGGTAGAGGTCGAGGCTGGCGACCTCGGTGAGGGTCACCGGGTCTTCGAGCACCGGCCAGGGCTGGCCCGCGAAGACCTCGACCGTGTGGCCGAGATTGGCGAGCTCGAGGGTGAGATGCCGGCTGTAGACGCCCTGGCCCCCGCAGTGCGGGTTCCCCCGGTACACCAGGTAGGCGATTCTCAGAGGGTCACCGGGGCGCGGGAGGGGAAGCGGGGAAGTCGGCATGGGCCCCTAAGCCTGCCGGTAATTGCCCTACCCCGGCAAATAGGGCGGTTCGCGTCGACTCTCTACGCCCTCGTCGCCACGGGCTCCGGACCGTCTCCTACGACCACCGAACGTTGTGACCACCGGCTCCTGCGCTTCACGGAACGCAGCGGCGCCGGCCGTCAAGGGACAGAACTTTCCGGTGCGGCAGTGCGCTGTCGCCCGAGGGTGCCGATGCGGGCCCGATTTGTGCCCGATCGCGTTGGTTGCCGCCGCAACCAACGCGACTTCGGACATTTCGCCGGGCCGGTTCCTGAGCACGGAACGCGAACAGCGATATTTCGCGCACCCTTGCCGCGGGCCGGGAACGAGCGCCGAACGCTGACCTAGGGTCGCAGGCCATGGCAGGGGAGAGCCCGAGACCGATCAGCCCCGAGATGATCGCCCGGTCGCACGGCGTCGGCGAGCCGCGCTGGTCGCCGAGCGGCGAATCGCTGGCCTGGCTCGACTCCTGGAACGGGCGCACCGACGTTGTCGTGGCGCCCGCGGCCGGCGAACGACCGCCCCGCGTCGTCACCGCCGACTTCGCCGTCACGCCGGCCGGCGCGTACGGCGGCGGTGGCTACTGCTGGATCTCCGACACCGAGCTCGCGGTGGCCGGGGCCGACGGCCGGCTCGCCGTCGTCTCGGCGGAGGGCGGAGTCGTCCGCATCGTCAGCCACGACGGCGAAGCGCTCGCGCCCGCCGCCAGCCCCGACGGGGCACTGCTCGCCTTCTCCCTCGAACGCGACGACTCCTGCGACATCGCGGTCGTCCCGGTCGACGGGTCGGATTGGCCCCGATGCATGTCGCACGCCGACTACGCGTGGGACCCCGCCTGGAGCGCCGACGGCAGCACGCTCGCGTGGCTCGAATGGGATCTCGACGAGATGTCGTGGGACGCGTCGCGGATCGCATTGCGTGCGCTCGGCGACGCCGCGCCCAGGATCGTCGCCGGCGGTCCCGCCGAGGCGGTCGGCCAACCCCGCTTCTCGCCCGACGGAACCAGGCTCGCGTTCACGAGCGACCGCGGCGGCATGATCAACATCTGGGTCGCGCGCGCCGACGGCACCCGAGCGAAGCAACTCGTCGCGGAACCGCACGACCACGCCGAGCCGGCGTGGGGGCCCGGGCAACGTTCCTACGCATGGTCGCCCGACGGCACGGAGATCGCGTGGTGCCGCAACGAGCTCGGGTTCGGTCGTCTCGTGGCGCGCGCCGTCGATGGCCGGGGCAAGCCTCGCGAGCTCGCGAAGGCCTGGCACCACGGCCTCGCGTGGTCCGGCGCCGGCGCCGGCGCCGGCATCGTCGCGGTGCGCTCCGGCGCGCGCACGCCGGCGACGATCGTCGTCACCGACCCCACCACCGGCGCGCGCCGCGAGATCGCGCGCGGCCCGGTCGCCGGTTTCGAAGCGTCCGGCTTCGGGCAGCCGGGTCTGGTCGAGCCGGAAGCCGTCACCTGGAAGTCGGGGCGGGCCACCGTGCACGGCCTGCTCTACCGCCCGGCCGGGAGCGCGCTCGGCCCCGGCACGGCTCCGCCCCTGTACGTGCACATCCACGGCGGGCCGACGAGCCAGATGACGGCCGAGTGGAGCGCCCGCGCCGCGTACTGGGTCTCGCGCGGTTGGGCGGTGCTCGCCCCCAACTACCGCGGCTCGACGGGGTACGGCCGCGACTACGCGCAGGGTCTGCGCGGCAAATGGGGTGTCGTCGACGTCGCCGATACCGCAGCAGGGATCCGTCACGCGATCCGCGCCGGGTGGTGCGACCCCGAACGCGTCGCCGTGGTCGGCGGCAGTGCCGGCGGGATGACCGTGTTCCTGCTGTGCGCCCTGCACGGCGACGTCGTGCGCGCGGGCGTGAGCCTGTTCGGCGTCACCGACCTCTTCGAGCTCGCCGCGACGACCCACCGGTTCGAATCGAAGTACCTCGACGCCTTGATCGGCACGCTGCCGGTCGACGCCGATCGGTACCGCGATCAGTCGCCGATCACGCATGCGCACGAGATCCGCGTACCGGTGCTGGTGCTCCAGGGCGACGAGGACCGCGCCGTGCCGAAGGCGCAGGCCGACGCGATGGTCGACGCGATGCGAGCCGCGGGCGCGCCGGTCGAGTACCACGTGTACGCGGGGGAGGGGCACGGGTTCCGCAAGCTCGAGAACGTGCTCGACGAGCTCGAACGTTCGGAGGCGTTCCTCACCCGCTGGATCCTGCAACGGTGAGCGCGGTCAACCTCGTGACCAACCTCGTCACCGAGCTCGAGCTCCAAGGCTCCAAGCGCGGAGCCGATCGAGCGGTGCTCCTCGCGCACGGCGCCGGCGCCGACATGCACGCCGCGACGCTCACCACGTTCGCCGACGCGCTCGTCGACGCAGGAGTACCGGTGATGCGCTTCAACTTCCCCTACCGAACCGCGGGCCGGCGCGCGCCCGACCGTCCGGCGGTGCTCGCGGCCGCGACGCGCGAGGCCGCGGCCGAGCTCGCGCGGCGCACCAAGCTCCCGCCGGCGCGCCTCGTGCTCGGCGGACGCTCGATGGGGGGCCGCTACACCTCGCTCGCGGTCGGCGATGCAGACGATCCGTTGGCCGCGCTCGGCCTGCTGCTCCTCGGCTACCCGTTGCACCCGGCGGGGAAGCCCGAGAAGCTGCGCGTCGATCACTTCCCCCGCATCACGGTCCCCGTGCTGTTCGTGAGCGGCACCCGCGACTCGCTGGCCGAGGCGACCGCGCTCCGCGAGCACGCACAGGCCATTCCCGGCCGGGTCTCGTTCCACTGGATCGAGACCGCCGATCACGGCTTCAAGCCGTTGAAGTCGAGCGGCACCACCACGACCGAGGCCCTGGAGACGGCCGCAGTCGCGGCGGTGAGCTGGGTCCGCGCACTCATCTGAGCCGGCGGGGTCACAAAGCCGGTTTCGGCGGGCGCCACCGATACGCTCGTCTCCTATGACGCGCTTCCTCGTGCGCCCCGGTCATCGCATCGAGGGCTCCGTTCGCATCCCGGGCGCGACCAAGAACGCCGGCACCAAGCAGATGGCCGCCGCGCTGCTCGCGCCGGGCGTCACCACGATCTCCAACATCCCGCCGGTCGCCGATCTCGACGTGATGATCGAGCTCCTCGGCGTGCTCGGCGCGCGTGCCACGTGGTCGGGGCCCGACACGCTCTCGATCGACGCGAGCGGCGAGCTCGAGCCCGAGGCGCCGTACGAGATCGTCTCGCGCATGCGCGCGTCGATCAACGTGCTCGGTCCGTTGCTCGCGCGCTGCGGCGAAGCGCGCGTCGCGATGCCCGGCGGCGACAACATCGGGAGCCGCAAGATCAACATGCACCTCGGGGGCTTCGAGGCGTTGGGCGCCGAGATCGACGTGCGCCACGGCTACATCGACGCGCGCGCCCCGTCGGGCCTGTCGGGCAACCGGATCGTGCTCGAGTTCCCGAGTGTCGGCGCGACGGAGAACCTCATCACCGCGGCCGCGCGCGCGAAGGGCACGACCGTCATCGAGAACGCGGCGCGCGAGCCCGAGATCACCGATCTCTGCGCGTTCCTCAATCGCATGGGCGCGCACATCATGGGCGCGGGCTCCTCCACCCTCGAGATCGAGGGTGCCGAAGAGCTCCACGCGGTCGAGAGTGAGCTCATGGGCGATCGCATCGAGGCCGGCACGCTGATCATGGCGTGCGGCATCGCGGGCGGGGAGATCGAGCTCACGGGTGTGAGGCCGGAACACCTCGAGCTCGTGATCATGAAGCTCGGGGAGATGGGCCTGCGGGTGTCGCCGACTCCCGACGGGCTCTGGGCGCAATCGAGCTCGCGGCTGCACGCGGTCGACGTGGCCACGCTGCCGTTCCCGGGCTTCGCCACCGACTTCATGCCGATGATCGTCGCGTTGCTCGCGGTGGCCGACGGCACCGCGATCGTGACCGAGAACGTGTACGACGGCCGGTTCCAGTTCGTCGACGAGCTCGCGCGCATGGGCGCCGACGTCCGCAACGAGGGCCGCCACGCGGTCGTGCGCGGGGTCGAGCGGCTCTCCGGTGCGCCGGTGAAGGCCTTCGACGTGCGCGCCGGTGCCGCGCTCACGATCGCGGGCCTGGCCGCGGAGGGCGAGACCATGGTGTACGAGTGCGAGCACGTCGACCGGGGCTACCCCGACCTCCCCGCCCAACTCCGGGCCCTCGGCGCGGA
>DAIQOP010000214.1:5666-6904 GCA_036787815.1 Actinomycetota bacterium
GTAGGCCCGCGACCAGGACGGATGTGAGCAGGTATGGCCCTCGATCTCGCCAGCATGGAACCCGCGGTGCTCGAGGCGATCGACGCCATCCGCCCCGCCCTCCAGTCCGACGGGGGCGACATCGTCTTCCGTGAGATCGACGCCGACGGTGTCGTCCACGTGCAGCTCGTCGGGGCGTGTGGCACCTGCCCGGTCTCGACCATGACCCTCAAGGCCGGGGTCGAGCGGATCATCATGGACCGCGTTCCCGGCATCACCGAGGTCGTCGCCGACGAGTAACGGCCCGTCCGTTCTCTCGTGTGGCCGTTCGTAACCAACTCGTGACCGACGACGCGTCCGCGCTGCTCGATCGCGCGCGGCAGGGCAATCGCGTCGCCACCGCCCGCCTGATCTCGCTCGTCGAGGCCGGCGGAGCCTCGGCCCGGTCGGTCGCCGAGGTCACGACGCCCCACACCGGCGGGGCGTGGACCGTCGGCGTCACCGGTGCACCGGGTGCCGGGAAGTCGACGCTCACCGACGGCCTCGTGCGCGCGATGCGCGAAGCCGACCTCGATGTCGGCGTGCTCGCCATCGACCCGACGAGCCCGTTCAGCGGCGGAGCGATCCTCGGCGACCGCGTGCGCATGCAGGACCACGCGATCGACCCGCGCGTGTTCATCCGCTCGATGGCCACTCGCGGGCACCTCGGCGGGCTCGCGCTCGCGACGCCACAGGCGGTGCGCGTGCTCGATGCGGTCGGGAAGCAGTGGATCGTCGTCGAGACCGTCGGCGTCGGTCAGGTCGAGGTCGAGATCGCGGGGCACGCGGATTCGACCGTCGTCGTCGTCAACCCGCGTTGGGGCGACGCGGTGCAGGCGGCCAAGGCCGGCCTGCTCGAGATCGCCGATCTGTTCGTGGTCAACAAGGCCGATCGCCCCGGTGCGGCCGAGACCGCGCGCGATCTCGAGGGCATGCTCGATCTCGCGGGCGACCTCGAGTGGCGGCCACCGGTGCTGCAGACGGTCGCGACCGACCGCACGGGCGTCGCCGAGCTCTGGGACGCGCTGCGCACCCATCGCGAGTACCTGGAGGCCAACGGTCTCGTCGACCGGCGCCGGCGCGAACGGGTCGGGGCCGAGCTGCGCGCGATCGTCACCGAGCGGTTGCGGGAGCAGGCGGCTGCGCTCGGTTCGGGTGCCCGCTTCGACGCGCTCGTCGAGAAGGTGGCGGGCCGGGAGCTCGATCCGTTCACCGCCGCG
>DAIQOP010000215.1:0-6858 GCA_036787815.1 Actinomycetota bacterium
TGCATGTCGTGGCGCGCGCGGGCGTCGACGACCCGCACACGCTCGCGGTGCTCGCGCTCGCCGAGGCAATGGCGCCCGAGCGGCGCGCTCGCGTCGCGGCGGCCGACGGGGCACGCGCGGTCGCGGGGATCGACCCGCTCGACGCGCGGACGATCGCGGGCGACGCCACGATCGTGTACCACGCACGTGGTGCCGCGCCCGCGCTCGTGCGCCAATTGACCGAGCGCGCCGGCCGCGTCGCCGTCGTGCACGCCGATCCGGCACCCGACCCGGTCGCGTGGCGAGATCTCCGAGCGCTCGCGTCGAGCGGCGCGATCGGGCTCGCAACGAGTGATGCCGCCGCGGAACGGCTGTCGGACGCGGGTGTCTCGTGCGTCGAACGCGTGCCTCCTGTCGTCGCGCGAGCGCGGCTCGCCGCGGTGCCGGTGTTCGAGCCGACCGCGCACCATCTCGAAGTCGCCGTGCACGGGCCGCTCGTGCTCGCGGTCGACGACATGGCGACGGCGACGAGCGCGGCCCGCGTCGTGCAGGCGTACCACGTGCTGCGTACCTACCTCGTGCGTTCGTCGCAACTCACGCTCGCGATCGTCGATGGGTGCGCCACGAGCGAGATCGCAGCGCAACGGGTGTCGCGCGAGGTGTGGGGATTGCGGCTCGCGGATGCGTGGGTGCAGCGCATCACGAACCCGGGTGAGCGCGCGGCGTTCACCCGTCACGCATCGGTGTTCGTGACCGCGGATCCGGCGGTCGGCGATGTTGGCCACGCGCTCGCGGCGATGGCGGAAGGCGTTCCTGTCGTCGCCCCGGCGATCGCAGGCGTGGCCGATGCGCTCGGCGGTGGAGCCCTGTTGCTCCCGCCCGATGCGGGTGCCGCGCTGGTGGCCGAGGCCATCGCGGAGCTCCTCACCGACGACGCGCGTCGCGGCCGATTCGCCGAGGGCGCGGCGCGCGCCGTGGCCCGCTTCGAGCCCGCGGTGGTGGCACCCGTCTGGCTCACGGCCCTGGCGTCGTGACCTCGCCCGACCCGGCGGCCGCGCCGTTGCGGGTGCTCTTCGTCGTGCAGCGTTACGGGCACGCTGTGCCGGGTGGAGCCGAGCTGCTCTCGCGCGAGCTCGCGACGCGGCTCGCAGCCCGGGGCCACGACGTGCACGTCGCCACCACCTGCGCGCGCAGCTACGCCGATTGGGCCGACGAGTACGAGCCCGGTCGGTCGTCGATCGACGGCGTCTCGGTGCATCGGTTCCCTGTGGCCCGGCCGCGCGATCCCGAGCTCTTCGCCGACATCGCGACGCGCGTCACGCTCGGCGGCGAGCCACTCGCCTTCGAGCTGCAGGAGGAGTGGATGCGGCTGCAGGGCCCGTGGGTTCCCGCGCTCACCGATTGGCTCGACGATCACTGCGCCGAGTTCGACGTGGCGGTGTTCGTCACGTATCTCTACTGGACGTCGTGGGCCGGTCTGCGGGCACTGGCGGGCCGGATCCCGGCGCTGCTGCTCCCCACCGCGCACGACGAGCCGACGCTGCGCCTCCCGCTGTTCAACCTGCTGTTCGCGCTGCCCGACGCGCTCGGGTTCCTGATCGACGAAGAGCAGGCGCTCGTGCGGGAACGGTTTCCGGGTGTCGCGCCCGGCGCGGTGCTGGGCGCGGGAGTCGACATCGATGCGCTCGCGTCGCCCGACGACGTGGAGCGGTTCCGCGAACGGTACGGCGTGCGCGATCGTCGCTACCTCGTCGTCGTCGGCCGCCTCGACCCCGGCAAGGGCTCCGACGAGCTGGTCGACTACTTCGCCACCTACCGCGACCGGAATCCGCAGCGTGACCTTGCCCTCGTCGTCGTCGGTGAACCGATGCACGAGATCGCGGCGCACCCCGACGTGATCGTCACCGGCTTCGTCGACGAGGCGGAGCGCCGGGCCGCGGTGGCCGGTGCCATGATCGCCGTGCAGCCGTCGTACTTCGAGAGCTTCTCGCTGGTGCTCTCGGAGGCGTGGGTCGAGGCGAAGCCGGTGCTCGTGCAGCGCGCGTGCGCGGTGACGAACGGACAGGTGCAGCGCAGTGGCGGGGGGATCCCGTATCGCGGCTACGCGGAGTTCGAGACCGCGATCGATCTCCTGCTCGATGCGCCCGATCTGGCGGCGGCGCTCGGCGCGCGGGGCCGGCGCTTCGTCGAGGAGCGGCACACGTGGAGCGCGGTGCTTCCCCGTTACGAGCGCGTGCTGCGTGCGCTCGCGACGGGGCCGACGACACGTGAGAACTCCATGAGATCGGCGATGTGATCGTTTCGCGCGCGATGCGCACCCGGCGCCCGCCGCCGGTACCCTGCGAGTTCATCGGCGGTGGATCTCGAGCAAGGTGCCTGTGAAGAATCGTCGTCTCCGCCGCACGGTGGTCATCGCCCTCGTCATTCCGACGCTCCTCGTCGCGTTCGTCATGACGCGACCGTCGCACACCTCGTCGAAACGCACCGCGCCGACGACGACGCCCGGGCATGGCAGCCCCGGGACGACCAGCCTCTTCACGGTTCCGTTGCCGGTCGTCGAGCCGGCGAAGTACCGGGAGCTCGTCGTCGCAACGCTCGCGCACGCCGTCGCCGATCCCGCCGCCGGTGCGCTCGGCGATCAAGTGGTCTTCGCGGGCGGGCTCGACGCGAGCAGCACCTCGACGGCGCGCGTCGGGTCGATTCGCGATCAGTCGGTGCACAGCCTCCCCGACCTGCCGAAGGCGTTCCACGATGCCGCCGGCGCGGCGATCGACGGCGCGTTGTATCTGTTCGGCGGGGGTGACGGCGCCGGCCAGCTCGACGCGATCCTGCGCGTCGGCGCCGACGGCGCGACGACGAGCATCGGGCGCCTCCCGTCGCCGTCGTCGGACTCGATCGCCGCGACCGTCGGGAAGACCGCGTACGTCGTCGGAGGATTCGACGGTGTGCGTTGGCTCGACACGATCGTCGCCTACACGAGCGGCGGCGGTCCGCGGGTCGTCGCGCACCTGCCCGTCGGGCTGCGCTACCCGGCGGTCGGCGCGGCCGGTGGCCGCTTGGTGATCGCCGGCGGCACCACCTCTGCGAATCACGCGACGAGCGCGATCTACTCGTTCGATCCCCGCACCGCGAGCGTCACCAAGATCGGCGATCTCGCGCAACCGCTCACCCACGCGTCGGCCGCCGGTCTGGGGAGCGAAGTCATCGTGGCGGGCGGTCAGAACGGTGCTCACCAGCCGCAGGCCGGGATCGTCGCCATCGACGTCGTCACGCACCGGGTGCGCGCCGCGGGCACGCTGAGCACGGCCCGTTCGGACGCCGCGCTCGTGAACGTGAACGGGCGCCTCGTGCTGATCGGCGGCAAGGGCTCGGGCACGACCCTCGACACGGTGAGCGAGCTGGTCGCGGTTCCCGTCGCGGGAGGTGTGAACGTCTACGCCCACGACGGCGCGAACGCGCTGAGCGGCGCGGCATTGTCGGCCCGCTCACTGGTGTACGTCCCCAACAGCATGTCGGACACCGTCGACGTGATCGATCCGGCGACCTACCGCGTGATCGACCACTTCAGCGTCGGCGCCCTTCCCCAACACGTCACGCCCTCGTGGGATTTCAAGACGCTCTACGTCGACAACGACCACGGCAACAGCCTCACACCGATCGACCCGCGCACAGGTAAGCGTCGCGGCCCCGACATCCCCGTGACCGACCCGTACAACCTCTACTTCACGCCCGACGGCCGGTTCGCGATCGTCGTCGCCGAAGCGCGCCAGCGGCTCGACTTCCGTAACGCGCGGACGATGAAGCTCGTCAAGAGTGTGCCGGTGCCGTGCCGTGGTGTCGACCACATGGACTACACGGCCGACGGCAAGTACGCGCTCGCGAGTTGCGAGTTCTCGGGCCAGATGATCGTCGTCGATCTCGCACACCAGACGGTCCGCGCCACCGTCGCCCTCCCGGGCAACGGCGTGTCGCCGCGGCCGCAGGACGTGAAGCTGAGCCCCGACGGGCGTGTCTTCTACGTCGCCGACATGAACTCCAACGGGCTCTGGGAGATCAACGCGCAGACCTTCGTCGTCGAAGGGTTCCTCCCGACGGGTGCCGGCGCGCACGGCCTGTACCCGAGTCGCGACGCGCGGTTCCTCTACGCCACCAACCGAGGCGCGGGAACGATCAGCGTGATCGACTTCACCACGCGCCGGATCGTCGCGACGTGGGTCATCCCCGGCGGCAGCCCCGACATGGGCGGCGTCTCGGCGGACGGGAAGGTGCTCTGGCTCTCGGGGCGTTCGGCCGCGTCCGTGTACGCGATCTCCACGACCGATGGGCACGTCATCGCGACGATCCCCGTCGGCAACGGCCCGCACGGCGTGTGCGTCTGGCCCCAGCCCGGCCGCTACTCGATCGGGCACACGGGAATCACCCGCTAACGCGGAGCCGGGAACGCGGAGTCTTCGGGGTGCCCGAACGCGACCTGACCGGTGATGGGGCGCACGACGTCGCCGAGATCGGCGATCAGGTCGATGAGCAGATCATCGGCCGTGAGCATCCCCACGATCTTGCCGTCGCGCACCACGGGCAGGCGGCGGATCGCGTTCGACCGGAAGATGGGCAGCGCACGCCGGACGTCGTCGTCGGCGCCCAACGCCATGATGCCGGGGCTCATGACCGCGTCGACCCGCGCATCCACGGGTACGCCGCGGGCGATCGCGCGCACCACGATGTCGCGATCGGTGACGATCCCGACCGGGCGGTCACCGTCGGTCACCACGAGTGCGCCGACCACGCGCGCGTCCATCAGCTTCGCCGCGTCGGCGATCGCCGCGTCGTTGGCGATCGTCGCCGCCGGCTTTCGGATTGCGTCAATGGCCCGCATCGTCGACCTCCTCGTCGCGGCCCCGGCTCTCCCGGCCGGCACCGGCTGTGTGATCACGACGCTACGACCGGCTCCGCTGCATCCACAGAGGCGAAAGGCCCGATCACGGGGCCGGTTCGTCGGGGCCGGCGGCCTGCGCCTGCACCGCCTCCGTGAGGGCGGCGATCGCCTCGACGACCCGATCGGTCTGGATCTGTTGGTCGGCGAGGAGCCGGGCCAGCCAGAAGCGCAGGAGCCGGGCAACCGAGTATCGGGCGAACAACGCCGCGCCGACGAGCACGAGCGCGACGCCGAAGATCCCGCCCGAGATCACGTACGGGATCTCCGCGTACACGTACTTCGTGCCCGACGCGCCCCACCACCCGATCCCGATGACGATCAGGCCGATGACGGGAAGCACGAGCGAGGCTCGGTAGAGCCGGCGCTCGACCCGTTCGATGTGGTTCGGGACGGCCAGCCCCGCGACTCCGCTCACGAACTGCTCGACCGGGTCCGCGGGCGTCTGCTGCTCGCTCATAGGTTCGCTCCCAGATACGCGGACGTCAGCTCCGCTTCGATCTCTCGGGGCCGCCCGACGGCGGTGACCCGGCCCTGTGCCATGACGACGGCGTAGTCGACGACGTCGAGGACGACGCGCGCGAACTGCTCGACCACGAGGATCGACACACCCGCCTTCGCGATCTCCGCCACGAGCCCGTAGAGCTCCTCGACGATGATCGGCGCCAGCCCCATCGAGAGCTCGTCGAGCAACAGCACGGCCGGAACCGCGACGACGGCCCGGGCCACCGCAAGCATCCGTTGCTCGCCCCCCGACAACGTGCCCGCGAGTTGGCTGCGCCGTTCCTCGAGCCGTGGGAACCATGTGTAGGCCCGCTCCTCGACCTGGGCCTGCGACAGCCCGAGGTAGGTGGCCATGACGAGGTTCTCGCGAACGGTGAGGTTCGAGAACACACCGCGCCCTTCCGGGATCGTGCAGAAGCCGATGCGGGGCAGCGCCTCGACGGCGGTCCCGTTCACGTGGCGCCCGGCGAGGTGCACGCAGCCCCGGCTCGGCCGCATCTGTCCGCTCGCGACCTTGAGCGTGGTGGACTTGCCGGCGCCGTTCGGTCCGAGCAGCGCGACGATGGCACCGCGCGGCACCGTGACGTCGACGCCGTGCAGCACTTCGAGCCGACCGTACCCGGCGTGCACGTCGCGCAGCTCGAGCAGTGGTGTCGTCGTCGGGGCGCCGGTGAGGCGCGCGTGCCGCATGGGGGCCGGGTCGGAGGCCGACACCGTCGCCTGCGCTCGGGCCGGCTCGGCGTGCAGCTTCGCGGCCCTGCTCCCGAGGTACGCGTCGAGCACGGCCTGATTGTGCCGGATCTCGCGGGGCGCACCCTGCGCGAGCTTCGTGCCGTGATCGAGCACGTGGATCGCCGCGCACACCTGCATCACGAGGCCGACGTCGTGCTCGACGAGCAGGACCGCCATCCCGTCGGCGGCCAGCGTCCGGACGAGCGCGGCGAACGCGTCGGTCTCCTGATCGCTCAGGCCCGACGCCGGCTCGTCGAGCAGCAGCAGCCGGGGCCTCGCGGCGAGCGCACGACCGAGCTCGCACAGGCGCGCGAGGCCGATCGGCAGCGCATCGGCGCGCTCGCCGGCCACCGCGCGCAAGCCCACGCGCTCCACGATCGCGTCGGCGTCGGTGGCCGGGTTCGAGTCGAGATCGTGGGCCCAGCGCCGCCGGATCTCGGCGGCGACGAGGATGTTGTCGCGCGCGCTCAACGTCCCGAACACTTCGAGGTTCTGGAAGGTGCGCGCGATGCCGAGACGCGCGCGGTCGCGGGGCCGTTCGTGCGTGATGTCGCGCTCGTCGAGGGCGACGGTGCCGGAGCTCAACGCCTGCAACCCGGTGATCGCGTTGAAGATCGTCGTCTTGCCGGCGCCGTTGGGGCCGATGAGCCCAGTGATGGACCCGGCCTCGACATCGAGGTCGACGTCGCTCACCGCGTTGTGGCCGCCGAACC
>DAIQOP010000216.1:0-6834 GCA_036787815.1 Actinomycetota bacterium
GCACCAGCGCCGGGTCGTCGAGGTGCTCGCCGCGCACACCCCAGTTGATATCGCGCCACGGGACGGGGAACTCGTAGACCCGCACGCGGTGCGTGAGGTGCGGGACGTAGCTGTACGAAGCGCTGACCGCCGCGCCGGCCGGCACCTCGCGGATTGCCGCCTCGTTCACCGCCTGCCGGGCGTCGGCGTGCAGCGGCCACCAGCCTCGGCGGTACTCGACGCCGATCGGCGAGGGGCCCCACGCGATCGTGGTGGCCACCGACGTCGCGAGGATCACCACGGCAAGTGCACGCCGGGCCTGACGCGTGGGAATGCGCGCCACACCCTCGACCGTCGCGATCGTGATGCCGACCAGCACCAGCGCGGAGTAGTGGAAGTGCGCGTCGCGCGTGTACGGAAACGAGCTGAGCAGGTTGACCGCGAGCATCGGGAACGCGATCGCGAAGCTCGTCGGCGAGATGAAGGGCACGAACGCGACCGGCGCGAGCATCCGCCAGAGGTACTCGTAGCGGTCGTGCTGATTCACGATCTTCCACGTCGCGTGCGGATGGTGAACCGAGTTGACCGCCACCTGCCAAGGGGTGGTGCCGAGCGTGCCGAAGAAGGTGTCGTAGAAGGGGCCGATGCCGTTCTGCCACGGGATGATCACGCGCGTCGCGACCACGTACCACGCGAGCGAACCGGCGCTCACGCCGAGACCGATCTTGCGGTCGCCACGCCACGCGATGAGCAGGCCGAAGACGACGAGCACGAGTGCGACGTCTTCCTTGCACAGCGCGGCAACGACGGCTGCGAACGCGAACCAACCCCAGCGCCATTCGCGCGCGGCCCAGTACGCGAACAGCAGCGGGCCGATCGACACGGCGTCGGGATGGAAGAACTCCCACACGAGCCATTGCGACGTCGGGTGCAGGAGATACACGAGTCCGAGCGCAACCGCGATCCAGCGATCGCCGATGAGATCGCGCGCCAACAGGAACACCGCCGCCGCGCCACTCGCCTGCGCGGCGACCTGCACGAACAACAGGAAGTGCGGCCCGGCTCCGAGGCGGTAGAACGGCGCGAGCAACAGGAGGACGACGTTCACGTGGTGCCCGTAGGCCTCGAGCCCGCGCACGGTGATGAACGGATCACGCAACCGCGACAGCAGCCAGATCGCCTGGTCGTAGATCCCCAGATCGAACCCGAAGGTTCCGAACCGGTCATGGCGGGCAGCGCCGAGGCGACCGAGCGTGATCGACCACAGAGCGATCGCACCGACGAGGACGATGCGCGGACCGTCGAACCAGGTCGGCGGATGCCGTGACGTCGGCGCGAGGGCCAGCGCGGGTGCTGCACCGCCAGCAGAGCCCTCCACCGGTTCAGTCTGTCACGACGTCGGTGCTGGTCAGAGGCGCGACGGTGACGGCGTGACGACGCGCCGCGCGAGCCGGCAATTCGCCGATCCGGGCGGCACTCACTAGGGTCGTGGCGTTGCCGGCCCGCATGCCGGCTGCGGCCGTCTCGTGCTCGTCCGGCTCGGCGTTCGTCCGGATCAGATGGTGGGGAGCGACGCGGCGCACAGTGTCCCTCGATCGGGAGTGTCGCACTGCAGAGTCAACCACTCGTTCACCGCGCGACGAGGCGAGCACTCGCCATGTTGACGATCGGCGCGCTCTTCGTCGGCGCGTCGCTGAGTGCAACGATCTCTGCGGGCGCGTCGACCGCGACGCTGCGGGCGCAGGTCGACTCGATCGGTACGCAGTTCCTCACCGCGCAGGAGAACGCTCGCGCGCTCGACACCGAGTTGCGCACGCTCGACCAGCGACTCGCACGGATCGCACACCGCAAGGCCGTGCTCGCCCCGGCGGCTCGGGAACGCGCGGTGCAGATCTACCAGGGCAGCGGGCAGACGTTCCTGTCGTTGTTCGACACGGCGAGCGCGATGGAGTCGGCCCGTCGCGCCGAGTTCCTGGCCCGGGCGAGCGACCACACGCAGGCGCTCATCGACGAGTACGCGAACACTGCCATCACCCTGCAGAAGGCCCGAGCCGAGGTCGCGAAGGCACGCGCCCGGCAGGCCGCGCTCGTCGCGGCGCTCGCCAAGCAGCAGGTTGTGCTCGAGCACGCCCTCGCGCAGGCGCAGCAGGCCTACCGGGACCAACTCGCCGCCCAGGCCCAGGCCCAGGCCCAGGCCCGCGCCCGTGCGAACGCGGCGCGGCAGTCGACGGTGCGCACCACGAACCCCGCCGGCAACGCACCGACCACGAGCCGGCCCGCCCCCCCGACTCCGACTCCCCCGACTCCCCCGGCCCCGGTGCCCGTGCCGCCGCCCGCACCGCCCCAGCCCGGCGAGAACCCGCACCACAACGACACGTTCCTCGTGTGCACCCGCACCCGCGAGAGCTCCGGCGACTACACCGCGGTGAACCTCGGCGGGTACTACGGCGCGTACCAGTTCTCGCAGCCGACCTGGGACCTCGCGGCCAGCCACGCCGGCAGCCCGCAACTCATCGGCGTGCGCCCCGACCGGGCCTCCCCCTGGGACCAGGACCAGCTCGCCTGGGTCTTGTACCAGTGGCGCGGCAACGGGCCGTGGGGCGGGCTCTGCTGATCGCGGCCCTGCGCGGAGCCGGGTGCGGTCAGCCCTGAAGGGTCGACCCCCGGTGTGACGCGACGAGCGACGCGAAGTCGTTCGTCGCCACGTCGGTCGCCGCGGTGCCGCCCCAGATCACGAGCCGGCGCCACGTGGCCGGATCCGGTTGGATCAGCGGATCGGCTCCGGCCTTCGGGTCGATCGCGCGGAGCGAATCGATCGCACCGGCCACCGACGGCACCGAGTTCGAGTACGACGCGAGCCGCGCACAGACGTCGGCCTTGAACATGTAGTCGACGAACACTCCCGCTTCGTCGAGGTTGTGCGCGCCGACGGGAACGACCATGTTCGTCGACGCGAGCAGGCCACCTTCGGTGGGCACCACGAAGGTGAGCGTGGGTGTGATCGGCTGCGCGGCGCGCACGTCGTCGGCCCGGGCGACGGCGAGCAGCGCGCGACCCGACACGAGATCGTCGACCGCTTCGGTCGTCGCGAACGAGCCCACCTGGCCGGCGGCGACCGCACTGCGCACCCGCTGCACCGCGTCGGCGGCCTGCGACGCCGTCGCGGTGTCGGGCTTGTGGCCCGACGCGAGCAACGTGAGACCGAGGGTGGCAGCCGGGTCGGCCGACAACGCGACCTTCCCGGCGAACCGCGGATCGAACAACGCGCCCGCGCTGCGAACCGGTTGGTGCACCCGTCGACGGTCGTACGCGAGGCCGACGACCGTCGACGTGTACGGCAACGAGAACGCCCGCCCCGGATCGAAGCGGGGGTTCGCGAATTCGGGGAGGCAGCGGCGCGCCGCGGCCTGTGTGGGCAACCGGCGAACCCATCCCGCCTCGATCATCTGCGCGGCCTGGTGGTCGGGAACGACGATCACGTCGGCGCCGACGTCGCGGTGCGCCCGCAGCCCGGGTGCCAGCCGGCCGAGGTAGGCCGCCGGGTCCGTGTACTCGTGGTAGCGGAGGAAGACGCCGCTCACGCGTTCGAAGAACTGGGGGGTGTTGTCGTCGATCGCCAGCGGCTCGTTGTAGACCCGCACCTCGCGCAGCGCCGGCGTCGCGTTGCCCGAACAGGCCGCGAGCAACGCCGGGCCCCCGATGGCCACGCCTGCCATCCCCACTCCGGCGCGCCGGAGGAACGCCCGTCGGGTGGAAACCGTCTCCGTCATCGGGCGAAGCCTAGGAGGCCCGCCGACTCAGGTGGAGCGCAGGCGGTTCTCCCGCAAGAGCCGGAAGGCGGTACCACCACCGATGAGCGCGATGCTGACGAACAGGATCATCGATGCGAGCACGTCGATCTGGGGTGGCACGGCGATCTTCTGCTCCGTGAAGATCTGGATGGGGAACGTGACCGTGTTCCCCGCGTTGAAGACCGTGATGATGTAGTCGTCGATCGACAGCGAGAACGACAGCATGAACGCCGCGATCACGCCGGGCATGATCAACGGCATCGTGACTTTCCGGAACGTGCGGAGTGGCGGCGCGCCGAGATCCATGGCCGCGTCTTCGAGCGTCCAGTCGAAGCCACGGATGCGAGCCTTGACCGTGAGCGCCACGAAGCTCACGCAGAACATGATGTGCGCGATGAGGATCGTGACGAACCCCAACGCGACCCCCCGGGTGAGGAACAGCGTCAGCAGCGACGACCCGAGACAGATCTCGGGTGTGGTGAGCGGCAGGACGAGCAGGAGGTTGACGACCGCGCCGCCGCGGAAGCGATAGCGCGAGAGCGCGATCGCGACGAGCGACCCCATCACGGTTGCGACCAGCGACGCGATGAAGGCGATCTTGAGGCTCTCGACCATCGCGCGCCCGAGCTCGGGGAACTTCCCGAACGGGTGCGCCCAGTTCGAGAACGTGAAACCCCGCCAGGTGTAGTTGAACGGGTGCGTGATGCCGTTGAGGTTGTTGAAGCTGAAGATGACGATCACGACGATCGGCGCGAACAGGTAGACGTAGGCGACCACCGCCCAACCGTTGAGCAATCCGTTGCCCAGCCTGCGAACCCATCGCGGCGCGTACCGACCTCCGGCGCGGCTCGACCCGACCGTCGCCCGTACGTGCTCCTGCACCGCCGGCGTTCCCTCGATGGCCGTCATACCGTGAGATCCTCGGTGCCGAGCAGCTTCGAGTAGCCCAGCACGAGCACCGTGATGATCGCCATCAGCACGAACGAGATCGCGGCAGCCGAGGGATAGTCGAGGGTCTCGAGGAAGTTGCCCTGCACCACGTTGCCGATCATGCGGGTCTGCGGGCTCCCGAGCAGCGCGGAGTTCACGAAGTCGCCGGCTGCCGGGATGAACACCAGCAGGCTGCCGGCGAAGATGCCCGGCAGCGAGAGCGGCAGCACCACCTTGCGGAACGCGCGGAACGGGTTCGAGAAGAGATCACGCGCCGCGTCGAGCAGGCGGACGTCGATCTTCTCGAGGCTCACGTAGATCGGCAGCACCATGAAGGGCAGGAAGTTGTAGGTGAGGCCGCCGATCACCGCCCAGCTCGTGCTGAGCAGGTGCCCGTTGGCCGAGAGCACGTGGATGTCGCGCAGCATGCGCACGAACGGGCCCTGGTCTTGCAGGATCGTCTTCCACGCGAGCGTGCGCACGAGGTAGCTCGTGAAGAACGGCACCACGACCAGCCCGAGCAGCAGGTTCTTGTACCGACCGCCCCGGAACGCGATCGCGTACGCGAGCGGGTACCCGATCGCGATGCAGAGCAGGGTCGCGATGAACGCGTACCGGAACGACAGCAGGTACTGGTGCTGGTAGAGGCTCCAGGAATCGGAGAAGTTCGACCACTTCCACACGAAGCTCGTGTTGCCGACCGCATCGGCCTTCGACAACGCCGTCTGGAGCAGGAACCACACGGGCAGCATGAAGAAGAGGATGAGCCAGATCATCCCCGGTGCGAGCAACGCGTAGGGCGTGAAGCCGCCCTTCCGCTGCGCTTCGCCGGCCACGAGCGCTCAGCCGTTCTGGATCTGCTGGAAGCGGGTGTTGAACTGCTTCTCGACCTCGGCGGTGAGCTGGCCGAAGATGTGCAGCCGGCTCTGCACGTCGGCCGGCGGGTTGATGAGCGGGTTGTTCGCGAGATCGGGAGCGATCTTCGCCAACTCCTCGGCGACACCCTTCACCGGTGAGATGTACTGCACCTCGGCGGTGATCTGCGCGGCGTGCTTCGGGTCGTAGACGTAGTTGATCCACGCCTCGGCGTCGGCCACGTGATCGCTGGTCGACACGATCATCATGTTGTCGGAGAACAACATGCCGCCTTCTTCGGGTACGACGAACACGAGGTCCTTGTTGTTCTGCTGGAGCTGGACGACGTCGCCCGACCATGCCATCGCCGCGACGACGTTGCCGTTCGACAGGTCGTCGGCGTAGTCGTTCCCGGTGAAGCGCCGCACCTGGCCGCTCCTGGCCGCGCTCTCGATCGCGTCGAACGCGGTCTTGGCACTCGCGAACGTGGCCTTCGACGGATCTTGGCCCTCGGCGAGCATCCACAGCCCGACGGTGTCGCGCATCTCGGTGAGGAAGGTGATCTTGCCCTTGTACTTCGGGGCGAGAAGATCCTTGAACGACTTCGGCGCGGGCAGCCCGAGCTGGGCCACGAGCTTCTTGTTGTACGCGAGGCCCGTCATGCCCGACTGCCAGGGCATCGTGTAATCGCGGTTCTTGTCGAAGCTCGGGTGCTGGAGGCTGTCGAGGAGGTTGGCGCGGTTCGGCACCTTCGCGGGGTCGATCCTCGCCGCCCACCCGAGCGAGATCATCCGGCTCGCCATCCAGTCGGTCGGGACGATGAGGTCGCGACTGATGCCGTGGCACTGACTGAGCAGCGGCCGGTACTTCGCGTAGAACTCCTCGTTGTCGTTGAAGTCTTCCTTGTACGACGTCGTGATTCCCGACGCGGCCTGGAAGTCGGCGACCGTCTTCTTGTCGATGTAGAGCGGCCAGTTCGAGATCGCCAGGGACTTCGACGCCGCCTGCGGCGGGAGCTTGCATCCGGAGGTGAGTGGGTTGGTCGTGCCCGGCGCCGCGCTCTTGCTCTTGATGCCGCCGCTTCCGCACGCGGCGAGCAACGCCGGGCCGCCGAACACCACCGCGCCGCCGAGCAGGCCGGCACGACCGAGGAAGTCCCGTCGGCTGAGGCGGCCCGAGACGATGTTGTTCCGCTGCCGAGGGCTCATCGCGATCTCCTGTCGTTGGTGTCGATCATGCCGGGCTGGCGGCGGTCGATTCGGCGGCGGCGCCGGGCGCC
>DAIQOP010000217.1:0-6810 GCA_036787815.1 Actinomycetota bacterium
GCGCGCTGCCGGAGTTCGCGTCACTGCCCTCGAGCGAGACGAACACCGCGTTGCGGACCTCGAAGGTGACCGCGGTCGACGACGCGGGGTTCGATGCCCAGTCGGCCTGCTGTGCCTGCACCGTGTAGACGCCCGTCGCCAACGCCGGCGACGCGGGAATGCTCCACACGCCCCCCGACGCGGTCGTCGTGAGCGTCTGCAGCGGCGCGATGTTGGTGCATACGCACGCGTACACCTTCGCCGTCACGGTGCTGAGGTCGCCGCCGGCGGCACCGGAGTCTCCGGTGAAGACCGTCGAGCTCATCGTGTCGACGTTGCCGTTGACCGACGGCGACGCGAGCGTGAGCGCCGGCGCGTCGGCATCGGTGAGCGGCGCCGCGGTCGCGTCGCTGCTCTCCGGTCCGGCACCGATCGCGTTGACCGCGCGCACCTCGTACGTGCACGCGGCCAGCGTGCAGGTGGAGTCGATGATCCCGGTGTCGATGCCCGCGCCGGTCGAGATCCACGGGCCGAAGCCGCCCCCGAGGATCGACACGCGGTACTCGTAGCCCGTGATCGCGCGGCCACCGTCGCCCGCCGGCGCGGTCCATGCGAGGTCGACGTCGTGGAGTGCCGTCCCCGACGTCGTCGCGGCGAACGACTGCGGCGCGCCCGGCACCGCCGCACCCGAACCGTTCGCGACGATGCTCACCGTGCCGCTCGAATCGGCGACCCCTGCACCCGACGCGCTCAGGATCGCGAGGTTGAACGAAACCGTTCCCGGCGCGATCGCGGCCGTGGTGACCTTGATCGGCACCTGGACCGACGTCACGTTGGCCTTGATCGTGACGGTCTTCGCGACACGCCCGTAGGCGAGCGGCGCAGTCGCGGTGCCGTCCTGGGTCGTGTACGACACGACGACCGGCGCGGCCGACTGACGGCTCAACCGGATCGGGACGTTGACGGTGGTGACCGGCCCGCTGACGCCCTGGTAGAGGAGCACATCGCCGACCGACAGGGTCGTCGCGGTGACGGGATCGTCGTCGCGAATCGTGACGGTACCGGTGGAGTCGTCGAGGAGCGCGTTGGTCGCGCTCGTGATCACGACGCCGAACTGCTCGTCGCCCTCGAGGTTGTCGTCGCCCTTGACCGCGACGGAGATCAACTTGGTGACCTTGCCGGCCTCGATGATCAGGGTCTTCGGGGTCGACCCGCTCACACCGCTGTAGTCACCGGGCGACTTCGCGGTGCCGTCGACCGTCTTGTAGCGGACGACGACCGGCACGCTCGACGGGCGGCTGAGGTTCACCACGAGCTTGGCGCTGACCGCCGTTCCGGCCGCCCCTTCCTCGACCGAGACGTCGCCGATGTTGACGCGCGGCAGCGAGGCGGGGTCGAGAATCTCGCCCGTGCCGGTCGCGGTCTGCCCCGACGCGGCGACCGTTGCCGAGAACGTGAACGTCGACTGGTCGTGCACGGTGAGGAGCGAATCCTGCACCGGGACGTTCACCGTCTGGGTGAGCGCGTCGTCGGGGTTGAAGGTGACCGAACCGCTCGTCGACGTGTAGTCGGTCGGTGCGAACGCGGTGCCGTCGTGCGTGGCGTAGTTCACCACGACGGGATGGAACGAATGGCCTGCGAGCGCGATCGTGAAGTTGATCGACGCCCCGGGCCCCTTGGCCACCGACCCGCCGATGACACGAGCGGCAGGCGAGTCGTCGTCGATGATGCGTCCGGGTGTCGACACGTTCGTGATGGCGGCCTGCGTCGCGTTCGACAACACGAGGTCGAACGACTCGGTCGGCTCGTACGCGGCGCCGTTGGTGACGGGAACCGACACCGTCTGCACGTACGGTCCGGCGGGGTTGAACGTCAACATGCCGGAGGTGGTGGTGTAGTCGCTCGTCGCGAGCGCGGTGTCGGGAGCCGTCGTGTACTGCACGGTCGCGGCGACGGCCTGGGGCCGGGAAAGCGCAACCTTGAAGTCGACGTGTGCGCCCGGTCCTTCCGTGACGGTGCTGCCGACCACCGAGATACCGGGAGCGGAGATCACGCTGTAGTTGTGCGTCAGGCTCGATGGACCGGTGTGGTTGTTGTCGTCGGAGGTCACCGTGAAGCTGTGCGCCCCGACCGTCGACGTGTCGATCGGCGCACCGTTCGCCGCCGGGCCGGTGCAGTACGCGACACCGGAGCCGAACGTGCCGTCGTTGCACGAGTACGACGCGGCGACAACCGAACCCTGCGCGTAGACGGCACCGTCCGGCGGCGTCGTCAACGTGATGACCGGCGGAGTGACGTCGACGCCGGTGATCAGGGTCGACACGATCGCCGGAGGCGGCGCGCCGTTCGCGACACACGTCGTGGGCACGTCTCCCACGATGTTCACGTTCGCGGTGAGACCGAACGACGGGTTCCCGCCGGGGGTCTCGTTGTATGGCGGATTCCCGCCGGGACGCAGGTCGATGGTCGAGAGCGCCGGCCCGGTCGCGTTGTACGCGAGCGTCACGGTCGGGGGAACGAGCGTCGAGCCGCCGGCCGCCGAGCCCGGGTAGGCGAGGGTCACGACGAAGTTCGCGTGGCTGATCGTCCAACCGTTACCCGGAGGGCTGAGCGATTCGCTGACGAACGACGCGTTCGCGGGGTCGGGAAGGAGGATGAAGATGTTGTGGATGTTGTTCACCGTGACGCCGCTCTCCGACGTCGGCACGACGATGGGGTTCACGGCGACGGTGAAGGTCGCGTTGTTGCCTCGCAGCACGCTGGCCGGTCCGGTCGTCACGAAGGAGATGTCCTGGTCGGCGTTCTGGACGCCGTACGACCCCGCGTTGGCCTGACACAGGAAATGGTCGGTCACCGTCGCCGCGCCCGCCGATCCGGGCGTTGCGATCACGTAACCCAGCGGGACGAGGGCACAACCGAGCACAACCGACAGCCACTTGCGACGCATCGCCATCCCCCCGATTTCCGGCCCCGCGAGCAGATGCGCGGCGATACCGCGCCCGCCGGAACAATCGTTCTGGAGAATACTGCCGGTCGACGCCCGGCGCTCGGTTGCCTCCGGTACCGTTCGCGGGCCTTGCGCACGAACGACGGGGCGTTCTGATGGCCGCGATCGAGGCTCTGCCCACCGCCGTGGGCCCACCGACCCGTACCCTGCGGGTCGGACGCCGCGCCTATCCCCTCGTGCTGCCGAGCCTGCGCGATCCCCGCCTGCATCTCGCGAGCGTGATCATCACCCTCCAGGTGCTGGGCCAGACCGTCTTCCGTTTCGATCTGTCGATCGCCCAGATCCTGGTCGCCCTCCTCACCTCGGCCGGCCTCGAGACCGTCATCACCTTCGTGACCAAGAAGGTCGTGGCGTGGCCGGCCAGCGCGATGCTCACCGGCAACGGCGTCGCCTTCGTGCTCCGGGTGCCCGGCACCCGGCACGGCGACTGGTGGAGCCTGCACGGCGGCTGGATATTCGCGGCGACCGCTGCGGTGTCGTTGCTGTCGAAATATGCAATTCGGTGGCATGGGCGCCACGTGTTCAACCCGTCGAACTTCGGGCTCCTCGCGTGCTTCCTCCTCCTCGGATCGAACCGTGCCGACCCGCTCGACTTCTGGTGGGCACGGATGGGCCCCGGGCTCGCGGCGGCGCTCGCCGTCATCGTCGTCGGCGGGGTGATCATCACGCGCCGCACGCAGATGCTCGGCGCTGCGACCGCGTTCTGGCTGACGTTCGCGGCGCTCGTGGGCGTGATCGCCGCGAGCGGTCATTGCATGACCGCGCGCTGGCACGTCGGCCCCGTGTGCGGTGAGCACTTCTGGTTCGTGCTCGTCACGTCGCCCGAGATCCTCGTGTTCCTGTTCTTCATGATCACGGACCCGAAGACGGCGCCGGTCGGGCGCCGGGCGCGCATGGTCTACGGCGCGCTGGTCGCGGTGGTCGCCGCATTCCTCGTCGCGCCGCAACGCACCGAGTTCGGTACGAAGGTCGCGGTGCTCGGCGCCCTCGCGATCCTCTGCCTGTTCCGGCCCCTGCTCGAACACGGATTCGCGACCGACGACGCGGCGGGGAGACGATCGCGGCGACCACGACGACCGATCCGGTTCGTGGCCGGCAGTGTGGCGATCGTCGCCGGTGGCGTTCCTCTGCTCGCGGTCGCCGGAAGCCATGCCCGCCACCCGGTCGCCCTCGTCTCGGTGGTCGAGCCGGGCACGCGCCGTCCCGACGTCGTGATCGACCCGGCATCGATCCCGCCGGTGCGCGTCGATCCGGCGGTTCGGCGCATCGACGGGTCGCTCACGCCCGCGACGGCGCGCGTGCTCGTGCGGGAGCTACTGGCCGATTTCGTCATCGAAGGCGACGCGGCGAAGCAGCGCCGTGCCGACCTCGCGGCCACCGCCGATGCCGGGCCCCGCTACCTCACGCTCGCGCGCGAGATCGCCGCCGCGTCGCCGAGCGCCGAACTGGTCGTGACGAGCTACGAGCTGCGCAGCGCGACCATCGTGCTCACGCACACGAGCTTCCAGTCGGGTCCGCAGATCGCGGCACGCGTCTCGGGCACGTTGCGCCGCGAGGGCTACCGCGGAGCGACGCGTACGCGCGTGATCGCCGACCATGTCGCGTTCACCCGCACGTTCGTGTTCCTGCACGCCGGCGGGCACTATCTGATCGCGACCGACCAGCCGTAGACCGCGCTCACGCGTTCGGCTCGGTGACGGTGATCACCCGATCGGCCGGAACGTTCCGGAGTACCGACGTGCGCCCGGTTGCCGGCCAGAACACCCTCACCTCGGCGACCGCGCCGGGGCGAGGCCCCAGGCCGAAGTGCGCGACGGATTCGCTCTGCCCGAGGAAGTGCGTGGTGCTGTCGACGACGACGGTCTGGCGCGCGTGTCCCGGCACCTGCACGGTGACCACCGCTCCGAGGCCCTCGCGGTTCGACGTCGTGCCGACTGCCCGCACCCCCAGCCAGGCATGGTCGCCGGGCGTCTCGTTGCGGTACAGCACCGGCGTCCGCCCGTCGCGCACGACGAGGAGATCGAGCCGGCCGTCGTTGTCGTAGTCGAGGACCGCGAGCCCTTTGCCGGGCCCTTCGACCGTCAGCCCCGCGGGCGCGGTCTCGTCGGCGAACGTTCCGTCGCCCCGGTTGAGCCACAGATGCATCGGGCCGCGCGCGTACTGCGTCGTCGAGATGTCCCACGGGAAGTCGACGCCGCTCGTCATCACGAGATCGAGTCGCCCGGTGTTGGCGGCGTCGAAGAACGCGGTGCCCCACCCCCACCCGCCGTCGCGCACGCCGGCGGTCGACGTCACGTCGGTGAAGTGCCGGTGCCCGTCGTTTCGATACAACCGGTTGCCGGTGTTGCCGTGCCCACACGCGTATTGGCGGCACGCGGTGGTCGAATCGAAGATCGACGTCACGAACACGTCGGGACGACCGTCGCGGTTGTAGTCGCCGATGGTGAGTCCCATGGCGTTCTCGGCCGTGTTCACGCCGGTCGCGCGGGTGCCGTCGGTGAATCGTCCGTCGCCGTCGTTCCAGAACAGCCGGCTCGTCTTGTAGTCGCCGGCGAAGAAGAGGTCGGGGTGGCCGTCGCCGTCGAGGTCGGAGAACGCGGCGCCGAAGCCCAAGGAAGGAGCGTCGCGCTGCTCGACGGCGACACCGGCCGTCGCGGTGACATCGTCGAAGTGGCCGGGCGCGACACGGCCGCGATTGTGGAACAGGCGGTTGTGCGACGGCACGAGGTTGCCGGCCAGCTCGGGCGACCGCCACTCGGTCGTCTCGATGTCGAGCCAGCCGTCGCCGTCGTAGTCGCCGACGTTCACGGAGAGGCCGACGTGCGGGTCGCTGCTCGCGAGGGCGACGCCCCGCGCCTGCGCCTCGTCGACGAAGTGACCGTGGCCGTCGTTGTGGAAGAGGAAGAAGCGGTTGCCCGCGAGCGTGGTGACGAAGAGATCGAGATGGCCGTCGTTGTCGATGTCGACCCACGCGGCGCCGTTCGACGGTTGCGCGACGACGCCGAGCCCGACGCGTTGGGTCACGTCTTCGAAGGTGCCGTCGCGGCGGTTGCGGTAGAGCTCGCCCGGACCGTCGAGCCGCGTCAGGTAGAGGTCGGGCCAGCCGTCGCCGTCGAAGTCGCCGACGGCCACACCCCCCGACATGCGCTCGGGGATGCACTGATCGTTCGACTCGTGCCCGGCCCCGGGGAGCACGACGTTCGGGAACCGCGCGTGGAACGCCGGCCCGCCGAGCAGGCAGTTCGGTCGCACGTGCCGCGGACCCTGCACGACGTCGAGACCCGCCCGCGCGCTGACGTCGACGAACCTCGGCACATCGAGCGCGATCCGAGGCGGGCGCTTCGCGACCGGCACCGCCTTCCCCGCGCACGCCCCGGCGACCGTCAGCGCGAGCAGCGCAACGAGGCGCCCCCTCAAGGCTTGACGCCCGCCGGGAGAGGGTTGTCGCCACAGCCGGGGATGTCGAGGCACCACTTCTGGTTGATCGGCGCGAACATCCCCCACGCGTTCGGCTCCGCCGGCACGATCCACGCGTGGAGCATCCAAAGGTTGGCGCCGTTGAGCCAGATGCCACCGCACACGTTGGCGGCGTTTCCCTCGCTGGTCGTGCGCCCGGCGGTGACGCAGAGACCGCGGTGTTGGTGCCAATGATCGTTCGGTCCCGCGAACCCCGCGGGCGGCCGTCCGTCACTGCGGTTGTAGTACGAGAACGCGATCAACCGTGCGCCAGCGGTCGTATCGCTGAAGAGCAGCATCGACGGGTTCGACGGATCGAACGGCTTCGTGACGAGATCCCAGCGGATCCACTGAACACCGTCACCCGG
>DAIQOP010000218.1:0-6809 GCA_036787815.1 Actinomycetota bacterium
CACGATCGAGGTGAGCCCTTCCTTCATCGCGTCGGGCACGAACCCGAAGATCGGGGTGTCGAAGCTGCCCGGCGCGATCGTCATCACGCGGATGCCGAGCACCCCGAGGTCGCGGGCCATCGGCAGCGTCATGCCGACCACCCCGCCCTTCGACGCCGAGTACGCGAGCTGCCCGATCTGCCCGTCGAACGCCGCGATCGACGCGGTGTTGACGATCACGCCGCGCTCGCCGTCGGCGTTCGGCTCGTTCTTCGCCATGTGCGCGGCACCGAGGCGGGCCACGTTGAACGTGCCGATCAGGTTGAGCTTGATGACCCACTCGAAGGTCGCGAAGTCGTGAGGGTTGCCGTTGCGGTCGACCGTGCGCCCGGCCATGCCGCTGCCCGCGCAGTTGACGACCACGCGCAGCGGTCCCATCTCGCCGGCGAGGCCGAGCCCGGCCAGCACCGACTCCTCCGAGGTGACGTCGCCGTCGGCGAAGACCGCCCGGGAGCCGAGCTCCGACGCAACGTGGGTGCCCCGCTCGGCGTTCTTGTCGAAGATCACGACCCCCGCGCCCGCGGCATGGAGCCGCCGCACGCTCGCCTCGCCGAGCCCGGAGGCTCCTCCGGTCACCAGCGCAACCGACCCGTTCAGATCCACCATGTCGTCTCTCCCGTCGCCGAACCGGGCGCAACGTAGCTGCTCGGCGACCGCCGCCGCCCTTCTGGCAAGCTGGCGGGATGACGAAGACCACCTACGGCACGCCCGCGGATCTGCTCCAGGCGGTTGGCGACCGGTTCGGCCCGACCGAGTGGATCGAGATCACCCAGGAGCGGATCAACACGTTCGCCGACGCCACCGACGATCACCAGTGGATCCACGTCGATGTCGAGCGGGCCAAGTCGGGGCCGTTCGGGGCCACGATCGCCCACGGATATCTCACGCTCTCGCTGTGCGCCCGGTTTCTCTTCGAGCTCTGCGCGGTGGAGAAGATCTCGATGGGGATCAACTACGGGGTGAACAAGGCCCGCTTCCCCGCGCCCGTGCGATCGGGGGTTCGCATTCGAGCGCGGGGAGAGCTGGCCGAGGCGACCGAGGTCGCCGGAGGGGTGCAGGCCGTCGTCAGGATCACGGTCGAGATCGAGGGCTCCGAGAAGCCCGCGGCCGTGGTCGAGACGGTGAGCCGCTACCTCGACTGACCAGGCGGGGGGTCCCGGTCAGTCGATCGTGCGCCCCCGTTACCTGCTCAGTTCATCTTGATCCAGCTCGGGCTGAAGGTCGTGGCGACCGGCGAAGCCGGAGCCTGACCCGAGATCACGACGAGGGCGGGGACGGCGGTCGTGGTGGCCAGGGCCAAAACCGCGACCAGACGACGGGATGAGTGGTTGACGAAACGTGACATCGGGCAGTCCTTCAAGGTGAGGGTCCAGCCCGGACGCCGGTTTCGCCACTGACTCCCCGCAGGTCTAGGCGACCATCTATCGCCCTGCGGATCACGGTCTCGTCCGAGGAGGCGGGCTCGCTCCGCCTCACGGATAGCTATCGGTCACCACGCTCCGTGAGTTGAGGGAAACTTCTCGAACTCTCTGAGTCCCTTCCCGGTCCCCGCGAGCGCGCGGAGTGCTGAAGCAGCCCCCCCAACCTGCCGATACCACCAGGGAACCGGGCGACCGTGGGAGAGCGCAGGCATGAGACCCAACCGGAACGAATGCGGCGAGTGCGCCAGCATCGTTTCAGCGCGGCTCGGCCGGCCCGCCTCCCGTTCTGGGCGCTCGGGAGGTCGTGATGGCTGACACCGTGATGGCGCAGACGCCACGGTCGCGGCGACGGCTCGAACCCGACGTCCGCACGCTGCTTCTCGGCTTCGGTCTGGTCGCCGGGTCGTTCAGCCTGATCCTCACGGTCGTCCCGCACCTCGGCACGGTCGGCGAGCGACCGCGGTTGCCGTGGTGGGGATTCGCGATCGCGTTCGCGCTCACCGAGGCACTTGCGTTCAACATCGAGGTGAAGGGCGAGGCGACCGGCTTCACGCTCAACACCGTGCCGCTGGTGGTCGGCCTCTTCTACCTCGGCCCGATCGGTCTGATCAGCGCCTACCTCCTTGGCGGCGCGGTCACGTTGATCGTGCGCGATCGCCAGCGCATCGTGAAGCTCGCGTTCAACCTCGCGCTCTCGGCCACGGAGGCGACGGTCGCGATCGTGATGTTCCGGCTGCTGCTCGGCGGCTCGACGATCGTGCAGCCGCGTTCGTGGTTGGCGGCGCTCGTCGCCGTCGCGGTCGCGGGTGCGGTCGCGTCGATCGCGATCTCGGTCGCCATCTACTGGCACGGCGCGCGACCGCGGATCGGCTTGATCCTCGTCGCCGGTGGGATCACCTCGCTCTGTAACACGAGCCTGGCGCTGACGACGGCGCTGCTCGTCCGCCAGACGCTGGCCGCGAGCGTGCTCATCGGCGCGATCATCATCGTGCTCGCGCTGGCCTACCGCTCGTACACCTCGCTGTGGAAGCGGTACGAGAACCTGCAGCTCTTCTACGACTTCACCCGCGCGATCGGCGGGTCGCAACGCGCGGAGTCCGTGCTCGAGGCCATCCTCGACCAGGCCCGGGAGCTCCTCCGTGCCGACGTCGCCGAGCTGACCCTCGAGTCTCCCGACGGCGAAGGCCCCGTGTTCGCGCTGCGGGCGCAGGGCGAAATGCCGTTCGAGACGTCGGTGCCGGCGCAGCTCCTGCCCAGCGAGTGGATGCGGGCCCGGGTCGTGAACGAGGACAAGGTCGTGCTCGTGCCGAGGTCGACCAAGGTGCCCGAGCACCAGGAGCACCTCGAGTGGCTGTGCGTCCGCGACTGCATCGTCGCCCCGCTGCACGGCGCGAACGGGGTGGTCGGCACGCTCACCGTGGGCGACCGGCTCGGCGATACGAGCACGTTCGACACGCAGGACGCGCGCCTGCTCGAGACCCTCGCGAACCACTCGAGCGTCGCGCTCGAGAACGGCCGCCTCGTCGACCGCCTCTCACGCGAGGTGAGCGAGCGCGAGCACCAGGCGATGCACGACGCGCTCACGGGCCTCCCGAACCGGATGAACCTGTTCGAGCGGCTCGAAGAAGCGCTCGACGAGCGGTCGAACGGCGAATGCGTCGCCGTGCTGCTCATGGACCTCGACCGGTTCAAGGACATCAACGAGGCGCTCGGCCACGACACCGGCGACGAGGTGCTCCGCCTCGTCGCGCGCCGCATCCGCGCCGCCCTCGACGAGCACGCGACGGTCGCTCGGCTCGGCGGCGACGAGTACGCGGTCGTGCTGCCCCGCATCCGCGACATCGACGCGGCGGTTGCGCTCGCGCACGAGATCCGCAGCCGGCTCTCCGCTCCGCTCCCCGTCGCGGGGATGGCGCTCGAGGTCGGCGGGAGCATCGGGATCGCGGTGGCGCCGGTGCACGGCACCGACGGGGCCACGCTCATGAAGCGCGCCGACATCGCGATGTACGAAGCGAAGGGCGGCAAGGGCGTCGGCGTGTACGAGGTCGAGAACGACGACCTCTCGGTCCGCCGGTTGGAGCTCGCGGGTGCGCTGCGCCGTGCGATCGACGACGGCGAGCTGCTGGTCTACTACCAGCCGAAGGCGCGGCTCTCCGACGGGGCCATCATCGGTGCCGAGGCCCTCGTGCGTTGGCAGCACCCCGAATACGGGATGTTGCCGCCCGACGACTTCATCTCGATCGCCGAGCGCAGCGGGCTGATCGGTTCGCTCACCCACTTCGTGGTGCGCCGGGCCATCTCGCAGTGCCGCTCGTGGCACGCGCAGGGCTGGGATCTCAGCGTCGCCGTCAACCTGTCGGTCGTCGGCCTGATCGACTTCGATCTTCCCGAGGCGATCGACGGGATGCTGCGGGTGGCGGGGCTCGATCCGAAGTACCTCACGATGGAGATCACCGAGTCGAGCATCATGGACACCGGCCGGACCGTCGCCGCGATCGACCGGTTGGCGCGACTCGGCTGCCGGCTCTCGATCGACGACTTCGGTACGGGGTACTCGTCGCTGTCGTACCTGCAGAAGCTGCCGGTGCACGAGGTGAAGGTCGACAAGTCGTTTGTCATGTCGATGAGCTCGAACGAGAGCGACGCGGCGATCGTGAAGTCGATCATCGATCTCGCGCACAACCTCGACCTGAGCGTCGTCGCCGAAGGCGTCGAGGACCGTGAGTCGTGGCAGCGGCTCGAGCGCTTGGGTTGCGACATCGCGCAGGGCTACTACATGAGCCGTCCGATCCCGGCCGAGGCGTTCGCCGAGTGGGTGGCGGCGTGGCCCGAGCGGCGCAAGGAGCTCATCGGCCCCGAGCTCTCGTCACACGGCGCGATCGCCTCGCGCTCCTGATCCTTCGGCCCGGTTCGCGATCCAACGGCGGACGGTGTCGTCGGCACCGGCCGATGCCACGAGCGCGACGGCGACGTCGGCGAGCCCCGCTTCGGGCGGGTCGTCGCGTTCCGACAAGAGCAACGCGCAGATCGCCCGGTGCACGATCCACAGGCCCGGGAACGTCGGGCGGTGGATCCAGCCGAGCAGCCACTCGACATCGGGCTCGGTGTCAGGGGGCCCGAGCGCGGAAACGAGCGCTCCCGGGAAGTAGGGGCTGAACCGCTGGCGGCCCGACCCGGCCCTGCGCATGCGGTCCTCGTAGCGCTCGCTGAAGAGGACGTCTGCTTGCGGCTGCTCACCGCGAAGAAGGTGGAGAAATGCACGCTCGTAATGAAGCTGGGTGGTCTCCCCTGGGAGGTGCAGGTCGTGGAGCGCCCACGGTGGCCCCTCCAGCGCGCGCAGTGCGAGCTCTTGGAGTGTCGCCACCTGCGAAGGGAGGTGAGCTCGTACTCGATCTTCGAAGAGGCGCCGAGCAGCACCCGACGTTCCGGTCCACACCAAGCTGCACAGCGCGGCGACCGCGGGTGTGGCGGCTTCCGTCGTGTCGCCGATCGCGAGGTAGCGATCCGTGAGGGCTAGGAGCTCGCTGTGGATCTGCGTCGGCACACGTGAGCGTGCCGCGCGCGCGACGGTCGCGAGCAGGTCGGCTTCGATGCGCTTGCTGACGTCGAGAGGAGCGGAGGAAAGCTCGGGTAGCCAACGTTCGAGCGCTTCGGGGGACTCGGTGTCGAGCGCGGTGCCGCAGATCGCGACGGCGAGGGGTCCCACACTCGCAAGGTCGCCGAGCTCCGTTGCCTTCTGTGCAGCGTCGAGCGCGAGCGCCAGCGCTTCCTCCGGCGAGTCGATGTACAGCGTCTCGACGAAGGCGGGCGCCGACGCGACGAAGCCGCGGACGTCGCCGGCTTCCCGTTGTTCGGCCAACGCCCGACGCGTGCGTGTGATCGCGTCGGTGAAGTATCCGCCGACGTTGAGAACGAGGTCGCTCGCGACCTGGGCCGCTTCCGCGGCGAGCCGCGCCGCGAGGCCGCTCGCTCCAGCGGACCGTGCATCGTCCGCCGCGTGGTCGAGCAAGGCGAGCGCCTCCTCGTGATGACCGGTGTGAGAGAGGACGGTGCCGAAGGTGACGGTGTGCGCGGCCGCTTCAAGCGGCGCGTCGCGGAGAAGGGTGAGCGCGCGTCGACCGAATGTCGCGGCGTCGGCGAGGTCGCCGGTCGCGTAGGCCGCGCGTGTCGCGAGCACGAGGCGACGCGCGGCGAGCGCCCCGCGACCGGGTTCCGGTCCGACGAGCGCGCGCGCACGCTCGTACTCGCCGCGGTCGAGCGCGAGCTCGGTGTCGAGCAGATCGGCGAGGCCGGGTTCGGCCTCGCTCTGCGTCTCGCGCAGGAGCGCGATCCACTCGCTCGCGGCCTGGAGCGAGAGCCGGTCGAGGGCGTCGCGCCCGGCGTCGGCCGCGGCGCGTGCCGCGAGCGGCGCGGCGGCGCGATCGCCGAGGCGGAACGCGGTGCCGGCCTGCACGGCGACGATCTCGGGCGGCGCACCCGCGCGATCGAGCGTGGCGCCGAGTTGGCTGTGGAGCTCGAGCCGTCGGGCCTCGTCGAGGCTCGCGTACGCGACCTCCCGAAGGAGCGGATGCCGGAAGTGCGCTTCGGTCGAGGCCGTGAGCGTGGAGCTCATGCGCACCCGTGCCACGCCGGCGCGGTAGAGGTCGGGGACCGCGTCGAGGAAGGCGCGGCCGAGGGCCTCGGGCCAGAAGTGGTCGCCGCAGGCCGCCGCGAGGCCGAGCGCGTCGCGCAGCGGCGGCTCGTACGAAGCGAACCTCGACGCGATCAGCTCGGGGAGACTGCTCCCGGAATCGAGCGATTCGCCGCGGGCCAGCGCGAGCGCGGCTTCGCGCGCGTGCAACGGGTTGCCGCCGGCAACGGCGAGGATGTCGGCGACCGGGCCGGCGGCGGCCGGCCGCGCGCCGGTGCCGACGCGGCCGTCGTCGGCTTCGAGATCGGCCACGAGCGCGGCGATGGCCTCGGGTGGGAGCGGGCCGAGGTGGAGGACCTCGCAGCCGAGCTCGTCGGGATCGATCCAGCTCGGCCGCGAGGTGCACCAAAGCGCGCCGGGAACACCCGCGCGCAGCGCGAGGCGGCTGAGGAGGTCGAGCAGCTCGAGCGATGCGTGGTGCAGGTCTTCGACGATGCACACGATCGGCGCGGCCCGGGCGAGCACCGCGGCCATGGCGTCGGCGACGACCACCGGATCGACCTCGGCCTCGCCGCCGCCGGATCCGCTGCTCAGCCCCACCGCGCGCGCGAGCGCGGCGCCGGGCGCGGCGCCCGCGGCCCGCACGAGCTCGGTCACGCCGGCGCGGTCGCGGCCGAGGTCGAGCAGCCACGAAGCGACGACCCGCACGTCGCCCCGGG
>DAIQOP010000219.1:0-2584 GCA_036787815.1 Actinomycetota bacterium
GAGATGAACGTGAACAGCGACGACGACGCGCACACGCGTGCGACCTCTTCGACGGCGATCGCGTGTGCGAGCGTCCCGCCGCCCTGGCCGCCGTACTCCTCGGGGAACGCGAGCCCGGCGAACCCGGCGGCCCGCCACGCCTCCCACGACGCCCAGGGGTACTCCTCGCGCTCGTCGCACGCGGCGGCGTTGGGCGCGATCGCCTCCTCCGCGAGACGCCGGACCGACGATCGCAGCTCCTCGTACTCTTCCGGCAGCACGAACGGAGCCCCGCTCACCACACCCTCCGGCTACGACGCGACGGTGGCGCGCCAGCGGGCGATGTCGCCGCCGAGCTCGGCCGCGCCCCGGGCCAACACCGCGTCGGGCACGGAGTCGACGATCGCGCGGCGGGGCCGGTATTCGTGCGAGGCCCCGTGCACCGCACGGGCGCGCCAGGCGGCGAAGGCCGCATCCGCGCTGCCGTCGTAGCCGAGCAACGCCATCGCCACCTCGACGTCGCCGATCACGGGCGCCCGACCGACGGCCGACGCCCGCTTCATCGCGATCTCGGCGACCACGCTGATCGCGTCGTGCAGGTCTTCGTGGGCCGCGAGCTGGAACCGGTCGTGCGCGCGCTCGGCGAGGGTGTAGCCGTAGCCGACGTTGGGCCCCGGCCGGCCCCGCAGGGTGCCGGCGTGTTCGGTCGCGCCGAGCTGCGCGGATCCGAGATCGCCGGGCCGGTCGGCCCGCCACGAGCGGGCGGGTGGGTAGCCGAGACCGGGGGGCAGGTTCTGCTGCTGGCGCGGCTTGTCGTCGAGATCGGGGGCGACGAAGGGATCGGTGGGCACGGCGGCAGGCTACTTGGGCGGCTTCTCGGCGAGCGGAGTCATGCGCTCGCTCTCGAGCAGCGCGCACTGGATCGAGTCGAGGAGGGCCTGCCACGAGGCCTCGATGATGTTCTCGTTGACGCCGATCGTGGTCCAGGTCTTGTGGCCGTCGGTCGAGTCGATCAACACCCGGGTGACCGCACCGGTGCCCTTCGCGGTGTCGAGGATGCGCACCTTGTAGTCGGTGAGACGCACGTGCTCGAGCGCGGGAAGCGCGCCGTTGAGCGCGAGCCGCAATGCCGCGTCGAGCGCGTTGACGGGTCCGTTGCCTTCGGCCGTCGCGATGCTGCGCCGGTCTCCGATGTGCACCTTGATCGTCGCTTCCGTGAACACCTCGATCGCGTCGCGGTCGGCCGGGTTCGCCGAGCTCCACGGCGCGCGGCCCTCACGGGTCTCGACCTTCCAGGTCTCGATCGTGAACCACTCCGGCTTCCAGCCGGTGGCGCGGCGCATGAGCAGCTCGAGCGAGCCGTCGGCGACCTCGAAGTGATAGCCCTCGTGCTCGAGCCGCTTGAGCGTCTCCACCACGTCGTTGAGCTGGGGCCCGTCGAGCTCGAGACCGAGCTCCTTCGCCTTGAGGCCGAGGGTCGACTTGCCGGCCAGCTCCGACACCACGAAGCGCGTGCCGTTGCCCACCGAGTCGGGCGGGACGTGCTCGTAGGCGTCGGGGCGCTTCACGATCGCACTCGTGTGCAGCCCGGCCTTGTGCGCGAACGCCGAGTGGCCGACGAACGCGGCCTGCGGGTTGAGCGGCATGTTCACGAGCTCCGCGACGTGGTGCGCGACCGCGGTGAGGCGCTCGAGGTTCTCTCGCGGGATCGTCTCGTACCCCATCTTCAGCGTGAGGTCGGGAATGATCGTCGTGAGGTTGCAGTTGCCGGTGCGCTCGCCGTACCCGTTGATCGTGCCCTGCACCTGGATCGCGCCGCCCCGCACGCCGGCGAGCGCGTTGGCGACACCCGTGCCGGCGTCGTCGTGCAGGTGCACGGCGATCCCGACGTCGTTGCCGAAGTACTCCACCACCTCGCCCACGACCCGCTCGACGTCGTGCGGGAGCGAACCACCGTTGGTGTCGCACAGCACGAGCCGGGACGCCCCGGCCGTGGCCGCCGCTTCGAGCACCCGCAGCGAGTACTCCGGGGTGCGCGTGTAGCCGTCGAAGAAGTGCTCGGCGTCGAACAGCACGTCGAGGCCCGCGGCGCGCAGGAACGCGACCGATTCGCCGACCATCGCGACGCCTTCGTCGAGCGTCGTCTGCAGGGTCTCGAGCACGTGGTAGTCCCACGCCTTCCCGACGATGCACGCGGTCCCGACGCCCGACTCCACCAGGTAGCGCAGGGAGTCGTCGACGTCGACCTTGCCCTTCACCCGCCGCGTCGACCCGAACGCCACGAGCGTGCTCGTGGTGAGGTGCAGGTCCGACGGCACCCGCCGGAACAACTCGTCGTCCTTCGGGTTCGCGCCCGGGTATCCGGCCTCGATGTAATCGACCCCGAGCCAGTCGAGCTGCTCGGCGATGCGCAGCTTGTCCTCGACCGTCAGCGAGATACCTTCGAGCTGCGACCCGTCCCGCAACGTCGTGTCGTAGATCTCTATCTTTCTGGTCGCACTCGCAAGCTCGTGCTCCGTGACGCGGGACGGGAGTGAGCCGGGTCGCGTGCTCGCTGCGCTCGCCGCTGTGCCGGTCTCGCTGCGCTCGCCGCTGTGCCGGTCTC
>DAIQOP010000219.1:2684-6800 GCA_036787815.1 Actinomycetota bacterium
CTGCGCTCGCCGCTGTGCCGGTCTCGCTGCGCTCGCCGCTGTGCCGGTCTCGCTGGGCTCGCCGCTCGCCGGTTTGCCGCCTTCAGTTGCTGACATGTTCGAGCCAGTCCTTGTAGCGGTCGACCTTGCCGCGCACGGCTTGCGCGTAGGTGTCCTGGATGGCGCGCGTGATGGGGCCGGGATCGCCGAGCTCGCGGTCGTCGACGGATCGGATCGGCACGATCTCGGCCGCGGTTCCCGAGAGGAACGCTTCCTGCGCGGTGTAGAGGTCGCTGCGCGCGATGTTGGTGACCTGCACGTCGAACCCGAGGTCGCGCGCGATCGTCGACACCGACGCCTGCGTGATGCCCTCGAGCGCGCCGGCCGACACGGGAGGCGTGAAGATCGTGCCGCGGCGCACGACGAAGATGTTCTCGCCGGTGCACTCGCTCACGTAGCCCTGCGGCGAGAGCAGGATCGCTTCGTCGTACCCGGCCTTCAACGCCTCGACCTTGGCCATGGACGAGTTGATGTACATACCGGTGCCCTTGGCCGCGGGCGGCATCGAGTTGAGCCCGTGCCTCTGCCACGACGAGATCTTCATCTTGACGCCGTTCTTGATGCCCTCGTCGCCGAGGTACGCGCCCCACGGCCACACCGCGATCGACACGCTCACCGGGCACGGGAGCGTGTTCAGCCCCATCTCGCCGTAGCCGTAGAACACGATCGGCCGGATGTAGCAGGCGGGCATGTTGTTCACCCGCACCGTCTCCTTCACCGCGTCGACGATCTCCTCGACGGTGTAGGGGATGTCGATCATGAAGATCTTGGCGGAGTCGAAGAGGCGCACGATGTGGTCGGTGAGACGGAACACCGCGGCACCGTCGTCGGTCTCGTACGCGCGGATGCCCTCGAACACGCCGCAGCCGTAGTGCAGGGTGTGGGTCAGGACGTGGATCTGCGCGTCGTCCCATGCCACGAGCTCGCCGTCCATCCAGATCTTGTCGACCTTCTGAAGTGGCATGACCTACACCCTTCCTGCGATGTCGTCGCCGATCTCGCTTGTCGTTCCGGTTGTCTCGTCGGACGCGGCCACGGCTTTCCGTACCCTTGCCGCACAGTCCTGCTCGCCGAGGAACTCGAGCATCATCGCCGCGGAGATGATCGCGGCCCTCGGATCGGCCTTTCCGGTCCCGACGATGTCGGGTGCCGAGCCGTGCACCGGCTCGAACAACGAAGGCCCCGTGCGGGCCGGGTTGAGGTTCGCCGATGCGGCCCGACCGATCCCGCCGCCGACGGCTCCCGCGAGGTCGGTGAGGATGTCGCCGAAGAGGTTGTCGGTGACGATGACGTCGTAGCGGCCCGGATCGGTGACGAGGTAGATGCATGCCGCGTCGACGTGGTTGTACGCCGTCGCGATGTCGGGGTACTCGGCCGCGACTGCGTCGAAGGTGCGCTGCCAGAGGTCGCCCGAGAACGTGAGCACGTTGGTCTTGTGCACCAGCGTGAGATGGCGCCGCTCGCGCGAGCGGGCGAGCTCGAACGCGAAGCGCACGCACCGCTCGACCCCGAACCGAGTGTTGACCGAACCCTGCGTCGCGATCTCGGCGGGCGTGCCGTGCCGGAGGAACCCGCCCTCCCCCGCGTACGCGCCTTCGGTGTTCTCGCGCACGACCGCGAAGTCGACGCCGTCGTTGTAGGCGCTCGCGCCCGCACGGAACGGACGCAGGTTCACGTAGAGGTCGAGCGCGAACCGCATCCGGAGCAGCAACCCGCGTTCGAGCACCCCCGGCGGCACGTCGGGTGCGCCGACCGCGCCGAGGAGGATCGCGTCGAAGGTGCGGAGCTCGTCGAGGACGGCGTCGGGGAGCACCTCGCCGGTGCGCAGGTAGCGCGCGCCACCGAGATCGAAGTCGGCGGTCTCGAGCGCCACGCCGGCCGCGCGCACGACCTTGAGGGCCTCGGCCGTCACCTCCGGGCCGATCCCGTCGCCGCCGATCACTGCCACCCTGTGCATCACGATCGGCTGGACCACGACTGGTCCTTTCCGCCGGTCTCACCGGCTCAGACAACGAAAAACCGCCCACCAGAGGTGGACGGTCAACGCGAACGCCGGGGGTCCGGCGCTCGCTAGGAAATGACTACGACGAAGGAACGGAACGACATCGGGGAGGAGTCTACCCGGCCGGTCCGGTCGCGACCGCTCCGTTCCCGGGCGCCGTCTCCGGTGCGACGCCTCCCCCGCTGCCCGGCTCGACGTCCGGCTCGATGTCCGGGCCGATTCCCGGCACCACGTCCGGGCCGGTGCCCGGGCCGGGGTCGGCGCCCGCGCGCCGGCGCGACCGGGCGCGCAGGCCCCAGACGAGCAACCCGACGAGCACGAGCACACCGAGCGCCACTCCGGAACGGAGCTCTCCCGCACTGCTCGCGTCGGCGACGACCTGCTCGGCGGCCAGCGCCTCGCGGCGCGACTGCCCACCGTTGCCGGCCGTGAACGACCGGCGCGCGCCCGAAAGGTCCGTCCCCGCGCTCGCGCCGACGAGCCCGATCGTGGCGAAGAGCCCGTGATGGTGGTGCACCGCGGCCGACGCCGATGCCAGCTCCTTCGCGGCCGCGAGATCCGACGTCGCCTCGCGCCCCACGGCGTCGAGATCGTCGTTGCGGTACTCGTAGTCGGCCTGCAACCTCGCCGGGGAGCGGAGGCCGAGCGGACGAACAGCACGGTCGATCGCGTCGTGCGACCGCGTCACCGAGTCGGCGAGCGGCATGAGCAGGTCGGCCGTCGTGAAGTCCCAGTTGCTCATCGCGATACGGAGCCCGAGTGGTGCCTTCCACCCGTTGCCGGCCCCGACGAGCCGCGTGTACGCGGTGCGCGCCTCGGTGCGCGCGCCGAGGTCGCCGTCGCCGCTCGTGGCCACATAGGCCGCGAACAGATGGTCGGCCTGCTTCGAACCGCCGACCTCGTCGAGATAGTCGAGGAACGCGTGCCAGGAACGGACGTCCGCCCCTTGCGGGTTGGTCGTGCCCTGGTACGGCAAGGCGTGGCTCGACGCGGCCGCGATGACGCGGCGCATGCGCGCGACGCCGATCTCGCCGGTGACGCGGTGGATCACGAACCACGCCGCGTTGTACCCGAACGCCTCGCGGGCCTCGCTGATCTGATTCTGGAGGTCGACCGACGACCAGTCGTTCAGCCGCACCGAACCGGAGGCACGCTCGTCGATCGCCTTCGGCGTCGCAAGCTTCCCGCCCATCAGCGCGACGGCCCGCGCCGCGTACTCCTGGGCGAAGCCCTCGTCGATCCAGCGATCGCCGAAGAGCGTGTCGTCGAACCACATGTGCGACATCTCGTGCAGGATCACCTGCGGATCGAGCGCGTCGCCGATCTCGATCGAGTTGTCGTGCCTCGTGTACCAACCCGCGTACCCGTACAGGTACGGCGTCACCGTCTCGGTGATCACCAACCGGTCGGCCGAGGGCCACGGCAGCCCGATCAGCGCCTCGAGCTTCGGCACCCCCTTCGCGACCCGGCCGTCGACGAACGCGCTCCACGCCGGGTCGTCGGGGAAGGCCCGGATGCGGATCCGGTTTCCGTCGGCCTCGATGCTCCCGCTCACGAGCTTGGCGTCGTCGCGGGCCGACACCGACACGAACCACGTGCGGGGTTCGGCGATCGCGTTCGCGGAGTAGGTGACACTGGCGCCCGTCACCCGCGCGCTCATGTCGGCGCCGACCATGTCGACCTTGAACGACCGGGGGACGACGATCGAGACGTTCGCGGCTCCGGAGTCACCGGCGGGCCACGCATCGAACGAGGAGAACGCGGACGTGACCCGGGTGAGGCTCTTCGACCGGGGCGCGCCGCCGGAGAGGTCGTAGTGCAGGTGCACGGTCTGCGTCTGGTTGTAGAACAGGTTCGACGAGAAATGGACCTCGACGGCCTGGACGAACGGGCTCGACGCCGGCTGACTCGTCACCGACAGCGCGGCGCCGCCGGCGCTCACCGCGGTGAAGTTGGTCGCCTCGGCCAGTGCGACCACGAGGACGCCCCGGAAGTACGCCTGCTCGATGACGTTGCCCCGGTGCTGATCCGGGGTCGTGTTCGTCGTCGTGAGATCGACGGTCACGTGCACAGCC
>DAIQOP010000220.1:0-6768 GCA_036787815.1 Actinomycetota bacterium
CATCCATGGGCCCTAATCATTAGCACCCAAACTATTGGCGCCGCAACCTCGCGCCGGCCCTCGCCACCCCTCACCAACGCCCCATCGCCGCCCCACCAACGCGCCTCCGCCGACCCACCAACGTCTCTTGGTACTGCATCCGTGTCGTATGCGACACGGATGCAGTACCAGGGCGTGGGCTCGGCCCGGGTACGGGCGGCGGGGGCTGGGGACCGGGTCGGGCGGCGGGGCGGGCCGGGGGGGTCAGTCGGAGGGGTTCGGGCCGTCGGCGCGGGCGGCCTGGACGGCGACGAGCGCGTCGCGGAGTTGCTGGATCCAGTCGGACTGGTGGTCGCCGACGAGGCGCACGCACCAGGCGAGGGCCTCGCTCCGGCTCCGGGCGACGCCGCCGCCCACCAACGTGTCGAGGACCTGCCGCTCGTTCATGCGCAGCCGGGTCATCACCGGCACCGAGAGCGAGGTGAAGACCCGGGTCTCCCCGCCGCAGCTCGCGCCCCACGCGACCTTGCGACCGGTGCGGGCCTCGGCCTCGTCGGCGATGCGCATGCGCTGCTCGCGCGTCTCTTCGCGGAAGCGCTGGATGCGGGCCAGGCGGGCGGCCTGTCGGGCGGCGGTCTCGGCATCGGGGTAGTCGGGCTCGGCGAGCGCGCCGACCACGAGGATCTCGTCACGGTCGACCACCACCTCGGGCGCTCCCGTGAACCAACCGTCGGGGAGTCGACCGGCGAACCATCCCTGCACTGTCGCGTCGTTCGTCATGCAATGATTACATCATTACGTCATTGCCACTGTCAAGCGCGTCAAGCGGGAAGCACGGCGGCGGCGATGCGGGCGGCGTAGTCGGGGGCCTCGCCGTCGTCGTACCGCAGGCGGGGCCAGAAGAAGCCCCGGAGGCCGTCCTTGCGCCGGCGCGGGATCACGTGCACGTGGAGATGGGCGACCGCCTGGCTCACCACGTTGTTCATGGCCACGAAGCTGCCGTCGGCACCGAGGCCGTCGACGACCGCGCGCGTGACGCGCTGCACGTCGGCGAAGAACGGCCCGACCGCCGCGACCGGCAGATCGGTGAGGGTGACGATGTGGGCGCGCGGCACCACGAGGGTGTGGCCCTTGAAGACGGGCCGGTGATCGAGGAACGCCACCGCGACGTCGGATTCGAGCACCACCTCGGCCGGAACCTCGCCGGCGACGATCCGGCAGAACAGGCAGGGCTCGTCGGTCGGAACGGGCACCCGGGGGGCGCCTACTCGCTCGAGTACGGACGCTGCCGCGCCGGAGCGAACTCGCGCTTGTACACGAGCAGCTTGCGCTTGAAGTAGCAGACCTCTTCGCCGCGCTGGTTGTACCCGAACGTCTCGACGCCGATGACGCCGCGGTCGTTCTTGCTCTTCGACTCGGTCTTCTCGAGCACGCGGGTCTCGGCGTAGATGGTGTCGCCGTGGAAGGTCGGGCGCTTGTGCTGGAGCGTCTCGATCTCGAGGTTCGCGATGCACGCGCCGCTCACGTCGGGAACGCTCATCCCGAGCACCAGCGAGTACACGAGGTTGCCGACCACCACGTTGCGGCCGAACTGAGTCTGGGTCTCGGCGAACCACGCGTCGGTGTGCAGCGGATGGTGGTTCATCGTGATCATGCAGAACAGGTGGTCGTCGGCCTCGGTGATCGTCTTGCCGGGCCAGTGCTTGTAGACGTCGCCGATCTCGAAGTCTTCGAACATGCGGCCAAAGGGGCGCTCGTAGGTGGTCATGCCCGAGATTCTGCCCGGGAGAGGAGCCCGCGGGCGATCACGAGCCGCTGGATCTCGTTGGTGCCCTCGCCGATCAGCATCAACGGGGCGTCGCGGTAGTAGCGCTCGATCGGCAACTCGGTGGTGTACCCGACCCCGCCGTGGATCCGCATCGCGTCGGTCGCGATCTCGAACGCCGTCTCGCTCGCGAAGAGCTTGGCCATGCCCGCCTCCACGTCGCAGCGCAGGCCGGCCTGCCGCCGTTCGGCCGCGTGCCGGGTGAGCAGGCGTGCTGCCTCGAGCTTGGTGGCCATCTCGGCGAGCTTGAGCTGGATCGCCTGGTGCTCGGCAATGGGCTTGCCCATCGTCACCCGCTCCCGCGCGTACTGGAGTGACGCGTCGAACGCCGCGCGGGCCAGGCCGACGGCCCGGGCCGCGATGTTGATGCGCCCGACCTCGAGCGCGCCGAGGATGTAGCCAAGACCCCGGCCCGGGTCGCCGAGCAGCGCGGCGGCCGGCACGCGGTGGCCGTCGTAGACCATCTCGACCGTCTCGATTCCCTTGTAGCCGAGCTTGCCGATGTTGCGGCTCACGCGGATGCCGCCACTCGCGGGGCCGGGCTCCTTCTCGACGATGAAGCAGGAGACGCCTTCGTCGGTGCGCGCGGCGAGGGCGACGATCGCGGCGCGCTCCCCGTTGGTCACCCACATCTTCGTTCCGGTGATCACGAACTCTTCGCCGTCGCGTTCGGCACGGCACGCCACGTTGCGCGTGTCGCTGCCCGCGTCGGCCTCCGACAACGAGAGGCACCCGCGCAGCTCACCGGTCGCAAGACGCGGCAACCATCGCCGCTTCTGCTCCTCGTTCCCGTTGGCGACGATGATGCTCGCCGCGATCGTGTGCGTGTTGACGACGCCCGACAGCGACATCCACCCGTACGACAGCTCCTCGACCACACCGATGTAGGTGAGGAGATCGAGGCCCAGCCCCCCGTACTCCTCGGGGATCGTGATGCCGAAGAGGCCGAGCTCCTTCATCTGCTCGACGATCGCTTCCGGGTACCGGTCGGCGTGCTCGAACTCCGACGCGACCGGGATCACCTCGCGCGCGATGAAGCGCCGCACGGTGTCGATCAACGCGTCACGGATCTCGGGATCGGTGGCCACCCGCGGCTCCCCTCGTCTTGGTCCCGGCATGATACGGATGAGCGGCAACTCACGGCCGGAGAGGCGCGAGCGGGTACTGCGGCTACCCTCGGAGGCTTCCCCAGCCGCGGACTGCAGATGGTCGACGAAACGCAACCCATTTTCGACCGGCGCACGCGCGAAGAGGCGCGTCGCGATGCGCGTCGCACGGCGCGCCAACGGCGCATGAACGCCGTCGGCACCGTGTTCACGATGGGGATCGTCGCGCTCGTCGCGCTGGTTGCGACCGACACCTTGCGCGTCGGCGGCAGCGGGCCGTCGCTGGCGAGCGGCAAGTCGACGGTCACGCTCGCGACCGCGCCCGCCAACGCGAACAGCGCCGTGAAGCAGCTCAAGCTGCACAAGCCGCCGCGTCCCCTCAGCAACGCCGCACCGTTGCGCTTGTGGATCGGCGGCGACTCGATCTCGGGTGAGCTCGGGTTCCAACTCGGCCCGATGGTCTCGAAGCTCGGGATCGTGCGCGCCCACGTCGACTACAAGGTCTCGAGCGGGCTCTCGAGCAACGACGTCCGCGACTGGCCGACCCGCTTCACGCAGGAGGCCGCGCAATACCAGCCCGAGGCCGTGGTGTTCCTCGTCGGAGCGAACGACGCGCCGATCGTCGGCAGCGCGCTCGACGCGACCGGCGCGCCCGCATGGGAGACGAAGTACCGCGCCCAGGTCGGCCGGATGATGGATCTGCTCGTCGGCGGCCTCGCGCAGCGCACTGTCTTCTGGATCGGATCCCCACCACTCGGCACGAACTACAACCACGGGGCCCAAGAGGTCGACCGCGTGATGCGCGAGGAAGCGGCCAAGCGGCCGACCGTGGTCTACGTCGACGCGTACGGGATGTTCGCTTCGAACGGCGAGTTCGCGTCGTCGCTGCCCGACGCGCAGGGCAACCGGGTGCAAATGCGCACGGGCGACGGCGTGCACTTCACCGTCGCGGGCGCGCAGTTCCTCGCGCAGCGCGTGTACGCGCTGCTCGACGCCCGCTGGAACCTCTCGGGCCAGGCCGCGCCGGGCACACCGATCACGTATTCGATCGAACCGTCGAGCGGCAACGTGGGCGGCGTGCACATCGGCAACGGCGGAAGCTCGAGCTCGGGTTCGGGTTCGGGTTCGGGTTCAGGCTCAGGCTCGGGTTCGGGTTCGGGTTCGGGTTCGGGTTCGGCATCCAACACCACGACACCGATCTCGGCGGCACCATCGACGACCGCCGCGCCCGCCACCACGACCGCGCCCGTCACGACGACCGCGCCACCGACCACCACGCCTCCCACGAGCACTTCGCCACCAACGACCTGAGCCGGCGCCGGCGCCCGCTCGCTCGACCGGGCTCCGAGAGGTGGCCGTCGGCCGGCCCTCGCTAGCCTGCCGGGATGACCGGATCGCTCTCCCAGGCCCGGGCCGCGGTCGACGCGGCGAACGCCGTCGTGACCCGCGCGGCCGACCGACTCGCCGACCTCGCCGTCGACGGAGCTCGCATCTCGGTCGACCGCCTCGACGAGCACCAGGTGCTCGCCTACGACCTCGCCCACGCGGCCGCGGCGACCGAAGGCAGCCGCGTGATGCTCGAGTACGCGGAGCACGGGGAGATCGAGTCGTTGCTCGCCCGCGCGTACGTCGCCGACGCGGTGAGCGACCTCGCCGCGCGTCTCGTCGGGCGCACGGCCACGTGGGGCAGCGGGCTCGACGCGCTCGACCCCGCGATGCCCTTCGTCGAAGAGCATCGCTCGCCGGCATTCCTGTCGGCGCTCGGCGACCAGGTGCTCACGCACGGCAGCGGGCCCGGCCACCTCTCCGACGACTTCGAGCTCGTGGGCGACACGTTCCGCCGCTTCGCCGACGACCGCATCCGCCCGGTCGCCGAGCACGTGCACCGCACCAACGCCGACGTGCCCGAGGATCTCATCGCGGGGTTGGCGGAGCTCGGAGCCTTCGGCCTGTCGGTTCCGGAGGAGTACGGAGGGTTCGCCTCCGGCGGCGAGAGCGACCTGCTCGGCATGGTGGTGTCGACCGAAGAGCTCTCGCGAGGATCGCTCGGCATCGGCGGCTCCCTCATCACCCGTCCGGAGATCCTCACCCGCGCGCTGCTCACCGGCGGCACCGAGGAGCAGAAGCAGCGTTGGCTACCCCGCATCGCCACCGGCGAGCTGATGGCCGGGATCATGGTGACCGAGCCGGATTACGGGTCCGACGTCGCCGGAGTGTCGGTGACCGCCACGCCGGTCGAGGGCGGGTACCACGTCAACGGGGTGAAGACCTGGGCGACGTTCGCCGGTCGCGCCAACCTCATCGTGCTCCTCGCACGCACCGACCCCGATCGATCCGCCGGGCACCGCGGGCTCTCGATCTTCGTGGTCGAGAAGGAGCCGGCCGAGGGGCACAGCTTCCGCTTCGAGCAGCCGCACGGCGGTGTGCTCGACGGTCGCGCGATCGACACCATCGGCTACCGGGGCATGCACTCCTTCGAGGTCTCGTTCTCCGACTGGTTCGTGCCGGCCGAGAACCTCGTCGGCCTCGAGGCCGGCCTGGGCCGCGGCTTCTACCTGCAGATGGCCGGATTCGAGAACGGCCGGTTGCAGACCGCGGCGCGCGCCGTCGGTCTGATGCAGGCCGCGTTCGAAGCCGGGCTCGCGTACGCACGCGAGCGCAAGGTGTTCGGCCACGCGGTATTCGACTACGAGCTCAGCAAGGTGAAGCTCGCGCGCATGGCGGTGCTGATCCAGGGCGGCCGGCAGTTCTCCTACTCGGTCGCGCGCCTGATGGCGCGCGGCGAGGGGACGCTCGAAGCCTCGATGGTGAAGGCCTACGTGTGCCGCGCCGCCGAGTGGGTCACCCGCGAAGCCATGCAACTGCACGGCGGGATGGGGTACGCCGAGGAGTTCCCGGTGTCGCGCTACTTCGTCGACGCGCGCGTGCTCTCGATCTTCGAAGGCGCCGACGAGACGCTGTGCCTGCGGGTCATCGCCCGCCGGCTCGCGGAACAGGCCCTCGCGGCTCGTTCGTAGTCACGCGTTCGCAAGCGACGCGTTCGTCGGCAACGCGTTCGTCGTCAGGCGTTCGGGCGCACGCGCAGGTTCTGCGCGCCGAGCCGGAAGCGCGCGGGCGCCGGCTCACCGTCGGCGAGACCGGCCACGAGCTCGCCGACGAGCGGCGCGAACTTGAAGCCGTGGCCCGAGCAGGGCGAGCAGACCACGATCGGACCGACGCGGTCGATCACGAAGTCTTCGGTCGGCGTCGACGTATACAGACACGTCGCCTCCGACCGCGCGATCGGCTCGACGCCCGGCAACCATTCGCGTGCGTAGTCGAGGAGCCGCGCCCGCGCGAAAGCCGCCGCTCCGGGAGACTCCGCAACGGAAGGATCGGTGATCGACTCGCCCGCGTGATGCTCGCCGAGCTTGATGCCCTCACCGGGCGTCTCGAGCCCGTAGGCCGGGATCGGATCGCGGTAGTGGATGAACGACGGCCACGGCCCGTCGGGCTCGGTGCGCGGCAGGTGCACGTAGCGCTCACGGGTGATTCGCAGCGGCGCCAGGCCGACGAGCGCGCCCATCCACGCGCCCGCGGCGACGACGAGGAGCGCGGCTCGGTACTCGCCCGCATCGGTGCGCACCCGCGCGCCGTCGCCCGCGGGCTCGATCGCCACGACGCGTTCGTGTTCGTGCAGCTCGACGCCGAGCGCCGTGCCGACCCGGCCGAACGCGTCGAGCGCGTCGGCGGCGCGGCAGCGGCCGGCGTCGGGTTGGAAGCAGACCTCGTGCTCGAACCGCAGGCCCGGAAAGCGCTCGCCCGCTTCAGCCGGTGACCAACGCTCGAACGGCACCCCCGCGGCGGTGAGCGCGTCGC
>DAIQOP010000221.1:0-6765 GCA_036787815.1 Actinomycetota bacterium
GGGCGACAACGACACCTGGGTGGTCGTGCTCACGGGCTCCGGCCGCGCGTTCTGCTCGGGGCTCGATCTCCACGACCGCGGTCTCCCGCCCAACATCGAAGGGCTCGGCTTCTCGCGCCTCGCGATGCGCTCGATGTCGTACATGGGCGGAGTCGTTCCCGCGCTGCGCGCGCTCCCCCAACCGGTGATCTGCGCGATCAACGGCGCCGCGATCGGCGGCGGCATGTGCCTCGCGCTGGGCACCGACATCCGATACGCGGCCGAGTCGGCGTACTTCGCGAACGCCGGGATCACGAACGGTCTGACCGGCAGCGAGCTCGGCGCCACCTACCTGCTCCCGCGCGCGGTCGGTATCACGAACGCCTCGGAGATCCTCCTCACCGGCCGCCGCGTCGAGTCCGACGAAGCACTGCGCATCGGCCTGGTGTCGCGCGTGGTGGCCGACACGGTCGTGGTCGACGCGGCGCTCGCGACCGCCGACGCGATGTGCGAGCTCAGCCCGTTCGGAATCCAGATGACGAAGCAGTCACTCTGGGCGAACCTCGAGATCAGCAGCCTCCAGGCCGCGATCGACTTCGAGAACCGCAATCAGCTCCTGGCCGGATACACCGGCAACCTCGACGAGGCGATCGCCGCGTTCCGGGAGAAGCGCAAACCCGTCTACGGCGAGTAGGGACGCCCCCGGTCAGCGGCGTTCGGTCAGAAACGCTCGAGCTCGGGGTGGCGGGCGGCGACCATGCGGGCCATGCCGTCGCGCCACTCGACCTGGGCCCGCCCGACGAGCTCGTGCAACCGCGTGTTGTCGGTGGTGACGCTCGCGATCGTGCGCTCCGTCACCGCGAACGTGGCGTCCTTCCCGACGAGGCCGGCCATGTACTCGCACCACTCCTCGATCGACACCGACTCCGCGCCCGCCCAGTTGACGATCGTGGCCGGCACCGAGGCGATGGAGAGCAGACCAGGGATCATCGCGACCAGGTCGTCCTCGTGGATCGGGTTGAACAGGTTGGGGCGCTCCGGGTGCAACGCCACGGGGTCGCCGGCGAGGATCTGCTCGAGGTGGAACGCCGGCCAGCCCCCGTTGTCGCCGTAGGGCACGTTGAGCCGGGCGATCGTCGTGGGGAGCTGCCATTGGCGGGCTCCGGTCCGCACGACCGCCTCGGTCGCGATCTTGGCGATGCTGTACGTGGGCATGATCGCCCGGTGGTTGTCGCCCAGCGGGTCGGTCTCGACCAGGCGGCGGTGCCCGGCCGGGGCGTACACCCCCGTCGACGAGCAGTGCAGGAACGCCCGCGCGCTCCGGCACCGGGCCATGAGCAGGCCCGCCGCCTCGGCGTTCGCGGTGATGTCGAGGTCGAAGCGGCCCGACTTCACGACGGCCAGGTTGAGCACGACGTCGAACTCGTCGGGCACGGCCGAGAGGTCGCCGCGGGCGACGTCGGTCTCGATGCAGCGGACGCCATCGGCCTCGAGCAACCCGCGGGCCGCAGGGTCACGGAAGCGGGCCAGGCCCGTCACCGTGTTTTGCCGCGCCAGCGCCCGGGTAATGGGAAGCGCGACCTGACCGGTCGCACCCGTGACCAGAACTCTCTCCCCCGTCAGCACGACTGCATCTTCGCACGAGCGCGCCGACCCGCCAGGTGTGGCCGCCGGGTCATACTGTCGCCCACCTCAGGCTCGTCCCAGCGAAGGAAGACGGACCGTGGCGGAACGTCAGCAGCCCGAGCTCGACCAACGCTTCGCTCTGGCGATGCGGGCCGCCCGCATGGGCAGTTGGTCGTGGGACCTCGCGAGCAGGCGCGTCGAGTGGGACGCGCACACCTCCGAGCTGTTCGGCATGGAGCGCTCGGCGTTCGCCGGCACCTTCGACGCGTGGGAAGCGGTCCTGCATCCCGACGACCGCGAATGGGTCGCGGAGGAGGTCCAGCAGGCGGTCGCCGAACGCCGCCCGTTCCGGTTCGACCACCGGTGCGTCTGGCCCGACGGCTCCACGCACTGGCTCGAGGGTGTGGGCGAGATGGTGCTCGACGAGGAGGGCAACGTCGTCGGCGCCACCGGCGTCACCCTCAACGTCGACCAACGGATGACGGCCCAGGACGAACGGGAATCCCTCCTCGAAGGCGAACGCGCGGCCCGGCTCGAATCCGAGCAGGCGCGCCGGCGGGCCGAGCGGCTCCAGGCCATCAGCGCCGGCCTCGCGCGGGCAGCCACGCGCCGCGAAGTCGGACGCGTCGTGATCGCGGAGCTGGTTCCGGGCATGAACGCCCGCGCCGGCGGCGTGTCGGAGCTCGACGCGACGAGTGAGCGGCTCACGTTCATGGCCAGCACCGGCTCGCATCCCGACGAGGCGAGCTTCCCGTTCGTCCCCCTCGACCAGGCGGTGCTCAGCCGCGACGTGATCAAGAGCGGCCGTCCGATCTTCATCCGCGACAGCAACGAGTTCCGTGACCGCTATCCCGAGCTCGACGACCTCCAACGCGGCGGCGGCTTCGAGGCGCTCGCGACGTTGCCGCTCCTCGTCGACAACCGACCGATCGGCTCGCTCGCCCTCGTCTTCGAATCTCCACGCGACTTCCCGCCCTCCGATCGCCAGTACCTCGAGATCGTCGCCGGGCTCTGCGCGCAGTCGCTGCGTCGAGCCCAGTCGCTCGAAGCGGAGCAACTGCTCGCCGTTCGCCTCTCCCGGCTCCAGGAGATCAGCGACCTCGCCCTCGCCCGGTTGCCGTTCGGCGAGCTGCTCACCGAGATCCCGGGCCGCATCGCCGCGCTGCTCGAGTGCGACACCGTGCGCGTCCTGATGCTCGACGAGACCGGCCGCGAGCTCGTCGAGAGCGGCGGGACGGCATTCGACCCGGAGTCGCCGCCGCTGCGCGTGCCCGTCGGTCTCGGGTTCGCCGGCCGGGTCGCCGAGCTCGGCGAGCCGATCGTGCTCGACGACCTTTCAGAGATCAGCGTCGTCGGTGAGCTCTTTGCCAGCGGCGTGCGCAGCGCCGCCGGCGTGCCGCTCCAGGCGGAGACGTTGCTCGGCGTCCTCGACGTCGGGAGTCGCCGCCTCCGCCACTTCGGAGCCAACGACATCGATCTGCTGCGCCTGGTCGCCGACCGGATCGCGCGGGCGATCGAACGTGGACGCGTCTTCGAGCTCGAGCGCGCGGCGCGCGAGCGGTCGGAGTTCCTGGAGCGCACCAACGCGGTGCTGACGCGATCGCTCGAGATCCCCGACCTCATGCGGCGCATCGTGCAATCGGCGGTGCCGAGGCTCGGCGACTGGTGCCAGCTCGCGGTGTTCACCGACGAGCATTCGAACGTACCGACCATCGAGGTCGCGCACGCCGATCCCGACAAGCTGCGATGGGCCCAGGAGCTGCGCGATCGATTCCCGTACGACCCCGACAACCTGACCGGGCTCCCGGCGGCCGTGCGCAGCGGCACCACCCAGTTCTACCCGGAGATCAACGACGAGCTCATCGCCTTCGCAACCCCCGACCGCGAAATACGCCAGGTGCTCACGCAGTTGCGGCTGCGCTCGATGATCGTGGTGCCGCTCCGCGGTCGCAGCGGCATCCTCGGTGCGCTGCAACTCGTCCAGACCGAATCCGGTCGACGCTACGCGCCGGCCGACGTCGAGCTGGCCGAAGCCGTCGCCGCGCGCATCGCGATCGCGCTCGAGAACGCGCGTCTCTACGAGCGCGAACGCACCATCGCGGGCACGTTGCAGCAGAGCCTGCTGCCGCCCCACCTCCCCGAGATCCCCGGCATCGAGCTCGCGCACCGCTACTGGACCGCGAGCGATACCGCGCTGGTGGGCGGCGACTTCTACGACGTGATCGCGGTCGGCGACGATTCGTGGGGAGTCCTGGTCGGCGACGTCTCGGGCAAGGGCATCAACGCCGCGGCCCTCACCGGCGTCGCGCGCCAGACCACCCGCGCTGCCGCGCGCCACGCCATCGGTCCGAGCGAGGTGCTGGCCTGGCTCGACGACGCGGTCAAGGACCAGGCCGACCAGTTCGGCGGCCAGTACTGCACCGCGGTCTACGGCCTGCTCGGACGGATCTCGGTCGGCGACACCGACGAGTGGCACTTTCGCTTCGTGCTCGGCGGCCATCCGCGCCCGGTGCACGTGCCCGCCGGTGCGCGGCCCCGGCTGGTCGGCCGGCCCGGGAGCGTGCTCGGTCTCCTCGACGACCCGAAGTTCCACGAGACCGACCTCGTGCTCGCACCGGGCGACACCCTCGTGCTCTACACCGACGGCGTCACCGACGTGTCCGGACCATCGGCGCTCGACGACGACGGTCTGCTCGCCGTCGTCGCCGACGCGATGCGCGACACGCCCGAAGCGACGGTGACGGCGCTGTACCAGGCGCTCGAGGCGTTGCACGCGCGCGTCGTGCGTCGCGACGACACCGCAATCCTCGTGTTGCATCATCCGGCCGTTACCGCTTCGGCGAGTCCGTGTGCCGAGATCGACCTTCCGGCGCTCGTGGCGAGCCCGCGGCGGGCTCGGCGCTTCGTGCGCGACACGCTCGAGTCGCTCGCCGTGCCCGAGCGGACGATCGACCAGGCCGAGCTCGTGGCGACGGAGCTGGTCACGAACTCGGTGATGCACGCACGTTCCGAGGTGAAGCTCTCCGTCGAGCTCGTGAATCGGCGCGTGCGGCTCCGGGTCCACGACCACTCCCCCGTGCGCCCCATGGTGCGCAACGCCACACCCGACGCCGCGACCGGGCGCGGCTTGTTCATCGTCGAGCAGCTCGCATCACGCTGGGGCGTCGACCTCAACCGCGACGGCAAGACCGTGTGGGTCGAGCTCGACGCCTGATCGTCGCCTCAGGCGTCGGCGTGCTCGACCCTGACGACCTCGCCGATCGACGCGATCTCGAGCACGCGTCGGATCCGCGCGTGCGGTGAACGGATCACCATCTCGCGGTCGAGGGATCGCAGCCGTTGCCAGGTCTGGAGCAGCACCCCGATGGCGATCGAGTCGAGGAACTCCGTCCGGCTGAGGTCGACGATCACGTCGCCCTCGCAGTCCTGGGCCGCCGTCATCAACGCCGAGCGGAGCCGGTCCGAGGACTCGAAGTCGAACTCGCCGACCGCGGTCACCACGACCGGGTTGGTCCCGGTCGTGGACACCGTCGCCTGTTGGGTGTCGACGGGCAGGAGCCGACCGGCGGTCCGGTAGAGCACATGCCGGCGCAACGGGTGCCCGAACGGGAGCCGCGGGTGGTCGAAGTCGTCGCGCGCGTGGTGCGTCATGCCCAACCGCCGCATCACGCGTTGCGAGCGCAGGTTGATCGCGGCCGTGAACGACACGATCTCGTCGAGCCCGAAGCCGTCGAGCCCGCATTCGAGCGCGGCCCGGGCGCCTTCGGTGGCATAGCCCACCCCCCAGTACCGGTGAGCCAGGCGCCAGCCCACCTCGACGGTCGGCCCGAACGGGAACTCGGCTCCCTGTGCCGCGAGGCCGATGAATCCGACGAACGGGGCGAGGCCCGGAACCTCGACCGCCCACAGACCGAACCCGTGCTGCTCGAAGCCGGCTTCGATCCGGTCGACCAGCCCGTCGCTCTCGGCCCGCGTCAGGATCGACGGAAAGTGCTCCATCACCCGCGGATCGGCGTTCAACGCCGCGAACGGAGCCCGGTCCTCGGGCCGCCACCGCCGGAGCAGGAGGCGCTCGGTCCGCAGCTCGGGTGCTGGTTCCATCCCGAGATCATTGCGCACGCGCGGAGCGCCGGGAACCCCTACGTGCGGTGGCGCAGCTCCCGACCGCGGGACCCGTGCGCCGGGCTACCCCAGATGCCGGTCGAACCAGGCCAGGGTCCGCTGCCACGCGTCGGCCGCGGAAGCTTCGTGGTACGCGTCGGGCCGGTCGTTGCAGTTGAAGCCGTGACCCGCCTCGGCGTAGCGAACGATCTCGGTCGGCACGGCTGCTTTCGCCGCGACCCGCCGCAACGCCTCCACCTCGTCGACGGGGATGCCCTGGTCGAGGTCGCCGTAGAGGCCGAGCCACGGCGACCGGAGCTCGGGCGCGAGGTCGAGCAGCGAAGGGAACCCGAACCGTCCCTGCGCCACGCCACCGCCGTAGAAGGTGACCGCCGCAGCGAGAGGCCACTGGGTGGCCGCGAACAACGCGACGGTGCCACCCATGCAGAACCCGACGATCGCGGTGCGTTGCTCCGGAAAGCCGCGCGTGCCCAGGTCGGCGAAGACCGCGTCGAGATCGGTCCCGATCCCGCCGGCGGTCAGCGACGTCATCGCGGGTCTGACGGCTTCGAAATCGCCGTACTCGAGCACCGGCGAACCCACGCGATGGAACAACGCCGGCGCGATCGCCACGTATCCCACCTCGGCCAATCGCCGGCAGATGCTCTCGATGTGGGGAGTGACTCCGAATGCCTCCTGCACGACGACGACCGCCGCGCGCGCTTCGCCGTCGGGAGTCGCGAGATACGCCGACATGTCGCCGTCGGCCGTCGCGAGCACGATCTCTTCGGCCATCGGTCCTCGCTTCGTCTCACCGCGGTTGCACGTGTCGGTCGATGTTCTACCGCGCCTCGGACCCATCGTGGTCGAGCAGCGCGCGGCGCAACGTGGCCACCGCCCGCGGGTCCCGACCGTGCCCCTCGAGGTACGCCTCGGCCGACCCGTAGCGGGCCCGCATCCCGGCCAGGAGGTTGCGCATCACGGCGACCTCGGCGGCGAGGAACGCGTCGCTCACCTCGACCGCTGTCCCCTCCGCGGCGGCCTGCGCGCGATGCCGGG
>DAIQOP010000222.1:0-6755 GCA_036787815.1 Actinomycetota bacterium
TGGTCGGGGAAGAAGTGCGGATCGCGCGCGGCGACGATCGCGTCGAGGGTCAGCCAACCGGCGAGACGGTGATCGGGGTGGATGCGGTAGCGCTTCCACGGGTCGTGGCCGAGCACGACATCTGGGCACACGGTGCGGATCACCTCGCACACCTCGGCCCGCTCCTGCGCACCGTCGACGAGCTCGCCGTCGACCCGGTCGAGGAACACGACACCGCGCGCACCGAGCGCCTCGGCTGCGTGCTCCTGCTCACGTCGCCGGGCGGCGACGAGGTCCGACTGGTCGGCTTCGGCGTCCCAGCTTCCCTTCGAGCCGTCGGTGAGCACGAGCAGTGTCACTGCGCACCCGGCGGCCGCCCACTTCGCGAGCGTCGCCCCGCAGCCGAACTCGATGTCGTCGGGGTGCGCGCCGATCGCGAGCGCCCGCTCGGGCGCCGCGAGGTCGATCGACGGGCTCATCGTTCGGGTGTGACCCGCCGGCGGGCGAGCACGACTGCGAGGTCGTCGGGGCCGTCGACGTCGAACGCGAGCGCGTCGTCGCGTACGACGCGGACCTCGAGGCCGGCGCGCCGGGCGGCGGCGCGGTGGCGGGCGAACGAGCCCGGGCCGTACGAGAACTCGAATGGGGGGTGATCGCCAATCGATCGCACGGGGATCGACAGCACCGGCGTGCCGTCGTCGCGATGACACGGCACGATCACCGCGACCGGCTGGGCCGCCTCTGCGGTGACCGCGTCGAGCGAGACGATGTCGGGCAGATCGGCATGCACCACGACGACGCGCGTGCAACCCCGCTCGGCCGCCCACACCCGCCCGTCGTCGGCGGCGCGATCGAGAGAGCCGCGGTCGGCGACGACCGACAACCCGCGCTCGCGCGCCCACTCGATCACCTCCGGCGCGCTCGTGATCACCACCACGGGGTGAGGTACGGCCGCGTCGGCGACACCGTCGGCGAGGCCGCGGACGAACGCTTCGTGGGCGACGGCGTCGAGCGCGCCCGCGAGCCGCGACTTGCCGCGAGAGAACGATCGGAGCGGGATCACGACACCGACCTCGGCAAGCGACGAGGAAGACCGAGGCATGGTCTGCGTATGCTACCGGCCGTGGAACCGCTCTACTCCCTGGCCAAGGGAGCGTTCTATCCCGGCCTGCGGTGGGGTCTGAAGTGGACGGTCGAGGGCGCGGATCGCATCCCGCGTGTCGGTCCGGCGATCCTGGCGAGCAATCACGTGTCGTATCTCGACCCGTTGACGCTGGCCTGGTTGGCCGATCGTCGCGGTCGGCGGGTGCGGTACTTGGCGAAGGCCGAGCTGTTCGAGAAGGTCGCGTTGGGCCCGGCGCTCCGGTCGGTGCATCAGATCCCGGTCCGGCGGGGCTCCGACGAAGCGGCTTCGTCGCTCGTCGCCGCGGTCGATGCGCTGCGCGCCGGCGAGTGCGTCACGGTGTTTCCCGAGGGCACGATCTCGCTCGATCTGGAACCCATGGTGGGGAAGTCGGGCACCGCGCGCCTCGCGCGGGCGAGCGGCATCCCGGTGACTCCAGTCGGGTTGTGGGGGACGCACCGGATCCTGTTCAAGGGGCGCAAGCCGCGTTGGCGCTGGGGGATCGCGCAGACGGCGGTGATCGGAGAACCGGTAGCCGTCGGCCCCGACGCCGACATCAAGGAAGCGACCGACGAGATCATGACGGCGATCTGCGCGTGCGTCGCCCGCGCGCGCGAGATCTACCCGCAGCGCCCGGAGCCCGGCGACGACTGGTGGTCGCGCGACCCGTCGACCGCGGTGCTGCGCAGCTGCGGTCCCGAGCCGTCGGCCGCGGCGCCGATCGAGTCTCGTGAATAGCGGTGGCGGATGAGCGGCCGGGTCGTGGTGATCGGCGCGGGGTCGTGGGGCACGACGGTCGCAGCGCTCGTCGCGGCGCACGCGCCGACCACGTTGTGGGTGCGCGGCGAGGAGCTCGCCACCACGATCGACACGACGCACGAGAACCCGCAGTACCTCCCGGGAGTCGCGCTGCCCACCGAGCTGCGCGCGACGTCGTCGCTCGAGGCCGCGTGCGCCGGTACCGAGGTCGTGGTGGTCGGGGTTCCGTCGCACGGCTTGCGGGCCGTGCTCAGCGACGCGGCCGCGTTCATCGCCGACGATGCCGCGGTGATCAGCCTGGCGAAGGGCGTCGAACAGGGAACGAACCTCCGCATGACCGAGGTCGTCGCCCAGGTGCTCGAGGGCCACGACACCGACCGCATCGGTGTGCTCACGGGCCCGAACCTGGCGCGCGAGGTCGCGGCGGGCCAGCCGACGGCAACGGTCGTCGCGGTGCGCGACGCGGCGGTCGCGGGGCGATTGCAGCAGCTGTTCATGACGCCCACCTTCCGCGTGTACACGAACCCCGACGTGATCGGGTGCGAGATCGCGGGCGCGCTCAAGAACGTCATCGCGATCGGCGCGGGCATGGCCGACGGCCTCGGCTACGGCGACAACACGAAGGCCGCGCTGATGACCCGGGGGCTCGCCGAGCTGGCCCGGCTCGGCATCGCGCTCGGTGGAGATCCGCTGACCTTCGCCGGGCTCGCGGGCATGGGTGATCTCATCGCCACGTGCAGCAGCCCCCAGAGCCGGAACCGCCACGTCGGGGTGGAGCTCGGACGCGGCCGGCCCCTCGGCGAGATCGTCGCCGAGATGAACATGGTCGCCGAAGGCGTGAAGACCACCGCCGCGGTGCTCGATCTCGCGGCGCGGGAGAAGGTGGAGATGCCGCTCGCGGAGTTCGTCGGCCGGGTGCTGCACCAGGGCGCTCGTCCGGCCGATCTCGTGCCCGAGCTCATGGGCCGCCGGGCGCGCACCGAGTTGCACGGCATCCGCTGACCGACGTGGCCGCTTCGAGCCGTGACACCGTGGTGGTCTCGGTGCTCGGCACGCTCGCCGACGGCGTGGTCGGTGCGTTCGGGAGCACCGGGTTGATCACCGTCGACGCGGCCGGGATCGAGATCGACTGGTGGATCGGGGCCGACGACGGCTGGCGCATCCCGTCGTCGGGAGCCGTGCACACCGTGCGCCCCGGAGTCGCGCCGGCGGCCGAGGGGCGGGTGCGGGTGCCCGGCGGCGAGGTGGTGCTGCGCGCCTACGCCGTCGCGGGCGAGCACGCGCCGCTCGTGGTGGTCGACGTCGAGAACGCGTCGGCCGCCGCCGTCGTGCTCGCGTGGGTGGTGCGGGCCGCACCCGGTTACCGCATCGGTCGGGTCGCGATCGAGGGGTCGACGCTGCTCGTCGACGATCGCGCGCGGGTCGCGCTGCCGAGGGCTCCGCTGCGCTGGGCCGTCGACGCGCGCGCCGTTGGTGTGCACGACGCCGTGGTCGGCGGCGATGCCGCGAGCGGTCGGTTCGACCCGGCGGTCGCGGCGCGAAGAGCCGGTCGCCGCGGGGATCTCGAAGTCGCGGTGCTGTTCCCGGTCGCGCACCGGACCCGCACCAGGATCGCGGCGTCGAGTCTCGCGGGCGACCCGGTGACGGTCGCGCGGCTCCCGACCCTGGCCGACGTCGAGCGTGGCTGGGTGGCCGCACTCGACCGGGGGATGCGCGTCGAGCTTCCCGACGAGGCGCTCCAGGCCGCGACCGACGCCGCCCGGGCCACCGTGCTCGTCGCCGCCGCGACCGGCACGAAGCGGGACCGGGTCGTGGCGGGCGTCGCCGCCGAGTGGGGACTCGGGGCGCAACCGCCACGCACGCGCGCGCGGGGGCGCAGCACGGTGGGCGACGGAGCGGCCGAACAGTGGCCGAGCCTCCGTGCGACGGCGGCCGCGTCGGGTTCACGGCCGGCGCTCGCCGCCGCGTGGCTCGGCGCGCTCCGCGACGCGCTCGTGCGGGTGGAGCGTGAGCACATCGAGCTGCTCCCGCACCTTCCCGTCGAGTGGTTGGGCCGTCCGGTCGCCGTGCACGACGCGCCCACTCGCCTCGGCCCGGTGTCGTTCGCGCTGCGATGGCACGGCGTGCGGCCCGCGTTGCTGTGGGACGCGCCCGAAGGCGTCGTCGTGCGCGCTCCGGGTCTGGATCCCGCGTGGGAGGCGATCGGGAGCGCGAGCGAAGCCCTGCTCGCCGAGATCGACCCCACGCGCCTGCTGCCTCTTGGTTCGGCGCCGGCCCCGGACACGGGTGTGATCGTCGACGATCCGGGAAGCTTCACGTGAACGACGAACCCGGTCCGGCCGACGACGCGCACGCCGATCGCGATGCGGTCGTGGCCGCAGGGTTGTACGACCCCCTCGCGCCCGACGCCGCGGCGCGGCTCGCCCTGTACGAGTACCTGCTCGGGCTCGGCCTCTCGATTCCGCTTCAGCGCCCGCGACGTCGAGATGCTCGCGGTGTTCCGTTCGCTCGGTGAGCTCGTGGGTACCGAGCGCATCGTGCAGCTGGTGCGGATCATCGGCGCGGCGACCGCGTCGATGGCCGAAGCCGAGACCGCGCTCCTGCGCTCGAGCGTCGAAGCCCCGCTGGTCGACTCGCAGGACTACGTCGAGATCGCGCGCAGCTACGTGGGCGTCGTCACCGACATGCTGCCGCAGTTGTCGGACGCGATCGACACGCTCCATCGCCACCACCTCGATTCGATCGGCCGGCGCTACAGCGACTCCGGCGCGACGCCGTCGAGCACGAACACCGTCGACCTCACGGTCGGGTTCGCCGACCTGTCGGGCTACACGAGCCTCTCGGGCCGGCTCGACGCCGACGCGCTAGTCGCGATGATCGACGCCTTCGAGTCGATCGCGTTCGATCTCGCCCTCGATCTCGTCGACGCGGCGGCCGCGGACGCGCGACTGCCGCCGCTGAGGGTCGGCCTCGCGTTCGGGCCCGTCATCGTGCGCGGCGGTGACATGTACGGACCGTTCGTGAACCTCGCGGCCCGCCTGTGCGCGGCCGCCCGGCCCGACACCATCGTGGTCTCCGACGGACTCGAGCGCCGACTGCGGCCGCTCACCGACCGGTACCACTTCGCCGGACCCGACCACCACACGCTCGCCGGCTTCTCCGGCGTCGTCCCCGCCTATCGCCTCACCCGCGGATAGGGACCTGCGCCGGTGACGGCGCGCGGGCACGGTCCCGCGGAACACCTCTGCGACCGATCCGTCCGAGGGCGACGATCGCTCGAGCAGATCCCCATCTCGCGTGCGCGACGCGAAATGTTGCCGATCGCGATCCGTGCCCAGGAACGGATCGCGATCGAGTGAAATTCGCGTACCCGCGTTCCGACGATTCCCGCCCGGTGAAGGTGGGAACCGACGGTGCCGGCCGGGTCGCCTTCGAGGGAGCGAGTGTCACACGCGCAGCGTCAGGATCTCCCAGGGGCGGAGGGTGACGGAGCCTTCGAAGGTGGCGAGCGGCGCGCCGCGCAGGTCGACGACCCACCCTCGAGCAGGAAGGCCCGCGTAGGAGACGGTGACCGTTCCCGCCTCCGGTTCGGTGCGGAACAGGCGCACGACGAGGCCGCCGGCGTCGCGCGCGACGGCCGACACCTCGGCACCGTCGACTTCGAGCGCGGTGCCGGTCGCGGGAAGGGTGCGACTCGAGCCGGCCGTGACCCGTGCCCGTTCGAGCGGTACGAGAAATGTGTCGGCCTCCGCGTACAGGTTGGTCGCGCGCCAGTCGCCACGGTGGGGGAGCACGGCGTAGTCGCAGACGTTGCGCCCGTGCATCTGGGCTCCCCGCACCGGATCGACCGGCCCGGCCGGGTTGGGCCGCAACGACGGCTCGCTGCGCGAGAGGTAGCCGACCGCGCGGAGGAGCGTGAGCGCCAACTCGGTGCCTTCGCCGACGACCTCGTACTCGAGCAGCCCGTCGTGCAGGAGCGCGAGGCCCGTGGCACCGTCGCTCGCGTCGACGAACCGGCGGGACACGAAGGTCGGGAGCCCGTACTCGAGCTCGCCGCCCTCGGCGGTGAGGCCCCGCGACACGACGGTGAACGCGCACTCGGCGTCGGAACCTTTCACCGGCGCGGGGAGCGGGAAGTGCGCGCGCAGGCGATGGTCGTCGCACGGGTTCTCGAGCTCGGTGTGCACGCGGAGGAACCGCTCACCGGGACGCAGCTCGAGGGTGGTGCGCACCGCGACCGAGACCCGCTCGTCGCTGCGCATCGCGCACGAGTGTTCGTCGCCCTGCGCGCGCTTCGGCAGGGTGTAGGTGGTGTCGATCGTGACCTGTGCGCGCACCGGGCCGGCTTCGATCATCTCCACCGCGACCGAATCGGGCTCGGAGATCTCGATGTCGGCCGCAGGCGGTGAGTAGTTGTAGGTGTCGCCGCCATCGCCGCCGTCGACGAGCCGGCCGAGGCCCGACACCGAGATGCCGTCGCGCGTGGTGACGCTGTAGGTGCCGCGGGCGGGGTCGATCTCGACGTCGAGATGCTCGTTGTGCAGCGTGGTGCCGGACGCGCGCACGGTGCCCGCGGGGCCGGCGCCCTCGACGGGGTGCATCGTCGCCCAGCCGAAACCCGCGACCGTGCCCGCGTCGAACAGCAGGCGCCGGCTCGGCGGCCGGTAGGCCTTCAGCCGGATCGTGCCGCCGGTATCGCCGATCCGCAGCATCTCTTCGCGCAGCTCGCCGAGATCGGCCAGCTGGTCGCCGGGTGACGCGAGGTGCAGACCGACGTCGTAGCTGCCGTCGGCGGCCGGTTCGATCTCGGCGCGCGCCACGTTGTTGCCCGCGAACTCCACGCCGCGCATGAGGTCGAGCACCCAGCGGACCTTGCTGCCGATGATGACGTCGG
>DAIQOP010000223.1:0-6755 GCA_036787815.1 Actinomycetota bacterium
TAGCGGGTCGTGGCCATCGATCAAACAGTACGCGTGTCCGAGCGCGCCCGGACCCGACCAGATCGCGGTGTGGGTCAAGGCCAATCACACTGCAGTGACGCATATGTTCGGTTCCGGGCGCACCCTGACCGGGCAGACGGTGATGCGCCTCGAACCCGACGTCAGCTCGAGTTGCGGTACGTCATGAGCGGCGAAGTCGTGGCGACGGACGACGTTCACAGCGACGGCGAACCGGCAGGCACCGCGGGTTGGCTCGCCCGTCGCGTGCGGGCCGACGAGAGTGGGCTCGCCCTCGTCTGGATGACGCTCTTCCTGATGGTGCTGTTGGGATTCGCCGCGATCGCAGTCGACATCGGCCACGGGTACCAGGTTGCGCAGCGGGCTCAGAACACAGCCGACGCCGCTGCGCTCGCGGGCACGGTCTACCTGCCCGGCAATGTCGCTACCGCGTACAGCACCGCGCAGACCATCGCCTCGGCGAACGGCTTCACCAACAGCCCTGTGAACGGCGTCCAGGTCATCCCGGAGCAGCAGACGAAGCTCTCGCAGCTCAAGGTGACCGTGAAGCAGTCGGTGAAGACCTGGTTCGCGAAGGCGATCGGCTTCGGAACCATGGACATCTCTCGCAGTGCCATCGCCGACTACGCACCGCCGATCGCGATGGGAAGCCCGAACCCGCAGTACGGCAACGACCCGGAGTCCGGCTGCGCGCCGGCGAGCTCGTCGTGCACCCTGTATCCGAACCTCTGGGGGAACGTGAGCGCGCACGGCAGTACGAAGCAGAGCGGAGACGCGTACACGAGCGGCGACTGTGGTGGGACGCCCGACAACTGTTCGGGCTCCAACAGCGACCTCGACCCGAACGGCTACTACTACGACGTTCACTTCAACTCTGCCGCGACGGTGAAGGTGCAGGTGTTCGACCCCGGCTTCGTCGCCGTGGGCGACTTCTGTGAGGCAGGTGGTCAGCCCTCGTACTACGCCGATCTCAAGACCGCGGCTCTGGCTGCCAAACCGGCGGGTTGGCCAGTAGGCGTCACGTTCAATGGCAGCGCGCGCTACGCCCCCGAGGGCTCGACCACGGATTCACCGTCCACGTCCAACCCCGGAACTCGCTGTTGCACCGGTGACCAGCCGTTCGACGCGCCGGGCGGTGTCGCGCAGAACATGCCGTCGACGACCTACACGGTGCTGGGGCCGTCGGCCCTGCCCGGTCAGCCTTCGACCGCGAGCCCCACGGTCGGCTGCAACCAGCAGGTCTTCCCCGGTGTCGGCGGCAGTCCCGGGAAAACGATTGCACAGCAGCTCGCCAACGGCACGAAGATCTCGGTGTCGCCCACACCGCAGTATCTTGCCGCGTATTTCCGCCAGTGGTACACGATGTGCACCATCACCGGCGCCGCCAACAGCGACTACTTCTTGCAGATCAACGGCGACGCCAACGGTAAGGGCCACAACCGTTTCGCCATTCGTGCGTCGGGAGGCGCAGCCGGTGCGGTAAGCGTGTACGGCAACGCCAAGATGGCGATCTACGCGAACGCGGGCTCCGGTGTCCTGACGCAGTTCTACCTCACCCGCATCCCGTCGAACGACCAAGGACACGTCCTCGACCTGTTCCTCTTCGATATCGGTGATGCCGGGAGCGGCGTGACCGGTTCCCTCCAGGTCGTGGCCCCCACCGATGCGACTGGTGCCGCGATCGGTCCGTGCACGTACACGGCGCCACCGGGTAACTCGACCGGCCCGCCCTGGGGAACGGACAGCTTGATGAGTAGCTGCACGATCTCGGGCGTCAGTAGCGCCAACTACCAGGGTCAATGGATCGAGATCAAGATTCCGATTCCCAGCAGCTACGGCTGCCTCGACAGCAGCCCGACCGGCTGCTGGTTCCGGATCAACTACCTCTTCAACGGGACCGTGAACGACACGACATCGTGGGCCGCGCAGCTCGAGGGAGACCCGGTCCGGATCGTCAAGTGACGCCCGGGGATCGCGGTCCGGCCCTAGCCTGAGGCCCATGCGCTCCTGGCCCGCTCGCGCGGAGATTCGTGAGGTCGGGCCGCGCGACGGTCTCCAGAACGAGCCGCCGGTACCGGTCGCGGAACGCGTCAGGTTGATCGACGCCCTCTCGGCGACGGGCTTGCGCCGCATCGAGGCCGCGTCGTTCGTGGCGCCGGCCGCCATCCCCGCGATGGCGGGAGCCGAGGACGTGATGGCCGCGATCGATCGCCGGCCGGGCGTCGTCTACTCGGCGCTCGTGCCCAACCTGCGGGGCGCGGAACGTGCGATCGCGGCGGCGGCCGACGAGGTGCAGCTCGTCGTGAGCGCCAGCGAGACCCACAATCTGAAGAACGTGCGGCGCACCGTCGCGGAGTCGCTGGTGGCGGCCCATGAGGTCGCGCGGCTCGTGCACGCGGCCGCCACGCCGGTCGAGGCGATCGTCTCGACCGCGTTCGGCTGCCCGTACGAAGGCGAGGTCGAACCCGAGCGGGTCGCGCAGGTCGCCGGTCACCTCGTCGACGCGGGCGCCGACCGGCTCTCGTTCGGAGACACGACCGGCATGGCCACGCCGCGCCGGGTCGACGCGTTGCTCGACGCGCTCGAGCGCGCGGGCATCGGCTCGACCGACGTCGGCCTCCACTTCCACGACACCCGCGGCACCGCGCTCGCGAACGTGCTCTTCGCGCTCGAACGCGGGGTGTCGCGCTTCGACGCGTCGATCGGCGGGCTCGGCGGGTGCCCGTACGCGCCGGGCGCGTCGGGTAACGCGGTCACCGAAGATCTCGTGCACATGCTCGACGACGTCGGCGTCGACACGGGGATCGATCTCGCTGCGCTCATCGAGTGCGCGCGCCTCGCGCAGGAGATCGTCGGGCGCGAGCTGCCGAGTGCCATGCTGCACGCCGGCCCGCGCCTCGCGCGCGCCACAAGCGGGGGCATGCCGGAGGTCGGAGCCGCATGAGTAGCGAGGCGCAGGCCGGAGGCGGGGGCATGCCGGAGGTCGGAGCCGCATGAGCACCGAACACGAGCGGGTCGCGCGCGTCACCGAGCGGGCGCTCGCGGGAAATCTCGCGAAGGGGGCCGACAAGCTCGCGGAGCAGGGCAAGCTGTTCGTGCGCGATCGCCTGGCGCTCCTGCTCGACGACGACTCGTTCGCCGAAGACGGCCTGCTCGCGAACGCGCTGGCCGACAACCTGCCGGCCGACGGCGTGATCACCGGGGTCGGCCGCATCGACGGGCGGCCCGTCTGCGTGATGGCGAACGACACCACGGTGAAGGCCGGTTCGTGGGGCGCCCGTACCGTCGAGAAGATCGTGCGGCTCACCGAGCACGCGCTGCGGCACGAGATGCCCGTCGTGTACCTCGTCGACTCCGCGGGTGCGCGGATCACCGATCAGGTCGAGCTGTTCCCGGGCCGGCGCGGCGCCGGTCGTATCTTCGCCAACCAGGTGCGGTTGTCGGGTCGGGTGCCGCAGGTGTGCTGCCTCTTCGGACCGTCGGCCGCCGGCGGTGCGTACATCCCCGCGTTCTGCGACGCCGTGTTCATGGTGGAGGGCAACGCGTCGATGTACCTCGGCTCGCCGCGCATGGCCCAGATGGTGATCGGCGAGCACATCTCGCTCGAAGAGATGGGCGGCGCGCGCATGCACGCGACCGTGAGCGGCTGCGGCGACAACCTCTGCGCGAACGACGAAGACGCGCTCGAGTCGGCCCGGCGCTTCCTCTCCTACCTGCCGCGCGCGTGGGACGAGGTCGCGGAGCCTGTCGTCGCCGTCCCGCCGGTCGCGAACCACAAGCCCATCGGCGACATCGTTCCCGAGGAGGAACGGCGCGCGTACGACATGCACCGGGTGCTCGACGCGCTCGTCGACGAGGGCTCGTTCTTCGAGCTCAAGCCGCTGTGGGCGCGCGAGCTGCTGATCGGGTTCGCCCGGATCGACGGTGAGTCGGTCGGCATCGTCGCGAACAACCCGATGCACCTCGGCGGGGTGCTGTTCGTCGACTCGGCCGACAAGGCGGCGCGGTTCATCTGGCTGTGCGACGCGTTCAACGTGCCGTTGCTGTTCCTCGCCGACGTTCCCGGCTTCATGATCGGATCGCAGGTGGAGCGGCAGGGGATCATCCGCCACGGAGCGAAGATGATCACCGCGGTGACCGAGGCAACCGTGCCGAAGATCTCGGTGATCGTGCGCAAGGCGTACGGCGCGGGGCTCTACGCGATGTGCGGGCCGGCCTTCGATCCCGACGCGTGCCTGGCGCTGCCGACGGCGAAGATCGCGGTGATGGGCCCCGAACCCGCGGTGAACGCGGTCTTCTACAACACGATCCAGGCGATCACCGATCCCGACGAGCGGGCCTTGTTCGTCGCCGCCCGGCGCGAGGAGTACGAGACCGACGTCGACCTCGTGCACCTCGCCGCGGAGCTCGTGGTCGATGCCGTCGTGCAACCGGAAGACCTGCGCACCGAGCTGGTGACGCGGTTCGCGCTCGCGGCGGGCCGCCGGCGCGACGAGCCCAGCAAGCGCCACGGGGTGCCACCGGTCTGAGTCGCGCGTTGCCGGTGCGGCGCCCGCCGGGCGGCACAATGGGGGCGTGCCCTCCTGTCCGGCCTGTGGTCACTACCTCACGCCCACCTCGATGAAGCCCGACGGCTCCTGCCCGTTCTGCCTCCAGACCGTCGACTACAAACGGGCCCGCAAGGCCGACGAGCTGCGTGCGGTGGGGGAGGAGCCCGACGAGGTCGTCGCCGCGCCGTGGCACCTCAAGCTGCTCCTCGCCGGCACCGCGGTGTACCTCGGATACCGGTTCCTGCAGGGCATCGAATGGGTGGCCCACAAACTGTGAGGGCGCTCGGGGGCCGATAGTCTCGGACCTCCACAGCGGGCTGTGGCGCAGCTTGGTTAGCGCGTCGGTCTGGGGGACCGAAGGTCCCGGGTTCGAGTCCCGGCAGCCCGACCACTAAATGAGCAGGTCAGACGGTACGCGCGCCCTTCGCAGCCGGGAGCGCGACGACCTCCAGGCCGCGTACAGGCCGCGAGTTGTTTGAGATTGCCTCGCGATACGTGCGTTCGAGACCGTCGACGAGGGTCTCATCGAGCGACGGGAAGAGGTGCCCGTAGCGGTCAAGGGTGACCGTGATTGACGAATGGCCGAACCGTTCCATCATCGCCTTGGGATGCGCACCCTGGGCGATCAGGAGCGCCGCGCACGTGTGGCGCAGGTCGTGGAACCGGAGGCGCTCCGGGAGACCCGCAGCGACCACCGCAGGCTTGAACGTCCGGCGGTAGAAGTTCGAGTGTCGCAGCGGTCCTCCGGCCGAGTCGGTAAAGACGAGATCGCCCGGCTGTGTTCGTCCAGCGCGGGCGAGATGCTCGCCGAGGCGATCGCAGAGGAACCGCGGCATCCGCACCGTGCGTCGTTCGTAGGTCTTCGTCGCGCCGAGCACGAGCGCGCCGTGAACCTCCGCATACGATTCCGCGACCTCGACCGTGCCGCGCAGAAGATCGACGCGACCGATCCGCAGTGCCGCGACCTCGCCCGCTCGGAGCCCGGTGTAGGCGGCGAATACGACGAGCGTGCCCGCTTGATCACCGAGCACCCGGTCGAGCTGGTCGACCTGTTCCGCAGTGAGGAACACCATCTCGTCGCGCCAGCTTCACGGCTCGGCAGGGTGACACCTTGATCGCGCCCGCCTCTACTGCCGTCGAGCAGATCGACCGGAGCACGTTGTACGCGTTCCGGACTGTTCCCGCGCCGAGCCCCGCACCGGAAAGGTCCGAAACGAAGCCGCGCACCGCGACCGTGTCGAGGCGCGCGATAGGCACGGCACCAAGGCGCCGCCGAACGTGTGCGTCGAGGATCGACTCGTAACCAGCGCGCGTTTTCGGCTTCAGGTGTACGACGGTCGCGAGCCACCGCGCCGCCCATTCGTCGACCGTCACCCGCCCACGATCGGGGTCGACCCACGCGTTAGTCGCCTTATCAGTCTCGACGCCCGCGAGCCACCGTTCCGCCTCGCGCTTCGTCGCGAACGTGCGCGACCGCTCGCGTCCCGCCGGGTCGCGGTACCGGGCCCGGTACTTTCGATCGGCTCGCCGTTCAACGTGCGCCATTGGCCCTCCTGCATACGGTCGTTTCGGTCGCAACTCTCGCCATTCAGTACTGCCGGGCCGGGAGAGAGGCAGCTGTCTTGGCGCCAGGCGTCTAGCGAGCCTTCTTCTTCGGAGCCTTCCTCGCAGTACCGGCGGCTCTCTCGGCTTGTTCTTTGGCTCTCCTACCACGCCCCAAGGATCCGGGTGCGAGGCGATACCGCTCACCACCGCGTTGGAGCAGCCTCTCGAGCAGCTCGTCGATTTCGTCGTAAGCGTCCTCGGCCGTCATGTTGTCGCCGTTGCTCATCGTTTCGGCGATCTTCTCGATCCCTCTGTTGAAGCCCCGCACGGCTGGGTCCATGTGTACGAGGAATTCTCCTCGGGGCATGTCCGCGAGGAACGGACGGAGGTCCGCTTCCGGGAGGGGTTCCCAACCTTCGATCCAGCGACGCAAGTGTCTCGACGCGACTTGTTGAGTCGGGGTCATGTCGACTTTCGCGTCACGGTCGATCGGTACGAGCAGTCGAGCGAGGCTGACCTCGAGCGCAGCCGCGATCTGCACCGCGTCGTCCAGCAGGACCTGGCGCGACCCGTTCTCGATCTTCGCCACCGCGCCCTTGGAGCCGATCATCGCCCCGAGGACTTCGAGACGCTTCGTGAGCT
>DAIQOP010000025.1:0-11855 GCA_036787815.1 Actinomycetota bacterium
GAGAACAGGCCCGACTGAGCGCTCACGCTCGGAGGTCGGTCACCTCCGCGATCTCGCGCGCCAGTTGCACCACGGGTGGAGCTCCGAGCGCGAGTGGCGACGCGACGTTGCCCTGCTCGTCGAGCAGGTACGCGACCGGTGTGCCGATGCCGTCGAACCCGGCGTCGCCGGCGTCGCCGTGGACGAGCAACCGGCACGCGAGCCCGGCGCGATCGATCGACTCGCGGATCACGCGCGGATCGCCCGCGGCCAGCAGGACGATGTCGACGCCCACGCGCCCGAGCGCCGGAGCGAGCTCGGCGAGGTCGTCGACGATCGCATCGCAGAAGCTGCACGTCGAGCTCCAGTTCACGAGGAGGATGCGCCGGCCCCGCAACTGCGTCGACGAGAAGCTGCCGCCGGTCTCGTCGATCGCGTCGAAGTCGGGGAACGGCTCGCCGATCGCGATGCCCTCGGTCCCGTCGCCGTCGCCGACGTCGAAGGTGTCTTCGCGCACCCCGACGAGGAACCCGAGCGAACCGACGTTGCGGGCGAGGGCAACCACATCGTCGTTCACGGCCGCGAAGTCGACACCGAACACCTCCGCGATGTCGGCCGCGATGTCGGCGATCGTTCCGGTGCCGTCGAAGCACTGCCAGACGACCGCGCCGCTCTCGTTCAACGCGCACGTCTGCACGTACTGGGTTCCCGCGGCGATCCGCCCGAGGACCATCTCGCTCTCGATCGCCACCGACGCGACGTCGGGGCGGGCGAGGGGGGTGAAGCCGTCGTCGATGTCGTCGGCCGTGATCTCGGCGGCGACCGGCGCGGGTGTCAGCCCCGTCACGATCCGCTCCCGTTCGCCACACCGACGAGCGCGCGTGCCAGCTCCGCGGGATCGGCCCACGCGATGGGGAACACCGGGGTGCGCGCGACGACGCCCGCCATCACGTCGAGGATCTGCTGGGCGCCGAACGCGTCAGCGCTCACCACCTGCCCGGCCGCGGCTGCGACCGCCTGGGCCCGGCCGAGGGAATCGGTACCGCCCGCTCCCGTGGTGAACGCCCAGGCCGCGATCGGGTACCGACCGGCCGGGACGGCACCGGGTTCGCGTCCGGCCGCCGGGTGGCGCCGTTCGAACTCGGCCAACGCTTCGGCATCGACGGTCAGCGCGGGTTCGGGGACGACGACACAGCCCGACTCGGGATCGAGGTGCAGCACCGGCGCGTCGATCACCTGGAGCCCGGCGGCGTTGACGCGGCTCTCGATGCCGGCCATCTCGAAGCGGATCGTGTCGGGCGCGATGATCGCGCGGTCACCGACGACGAAGCCCGTCGCCGAGAGCCGCAACATCGACGATGCCGGCTCGGCGAAATCGGCGAGGTAGTTGAGCAGCGCGCGCATCACGCGACCGGGGGCTCGGGTCCTGACCAACGAGTCGCTGGAGCGGTAGAGGAAGTTGAACGCCTGCACCGGGCCGTCGACCCCCGATCCGTCGGCCATGAGCGCGGAGAAGTTGGCCGGTGCCTCGACGTCGATCAGGTGGGCGCGGAGGACGCGTCGGATCGCGTCGTCCATCTCGGCACTCGACGATCGGACGCCCAACGCCCATGGCCCGACCTCGTACGTGCTCGCCGCCACCCAGTCGAGATCGTCGAGCGTGTCGATGCACGAGCTGCACGAGCTGAACGGCGCGAGGAACTTCGGCTCCGACAGCTGCTGCGGCGTGCGCTCAGGCATGGGGTCCTCTCGGTGGGCGGGCGGGAACGGCATCCGGTGGGCGGGCGGGGACGGCATCGACGAGCGATTCTGCACCGAGAACGCCGAGCAGCGTGACGACGTCCGATCGCATCGCGGCGCGTTCGGCATGGAACCGCCCGGCGAGGTCGGCGGCCAGCTCGTCGATCGAGGTGCGGCCGTCGAGCGCCCACCACACCGCGCTCGCGCTCCAGTTGAGGATGTGCAGGCGACCGTCGCGCGCGTCGTAGAGGACGCTCTCGTCGTCGATCTCGACCCCCGAGACCCTCGGGTTGCGCTCCGGGACGAGCGTCGGCTCCGCTGCCCCCGTCGCGGGCCACGGGGCCGCGGTCCGGGCCCGGCGGGCCATCAGACTCTCGCCTCGAGCGCTTCGGCCAGGCTCGCGATCTCGTCGCAGGCCTCGTCGAGCGAACCGAACGTGAGCCGGTAGCAGTCGCAGCGGCGGACCACGGCGGCGAGCGTGTCGAGACCGGCGGCCCCGTGCGACGCGAAGTTGAAGGAGTTCTCGGCCAGGAGGAGCACGGCTTCGGCGCGGCTGATGCGATCGAGCTTCGTCTTCACCGCGGGTTGGAAGCGCGGGCTGACGACGAGGCGGGCCGGGCACCGATCGGCGATCGAACCGGGTCGCGCCGCGTCGGCGACGATGCGCCACTGCTCGTCGGCGAACCGGTCGAACCGGGCGTCTCGCGGAGGCCGCAGCTCCGCGAGCGCGTCCCAGGACCCGAGCTCGATGGAGATCGCCTTCGGGTATGGGTCGACGAGATTGGTCGTCGGGTCGATCGCGGCGGCTTCGTCGGTGAGGTAGTCGAACCCCCGCCGCACCAGACCGGCCACGAGCGTCGACTTCCCGGAGTTCATGGCCGCGGGGAGCAGGATCGCCGCACCGTTCGCGGCCGCGGCCGCGGCGTGGACGAGGACGTAGCGGTCGGACTCGGCGACGACGGCGCGATTGACGTGCCAGAGCAGGTAGGTGAGCGCGAGCGGCTCACTCGGCGTGCGCACGACGTGCTGGCCGTCGAAGTACACGGCGTAACGGCTCTTGAAGCGCGCGCCGTCGTCGACGATCGAGTACACGTGGGCCGCGGGTTCGTCGGTTGCGAGCGGGGCGAGGATCATCTCGAGGTAGTCCGCGAGGTCGTCGCTCGCCATGCGCAGCGAGAAGGTGAGATCGAGCGCCCGGTAGGCGGGCGTGACGCGCGGCCACGCGCGTTGGCCCAGACGAGTGACGGTTGCGGCTTCCCGCGAGGGTCGGCGCCGCGGAGAACCAGAAGCGCTCAACACAGCCTTCCCTTTGTCGCCCGGACGCGATTCTAGCCGGGGCCGCGGAGCCCACTTCCGGCGCCCGGGGCGCCCCGTTGCCGTGAAACGCGTGCAAACTGCAGCGGTGCCGGCACAGTTGCCGACGTCGGTACGGGGGCGAGAGGGGCATGGGTGAGCGGGACCGCTGCTGATCTGCACATCCGCGAGTACCGCGACGACGACGAGCCCGCGGTGCTCGCGCTGCTCCAGGCGTCGCTGGGTTGGGTGCCCGACAGCCAGTACCGTCGCTTCTTCGCGTGGAAGCACCGCGAGAACCCGTTCGGCAGGTCGCCCGCGTGGGTCGCGGTCGACGGCGACCGTATCGCCGGGTTCCGCATCTTCCTCCGCTGGGAGTTCGAGCGCGACGGCGCGGTCGTGCGCGCGGTTCGCGCCGTCGATACGGCCACGCATCCCGAGTACCAGGGGCGGGGCATCTTCTCCCGGCTCACGCTGCACGCGATCGAGGAGTTGCGGGCCGACGGTGTCGGGTTCGTGTTCAACACACCGAACGATTCGAGCCGGCCCGGCTACCTCAAGATGGGGTGGAAGCCGGTCGCACGGTTGCCGGTGCTGATGCGGCCGCGATCGCTCGTGGCGCTCGTCGCGGTGGCTCGGGCGCGGGTGCCGGCCGAGAAGTGGTCGCTCCCGACCGAGGTCGGCCGCCCGGCCGTCGAGGCGCTGAGCGATCGCGACGCGGTCGTCGCGCTGCTCGCGTCGTGCACGACCGCGGGCGGCATGCAGACCCGTCGCTCTCCCGAGTTCCTCATGTGGCGCTACGGCTTCGGGCCCCTTGCGTACCGCGTCGTGCTCGCCGGTGATCGGATCTCCGACGGGCTCGTGGTGTTCCGCCTGCGCCGACGCGGCGGCGCGGTCGAGGCGGCCGTGTGCGACGTGATCGTTCCCGACGCGCGCGCCCGCGCGATCGGGTCGCTGCTCCGGAAGGTGCTGCGCGAGTCGGGCGCCGACTACGCGGTCAGGATCGGCGGCCGCCACGTCGCGCGCGGCGGGTCGTTCCCGGTGCCCGGTCAGGGTCCGACGCTCGTGTGGCGATCGGTTGCGGAGTCGGTGATGCCGCCGGCCGCCGACTGGCGCCTCGCCCTGGGCGACGTCGAGCTGTTCTGAGTCCCCGAGTGCCCGAGTCCCCGAGTCTGCGAGTCTGCGCGCTACGCGGGCCTGGCCGCGCACAGGTCGCGGTAGATCTGCTCGGTACGGGCCACCGCGCTCTCGATGTCGTACGCGCGGCCGCGCTCGGCGGCGGCGGCGCCCATCGCCGCCCGGCGTTCGGGGTCGCGCACGAGCGTCTCGATCGCATCGGCCAGGAGGTCGGGCCGCCGCGGTGGCACGAGCAGGCCTTCGATGCCCTCCCGCACGCCGTCGGGCACCCCGCCGACCTTGGTCGCCACGATCGGCAGCCCGATCGCCAGCGCCTCCATGATGGCGATGGGATAACCCTCGTAGTGCGACGCCAACGCGAACAGGTCGCAGCCGCTCAGCACCCGCATGGCGTCGGTGCGGTACCCGAGCATCTCGACGGAGCGGCCGAGACCGAGCGACGCGTGCAGCGCGCGGAGCTCGGCCTCGAGGGGACCCTGCCCGACGATGAAAAAGCGCGCCGGCACGCCGCGGTCGACGAGGATGCGGGCGGCGGCGAAGAGATCGGGGTATCCCTTCGTGCTGCGGAGGTTGGCGACGGTCGCGATGGCGACTTCGCCGGGGGCGACCCCGAGCTCGGTTCGTACCGCCTCGCGCTGTTCGAGGGTCTGCTCGGCGTCGGCGAGCACGATGCCCTGCACGATCACCTCGACGCGGTCGCGCAGGCGTTCGGGAAGCGATGCGCGCACCTCGTCGCTCACCGCCAACCACGCGTCGCCGAGCCGGAACGTCGTCCGGTTGAGCGCTCGCGTCGCGCGTGTGTGGCTCGACCACACGTTGTGCTCGGTCGAGACGACCTTCGGCTGCCGGGCCGCGGGCAGCGTGCGCACGATCAGCCGCGCGAGCCCGGCGACGTAGGGCGAGTGCAGGTGCACGACGTCGTAGCGCTCGGCCGCGAGGAGTCGCCGGAGGCGGAACAACCACCGCGGGTCCTGGGCCTGGCGGACGCCGAGGCACCGGGTGCGGACCCCGAGATCCTCGAGCTCGCCCACCAGCTGCGTCTTCCATGGGAGGAGATACGCGACCTCGACGGCGAACGCGGCGCGGTCGCGCACCCGCGCTTCGGAGACGAGCAGGCGTTCCGCGCCGCCCGGTCCCAGGCCCTTGATCAACGCGAGCACCCGTATCGGTTCGCTCATGAGGTCTCTCTGCGGAACTCGGGACGGGTGAAGCCGGCCGCGACCACGGCAACGAGCAGCGCGGCGATCGAGACCGCGGCGATCGTCGCGGCCGCGACCGTCGCTGCGTGCGTGACCGCGACGGCGAGCGCGGCGAGCGCGAGCTCGACGACGGCGAACGCCGTGCTCGCTCTCGGGGCACTCCATCCGCGGTCGACGAGCTGGTCGTACACGTGACCGCGGTCGCCGTGGAACAGCGGGTGCCGCGCCCGAAGTCGTCGAGCGATCGTCACGCCCGTCTCCATGATCGGGAGCGCCACCAGCGCGATGCCCGCGATGCCGACCGCGGCAGATCGGTGGGGAGCCCACGACATCGCGAGCAGGAGCGCGAGCGCGGTGCCGACGAGATACGAGCCCGCGTCGCCGAGGTAGATGCGGGCCGGGGGCCGGTTGAACCAGAGGAAGCCGGCGAGCGCCCCGGCGAGCGCGAGTGCGATCGCCCGATCGTCGTCGCGCAGCACCGCGGCGAATCCGGCGGCGCCGATCATCGCGACACCCGACGCGAGCGCGTCGAGCCCGTCGAGCATGTTGACGGCGTTGACGAGCACGACGACCGCGACGGCGACGGCGACGGGTCCGAACGGCCCGCCCCACCGCACCGGTACGACCGCGGCCGCGGTCGCCCCGATGCCGATCTCCCCGACGAGCCGGGCCACCGCGGGGATTCCCCGCGCGTCGTCGACGACACCGAGCACGCCGGCGAGCAGGAGCGGCACGAGCAGCATCGGATGCACGACCGCGACGACGCCCGCCAAGCCGACCAGCACCGCGAGCCCACCGAGATAGGGGACCGCGGCCTGCTGCACCTTGAGCGGGCCCGGGCGGTCGACGATGCCGGTGCGCACCGCGAGGCGCATCGCGAGCGGGGTCGCCGCGAGGCCGACCGCGAGCGCGACGACGAAGGCGATCACGGCCACGTCAGCACCTGCGACGGGGTTCCGCGGTGCACCTCGATGCGCGCGACCTTCGTGAACCCGCAGCGTTCGTAGAGGCGGATCGCGGCGTCGTTGTCGGCGCCGACGACCACCCGGGCGCCGGGCACCCCGCGCCGGGTGAGCTCCGCCGTGAACGCGTCGACGAGCGCGCGGCCGGCGCCCCGGCCCCGCGCCCGCGGCGCGACCGCGATCGCGAGGAGCTCGGCCTTCGGGAGATCGGCTTCGCTCGGACCATGGCTCGGCTCATTGCCGGTACCACCGCCGGTCCCGGTGCCGTAGCGGAGGGTTTCGAGCACGCGCCGCGACGATCGGAGCACCTGCGGCAGCGCGGAGATCGCCGCGACGAGGCCGTCACGTACGAGGAACGAGCGGTACAACTCGCGCACGTCGTCGGTCCCCGCGATGAAGCCGAGCGTGTCGCCGTCGGCTTCGGCGACGAGCAGGAACGAACCGGGCGACCGCACGATGCGCCGGTACAGCCGCGTGAGGAACGAGCGGCCGAGCGAGGGGAGGAAGCCGTCGCCGATCTCCGACGCGTGCAGGGTCGCCGCCAGGCTCGCGTCGGCCTCGGTGCCGGGGCGAACGTCGGTCACCGGGCTGCGACCCGGCGCAGGAGGTCGTCGTACAGGGCGAGGGTGATGTCGATTTGGCGCTGCTGGTCGAACTCGCGCACCGCCTTCTCGCGCCCGGCCCGGCCCATCGCTGCTCGCCGCGCGCCGTCGGCCGCGAGCGCGTCGATCGCTTCGGTGAGCGCGGTGGCGTCGCCGCGAGCGACGAGGAGACCGGTGCGACCGTCGTCGACCACCTGGCGGCAGCCGCGGATGTCGGTTGCGACGACCGGCAGGGCCATCGCCGCGGCCTCCATCGCCGAACGCGGGAATCCTTCACGGTGCGAGGCGAGCACGTAGAGGTCGAAGGCGCCGTAGAGATCCTCGACGTCGTCGCGGTGACCGAGGAAGCACACGCCGTCGTTCCGTGTCGCGGCATCGATGTCGGCCTGGGTCACCGCGTCGGCCTTCCCCTGGTCGGTCGCCCCGACGACGACGACCTTGAGCTCGGGACGTCGGCCGCGCAGCGCCGAGGCCGCCGAGAACAGCTCGCGGTAGCCCTTCTCCCACACCAGCCGGCCGACCGCGCCGCACACGACGTCGTCGGGCCCGGCGCCCATCTCGGCGCGCAACTCCCGACGGCGCTCGTCGCCCACGCGACCCGGGTCGAACCGCGCGAGGTCGATGCCGTTGCCGAGCTGGTGGAGCTTGCGGCGGGGCACGCGGAGGTGGGCCAACGTCTCGAGGTCTTCCGGGTTCTGCACGAGCTCTGCGTGTGAGCAGAACGCCGCGATGCGCTCGAGCCCGTACACGGCCACGCGCTTGGCGAGCGGATCGTCGGGTTGCGCGTACAGGCCGTGCACGGTGTTGACGATCACCGGCACCCGTGCCGCGCGTGCGGCCAGGCGGCCGTAGACGCCCGGCTTCGGGTTGTGGGTGTGCACGATGTCGGGCCGGAGGGTTCGGAAGTGCCGGTAGAGCTCCCGGCCGGCGCGGACGTCGCTGCCGAACGCGACCGAGCGGCTGGCGTGCTCGAGCCCGATGTGGCGGATCCCGTCGGCTTCGAGCGCCGCGACGTACGGACCGGGCGCCGACATCGTCACGACGTCGTACCCGGCGTCGCGAAAGGCCCGCAATTGCGGCCCGAGGAGCAGCTCGAGGCTGATGTCGGTCGTGGTCACGTGGACGACGACCGGGGGCTTCGCGCCGGCGCGCATGCTCACGTCTCGATGCCGCGGTAGCGCCAGCGGTTCGCGATCCGCCGGAGCGAGTCTTCGAGACCCATGCCGCCGGCGACCTTCCGTTCGAAGTACCGCATGCCGTCGCTGCGCTGGACGGGGGAGCGGGCGAGCGCGTGCACGTCGGTCTTGCCGGAGGGGTTCGGGCGGGTGCCCGCGAGCGCGGCCGAGCGAAAGCGTTCGCGCACCGCCACGGCGGCGGCCGGCGACGGCGGGAGCGCCTTGGGGTACGCGAAATCGACGCAGGGCCGGCCGAGCCGATCCTCGATGAGCTGCTTCGACCGGTCGAGCTCGTCGGCGACCTGCGCGGCCGGGAGCCGGTCGAGCACGGCGTGCGTGTGGGTGTGCGAGCCGACGTCGACGAGCCCGGTCGCGCACGCGTCGCGCAGCGCGGCCCACGAGAGGGGCGTGCCGTCGTCGGGGAAGGGCCGTTGCTCTTCGACGAACGCGGTCGCCAGGTAGAGCGTGACGGGCACCCGGTTCTCGACGAGGATGGGGAGCACCGTGTCGGCGAAGTCGGCCGTGCCGTCGTCGAAGGTGACGACGAGCGGGTCAGGCCTCCCGCGGCCCGAGCCGCTCCCGTACCGCATCGTCGCGAGGGCGTCGCCGAGCGGAACCGTGCGGCCGCCGGCCGAGAGCGACGCGATCTGGCGATCGAAGTCGGGAGTCGCGAGGTCGACGTCGAGCCCGCTCCGCGCTCCGACGCGGTGGTAGATGAGCACCACCGTGCCGCGTACCGCGGGCAGCAGTGCGGCCGTCGCCTTCACTCCCCGCTGCGCGAGCTGCCGTGCGGTTCGGCTCACGCGTCGTCCAGCGGCACCGTGGTCGATTGCTCGGCCACGCCCACCTCGAGCGTTCCGGCGTCGATGGCCCGGCGGAAGAAGTCGCTGCGCTCCGAGACGTCGGCGAGGGTTCCGAGCGTCTCGACCTTGCCGTCGCGGAGCACGAGGATGCGGTCGCAGATGCTCAGGGTGGAGAGCCGATGGGCGATGATCAGCACCGTCGCCTGACCGCGCATCGCTTCGAGGGTCGACTGGATGATGGCCTCGGAGTGAACGTCGAGCGCGCTGGTCGGCTCGTCGAGCACGAGCACTTTCGCTTGCCGGGCGAGCGCCCGAGCGATGCCGATGCGCTGGATCTGCCCACCCGAGAGGTCGCGGAATGCCGGCCCGATCAGCGTGTCGTAGCCGTGCTCGAGCGATTCGATGACATCGTGCACGTTGGCCGCGCGGGCGGCCGCCACCACCATCTCCTGCGTGATCGTCGGGTCGAGGAACGCGATGTTCTCGGAGACCGTCGCGTGGAACAACCGGGGATCCTGCGGAACCAGCGAGACATGGCGGTACCACGAGGCGAGCGTGTAGTCGGTGGCCGCCGTGCCGTTGACGAGAATGCGGCCGCTCGTCGGCTCGCGCAGTCGGAGGATCAGCTGCGACAGGGTCGACTTTCCGCTGCCCGACGGGCCGACGATCCCGACGACCTCGCCGACCTCGAACGACACGGTGACGCCGGAGAGCGCGTCGGCGTCACCGTCGTAGCTGTAGCTGACGGCTTCGACGTCGAGGTGATCCACGCCTTCGAGCGTGACCGTGCCGTCGTGCACGGCGTTCGATCGGTAGACCGAGCGCTGCTCCTCGAGCTGGTCGATGTAGGGCATGGAGCTGACGAAGAGCTGGCGCGCGGCTTGGAGCTGCTGCCCGAACGTCATGCTGCGCAACAGGAGGAGCGCGATCACGCCGAACTTGGCGAAGTCGAGGCCGTGGATGCTCTGCGCCACGCCCAACGACGCCACGATCATGAGCAGGCCGATGTACTGGTACGCCGGAGCCGTGGTGCTGCTCACGAACGCGGCCTTCTGGCGCACCTTCGCGATGCGGAGCGAGATCTCCGTCATGCGCTCGCGGATCTGCTCGTTCGCGTGGAAGACCCGCACGTCGCGCGCCATGCGGGTGGTCTCGGTGACCTCGCGGCCGTAGTCGACGTTCATCTGGGACAACTGCCTGCTGAACGCACGCGTTCGACCCATGAACGGCCGCAGCAACACCGAGAGCACGACGAGGGTCAGCAGCAGGATGAGTGCGGCCCGGTAGTCGATGACGATGGAGAACGACACGAAGACCGCGATGGTCAGCGCGGCCTCGAGCCCGGTGACGATCGCGCCGAGCGCCGTCGAACCCCCTGTCGCGTAGCCGAGGAGCGTCGACAGCGTGCCGAGGCGTTCGGCGGCCTGGATCGGGTAGTCGGCGTCGAGGTACTCGGAGATGAGGGCCTCGCGGCAGCGCAGCTCCCAGACGGCCACCATCTTCGCCCGGTACCAGGCGATCCACGCGTCGAGGAACGCCGCCGAGATGATCGCCCCGGCCGCGAGCGCGGCGAGGGTCACGGTGCTGGCCGAGATGTGCACCGGTCCGAGCTTGCGCCTGAAGTGGTGCTCGTTGCTCGAGATCGCAGTGGCGAGCGGAACGATGAACAAGAAGGCCGCGGCCTGGAAGTAGCCCGACACGAGCGAGACGAACCCGAGGGCGAAGACCTTGCGCGACTGATCGCGGAAGTAGCGCTTCGCCTTGATCTGCGGCGGAGCGGGGGCCGGCGGTGCCGCCGTCATTCCCGCCATCCGTATCGCCCCCGCCGTCCGTATCGCCGTGCCGACACGGCGGTAGGACTACCACAGCAGGCACTCACGCGGCCCACTTCGGATGCCGTGGAGTCGTCTCGCGGGTCAGAGGAACACGACACGGAACCGCACGCTCCCCGCCAACCGGCCCACGGCCTCACCCGCACGACGCACCCAGATGCCGCGGCGCGCCGGTGAAAGCAGGTACGGCAGGCGTGCGACCAGCCACGCCCAGACCCGCAAGGCCTGTGGGATCGGCGTCCTCGTGAGCCCGCGCGCCCGGTAGTCGCGGTAGAGCCGAGCCGTGTCGAGGCCGGTGAGGTACGCCTGGCGCGAGACGCCTCGAGCCGAAGTGCGGTGCCGGTAGTGCACGACGGCGCCCGGAGCGAAACCGAGGGTGAAGGAGGCGAGTTGGGCCCGCCAGGACCACTCGACGTCGTGGGCCTGCGGGTAGCTCTCGTCGAAGCCGCCGACCTCGTGAAAGACGGCCTTCCACGTGCCCATGTTGCACGAGGGTGCGTAGGGCAGGAACCGGGACCGGGGGAGCCCGCTCGCGCGAGGCGAGCGCCAGGCCTGCACGACCTCGGGGGTGGCGATCAGGTAACCCAGCCGCATCCCGTCCTGAAGACCGGTGACCGCGTCGTAGTCCCTCGCCGCCGTCGCGAGCGCGTCGAGCCATCCCGGCACCACGACGTCGTCGGCGTCGCAGAACGCGAGGAAGTCGCCGGTCGCGTGGGCGGCGCCACGGTTGCGGGCAAAGCTCGAGCCCGGTCGCTCGGAGGCATCCACGACGGTCAGGTTCTCGAGCTTCCGGGCCCACTCCTCGGCGATCGCCCGGGTGCCGTCGGTGGAGCCGTTGTCGGCGAGCACGATCTCCCACGGACGCGTGTAGGTCTGCGCGGCCAATGCCCTGAGCTGCTCGGCGAGGGTGTCGGCGCCGTTCCGCACCGGGATGACGACACTGATCGATCCGGGCAGTGGATGCGGGTGGGGTGCGATTGTCATACTAGATAAACGGTACCGGACATCGGCGGGACCACTGGTGTGCCAAGGGATGCATGGAAGCACGGGGGAGGCTGAGCGATTCGGGTGCCGCAGTGCCGCGAACCGGGCAGCTCTCGGTCGTTGACGACCCGGTGCCCGATCTCACGACC
>DAIQOP010000025.1:11865-23029 GCA_036787815.1 Actinomycetota bacterium
GCGTGAACGAGTCGTGCATCGCATCGACCGCGCCGGTCGACGTGTCCGTCGTGATCCCCTGCCTCGATGCCGCCGATCTGCTGCCGCTCCAGCTCGAGGCGCTCGCGTGCCAGGACCCTCGAGGGTGGAAGGGGGTCTGGGAGGTGATCGTCGCGGACAACGGTTCCACCGACGGCACGCGGGAGGTCGTCCGCTACTACGCCGATCGACTCCCGGGTCTGCGGGTCGTCGACGCGTCGGCTCGCCGAGGTCGCCACTATGCCTGCAACGTCGGGTTCCGTGGCTCGCGCGGCCGATCCGTCGTCTTCGTCGACGCCGACGACGAGGTCGATCCGGCGTACGTCGCCGCCATGGCCCGCGCTCTGGGCGACCACGAGGTCGTCGCGGCCCGACTCGACCACAGTGCCCTCGATCCGGAGTGGATGGCGGGCGTCGGTTCCCGGTTTCAGACCCAGGGACTCGAATCCGGCTACGGGTTCCTGCCCTTCGGCGCCGGATGCAGCCTCGGCTTTCAGCGGACGGCGTTCGAGGCCGTCGGCGGGTTCCGTGAGCAAGCCACGTTCTGTGAAGACGTCGACATCTCCTGGCGAGCGCAGCTCGCCGGGTACCGGATCGAGTTCGTTCCCGACGCCGTGGTGCACTACCGATCCCGCACGACGTTGAAGGCCATGTTCCGGCAGCATCGAAACTTCGGCCGGGCGCGCGCGCTGCTCTATCACGACTATCGGGCGGCGGGCATGCCCCCGCGCCCGTCGAGATCGGCGCTCGAAGACTGGTGGTTCATCGCCCGAGCGCTCCCGCGCCTTCGTTCGCGCGCCGAGGCCGCGCGGTGGTCGAGACGGCTCGGGCGATGCGTCGGGCGATTGCAGGGGAGCCTCCGCTACCGGGTGTGGTACCCATGACGTTCACGCAGCGGGTCGGCCGGCAGGTCCGGGGCGTGCGGCGCGCGGTCGTCCGCGCCGTCCCCGAAGACCGGCGCATCAAGGGCATGGGCGGCGCCCGTGGTCGTGGTTGGCTGCAGGCGCGCAAGCTGGTCGCTCCGCTGTTCCAGCGCCCGGTCACGCTCGTGACCGCCGACGGGTTGCGGTTGCGGGTGAGTGCGGATCCCGTCGACGAGCACATTGCCCAATCGATTCTCGGACCGCGGCGAACGGAGTACTTCCCGCCGTGGCCGGGCCCGCTTCCCGAGGGAGCGTGCATCCTCGACATCGGTGCGCATCACGGGCTCTACGCGGCGGCCGCGCTCCACGAATACCGCGGTTCGCGGGTCGTGTGCGTGGAGCCCAGCGCCGATGCCCTCGGCCCGCTGCGCGCCAACCTCCAGATCAACGGGTATCTCCCGCGGGCGCGGATCGTCAACGTCGCGCTCGCGTCGCGGCCGGGCGAGGGGCTCCTGCAGCACGCTCCCGACGGCACCTGGGGCTATTCCCTCTACGAGGACGCGTCCGTGGCTGTCGGGTCCGAGAACGTCGCGCTGGCGACGCTCGACACGATCCTCGCCGGCGAGAAGCCGGACATCTTGAAGTGCAATGCCGAAGGCGCGGAGTTCAGTCTCTTCGAACAGCTCGAACACACCGGAGTCCGGCCCGTCTTCATGGTCGTGATGGTGCATCCGCAGTTCGGCGACATGGACGCCCTGGTCGAGACCGCGAAGTCACTCGGATACGACGTGTCGCAACTCGGATCCGAGCACCGGCCGGCGTTCCACATGTGGAGGAGGTGAGCTGATGGAGCTGCGCGTTCCGCAGGTACCGGTCGGGGTTCGCCCCGTCGTCGGCTCGCACCTGACGCGCATCGAGTTGCCCCGCGCGACGCGCGAGTGGCGTCGCGCCGTCAACCTCGCCGTAGTCGCGGGCATGCGGGCGCGGCAGCGCCGGGTCGCGCTCCCGGCCGCTCCGGCCTATCCGAAGCTCTTCGTCGTCGGTTGCCCCCGATCGGGCACGTCGTGGGTGCAGGGTGTCCTGTCCGCGCACCCGTCGGTGATCACCAGCTCGGAGTCGCACGCGTACGAGAACATCTACGACCCTGTGGTCCGCCGGGGGCGCAAGAGCGTCGTCGCCTGGACGAAGGTGCTGCACCGGCACGATCTCGCCGAGCGCGAGGCGCGGTGGGTCGGGCTCCACTGGTGGGTGAACCGAGCGACCCTGTGCCACCTCATCGAATGGGCGTTGTCGGCCGATGGCGTCAGCGCCGCCGACGCGGCCGAGTCCGTCGTCGAAGCGGTGTTCGACTCGTACTTCCTCGATCACGGTGGCGACGAGCACAAGACGATGCTCGAGAAGACGCCGGGCCACCTCGTGTACGCGAGGCAGATCCTGCGCCGCTTCCCGGAAGCTCGGATCGTCGAAGTGCTCCGCGACGGTCGAGACGTGTGCGTGTCGATGCAGATGCAGGCGCTCACGATGAGCTGGCCGCCGAAGACCAGACGCGACCAGATCGCGGCGTGGGTGAGCGCGGTTCGACGCGGACTCGAGTTGCGCTCCGATCCCGAGTTTGCCGACCGCGTGCATCTCGTCCGCTACGAGGAGTTGAAGGCGGCTCCGGAAGACGAGATCGCCCGGCTGTTCGAGTTCTCGGGGCTCGACGCCGATGCCCGTCTGATCGCCGAGGTTGCCGACCGCTCGGATTTTCGCCACCAGTCCTCCACCGGCGCCGGTCGTCACACGCGTCGAGGCGAGGTCGGAGACTGGCGCAACCATTTCGACGCCGACGAAGAAGTGCTCTTCCGGGAGCTCGCCGGTGACGTCTTCGAGTCCGTGGGATACCGCTTCTGATGCCCGCTTCGCGCACGAGACCGATGTCGCCGCCTCGACACTGGATGGGAGCCGACGGCACTTGCCATACTGGACGAGCGGCGCCCGAGATGTCCGGGACGAGCGCGGTGCTCGGCAAGCATGGGATCGCGGGGACCGGTGCGTGACGTGGAAGGTGAACTGTCTGACGGGGGGCAGCTCGCCCGTCGTGGCGCACCGCCCGCCGATCTGTCGGTGGTGATCCCGTGCCTGAACGCCGCCGACGTGCTGTCGCGCCAACTCGACGCCCTGAGCTCGCAGGAATGGGACGGAAGCTGGGACGTGATCATCGCGGACAACGGCTCCACCGACGCGACCGCGGCGATCGCGCAGTCGTACCAGGGCCGGCTTCCGTCGTTGCGAATCCTCGATGCGTCGGATCGCCGCGGGCGCCAGTACGCGTGTAACGCGGGCGCCCGGGTCGCGGGCCGATCGATCGTGTTCGTCGACGCCGACGACGAGATCGCTCCGGGCTACATCGCCGCCGTCGGCAAGGCGCTCGCCGAGCACCCGATCGTCGCCGCGCGCATCGACGATTCCACCTTGAACGACGGCTGGATCCTCGAGAGCCGCTCCGGGACCCAATCGGCCGATCTGCAACACGGTCTCGGATTCCTGCCGTTCGGCAGCGGCGGCACCCTCGGCGTGCAGAACCCGGTCTTCGAGGACCTCGGCGGCTTCGCCGACAACATGCACTACGCGGAGGACGTCGACTTCTGTTGGAGGGCGCAGCTCGCCGGGGTTCCCATCCACTTCGTCTCCGACGCGGTCGTCCGATACCGATACCGGCCGAGCCTGCGGTCCATGTACCGCCAGCATCGCAACTTCGGTCGCGCGTCCGCACTCCTGTACCGGACGTATCGGGGCCGCGGCATGCCCGGTCGGGCGACGAAAGCGTCGCTTCGCGAGTGGTGGGGCACCTCGAAGGGGCTGCTCCTCATCCGCTCGCGTGCCGACGCGGCGCGCTGGGCCCGCCGGTTGGGTCGCAGTGTCGGGCGGTTGCAGGGCAGCGCGCACTACCGGGTCTGGTACCCGTGAGTGCGTCGACGGGCACCGGTGCGGCGGGGACACACTGCCGGAGCGAGCCTTGACGTCGCTCGCGCGCCGGAGCACCGGACGAATGCTGCGCCGCCTCGGCTTGCGTCCGCGCCTCCCGGGACCGTGGGTCGTCGCGCAGCAGCAGCCGGTGACACCGAAACCGCTCGACGACTTCCGGCTCTTCGCGATCATCGGCGCGTGGATGGAAGAGGACGTGATCGCGGCAACCGTGGCCAACGCGTTCGCGCAGGGATGTGAGCGGGTCTACCTCGTCGACAACGACAGCTCCGACGCCACGGTCGCGGAGGCGGTGGGCGCCGGCGCGGTGCTGGCGGAGGTGTTCGCGACCGAGCAGTACGACGAGGTGCTCCGCCTCGACATCATGAACCGGGTCGTGAGCAGCGTGTCGGAGGAGAGCGGGAGCGATCACGTCTGGTGGTTGTGGCTCGATGCCGACGAGTTTCCCCACGGACCTCGCGGAACGACCGTGCGCGAGTACCTCGAACCGCTCGACCGGCGGTTCCGCATCGTGGGCGGACGGTTCATCAACCACTTCCCCGACCGCGAGCCTGCCTACGTGCCCGGGTTCCATCCGCTCGACTTCCAACCGCTCTGCGAGGAGCACCTGCTGGGTTGCGCGCTCAGGCACCGCAAGCATCCGCTCCAGCGGTTCGATCGCGGTGGCACGCCGATTGTGAGCGATCGCGGGTTCCATCGGGCCACGAGTGCCGAGCGCCCGCTGTTGGAGCCGACCGAGGCCATCTACCTGCATCACTTCCCGTACCGGGACCAGCAGGTCACCCGCCGGCGTCTCGCGCTGCTCTGCAGCACCGACGAGACCGGGCGCACCCGCGTCCAGGAGGGCGACGACGCCGCCGACGGAATGGTGCCCCGTTTCGAGACCCTCGACGCCGTGTACCGCGGCGACTGGGATCGCGTGCGCAATTACCGCTTCGATGGTGAGCACTCCGTCGCGCGTCCGGTTCCGTGGACGAGCTTGGCCGGCCCCGAAGACGTCGCGGTTCGCCGTTGGTACGCGACCGAGAGCGCCGAGGGGCGATCGTGAGCGCGCGACCGTGAGCGGCGGAACCGAGCGGCCGAGCGAGCTCGGGTCGACCTACGACGACCACTTCTACGCCGACCTCGACGCCGAGGTGCGCGGGTCGGCCGAGACCGTGGTCCCCATCGTCGTCGACCTGCTCCATCCCGCGTCGGTGCTCGACGTCGGTTGCGGCCGTGGTACGTGGCTCCATGTCTTCGCGCAGTGCGGCGTCGGTGAGATCCTCGGTCTCGACGGCCCGCACATCGCGGCCGCCGATCTCGAGATCCCGCCGGGCGCGTTCGTCGGGCACGACCTCACCCAACCGTTCGACCTCGGTCGCCGTTTCGATCTGGTCGTCTCGCTCGAGGTCGCCGAGCATCTCCCTCCCCATTCCGCTGCCGCGTTCGTGGCATCGCTCGTTGCCCATGCACCGGCGGTGCTGTTCTCGGCGGCCGTCCCGTTCCAGGGGGGTGCGGGTCACGTCAACGAGCGGTGGCCGAGTTACTGGGCCGAGCTCTTCGCGGCTCACGGATTCGACCCCGTCGACGTCGTGCGCCCGGCCGTCTGGGCCGACGAGCGGGTCGCCTTCTGGTACGCGCAGAACACACTGCTCTACGTCGCGCGCAGCCACGCCGGGGCCGACCTCGTCCGAGAGCGGAGCGCGACGGTGCGCGGGCCTCTCGATCTCGTGCACCCGTTGTTGCACGAGCGCGACCACGCCGCTCGTCGGCGCCCGTCGCCTCCGCCTTCGCTGCGACGCGCGCTGCGCGACGTTCGCGCCGCGGCGTTGCGAGCAGTCCGCGATCGCGCGTCCGCACGGGGAGGGCGATCGTCGTGACGAGTAGCGTGGCCGACGTGGACGCGAATGCAGCGCACGGCAACGCGGGCACACGAGCGCGCAGGGTCGCGAAGCTGAAGCGGCGCAGCCGGTCGGCGATCTCTCGCGTGTTGCGCAACCGACCCATTCAGCTGCGCTCGAGGAGCCTGCGTTCCCGCGACTACCTCGATATCGGCTGCGGGTCGAACGTGCACTCCAGCTTCATCAACCTGAACTACCAATGGCTCCGGGGCGTCAATCTCTGCTGGGACCTCGTTCAGGGCCTTCCGTTGCCGGACGAGTCGGTCCGGGGGGTGTTCTCCGAGCACTGCATCGAGCACCTGCCGTTGGACGCCGGCGATCACGTGCTCGAGGAGTGCTATCGGGTGCTGAAGCCCGGTGGCACTCTGCGGATCGTCGTACCCGACGGTGAGCTGTACCTGACGGCGTACGCACGGAACGTGGCCGGCGACGAAGTTCGGTTGCCCTTCTCGGAGGGCGATCGGTACGAGAGCATCTACACCCCGATCATGAGCGTGAATCGGATCTTCGGGAACTTCGGTCATCGCTTCATCTACGACTACGCGACGTTGCGCGAGCTTCTCGGTCGACACGGCTTCGTCGACATCGAGCGCGCCGCGTTCCGTGCCGGTCGGGATCCGGTGCTGCTGATCGATACCGAGAAGCGGGCGCCGGAATCGCTGTACGTCGAGGCGACGAAGCCGGCGAACCCGAGCGCAGTCCCTGCCGGCTGAGCGGCGCATCCGCACCAGATGGACATCGAGAGCGCGGAGCCCGGGATCTTCGTGGATCTCGAATCCTCGTCACCGGTCACGGTCGTCGCGTTCGCCGGACTGAACGTCGACGGACCTCGGTTCGAGTTCTTTCGCTTCCTCTCGGGCCTCGAAGTCCGACGCGTGTTCCTCCGCGACCACGAGCAGGCGTGGTACCAGCTCGGGGTCAACGGCGTGGCCGACGACATCGACGGCGTCGGCGCGTACCTGCTCGAGTTGTTGGGCGAGGAGGCGCTGAGACACGCCGTGTTCACGGGCGGGAGCATGGGTGGGTACGCCGCCATGCTCCTCGGGAGCCGCCTCGGCGTCGCCGAGGTGCACACGTTCGCGCCCCAGACGTTCATCTCGCGCGTGCTTCGCCGCTATTACCGAGACTTCCGGTGGCAGAAGCAGGTGAACGTCGCGTGGGCGGGCATCGGCGACCGCCACGCGTACCAGGACATCAAACCCGCGCTGCGGCGAGCCGGGCGACGGAACTCGGTCCCGCTCCATCTGCACGTCGGCGCGGTCGATCGCGATCTGCATCACGCGCAGCGCATCCGACGCGTGCGCGGTGTCGAGATCCATCTCTATCCCGAGATCACGAACCACAACGTCGCCGGCGAGCTGAACGACACCGGCGCGTTGCGCCGCATCTTCGACGATGCCGTACGCCGCGCCGCCCCGAGCCGGTAGTTCGTCGAACCTGCCGCGGAAGCTCCGTGATCCATCGCCGTTCGACCATCTCGTTGCCGGTGCTACCTTCTCCGCGGCGCTGGCATCCAGGCCTGGGGAGTTGAGTGAGACCAACCCGATACCTCAGGTTGAGCACGCAGAGCCTCGGAGCACGACTGCACGGCCTCCGTACCGCGCGGTTTCTGCACATCGGGAAGACGGCGGGCACCGCGCTGAAACAAGCGCTCCGTGACGCGCCCGAGTCGAGCGACTACCACGTCGTGGTGCACACGCACGGTGTGAGGATGATCGACGTCCCCCGCGGCGACAAGTTCTTCTTCGTCGTGCGAGACCCGGTTGACCGATTCGTGAGCGCTTTCCAAGCTCGCCAGCGACAGGATGCGCCTCGGTATCGCAACCCCTGGACCGCAGCGGAGGCTCGAGCGTTCGCGGACTTCTCGAGCCCCGGGGAGCTCGGTCTCGCGCTGGCCGGCAGCGGCGCCGAACGAACCGCCGCGGAGTTCGCGATGCATTCGATCGAACACGTACGGAGCTCGTACTGGGACTGGTTTTCGAGTCCGGCCGCCGTCCGGCGCCGCGAGCACGACATCCTGTGGATCGGCTTCGTCGAACGCCTCGACGAGCAGATACCCGATCTCGCGCAGCGGCTGGGCCTGCCGAAGCTCGAACTTCCAACCGACGACGTCACCGCGCATCGATCACCGCGAGAGAGCAGACCTGATCTGCCACCGGAGGCGCGCGACGCTCTCGTGACGTGGTACCGAAGGGACTACGAGTTCCTCGACGTTTGTCGTGACGCGACCGAGCGAATCGGGTTGTAGTGAGAAGCCCGAGATCGGCACCCTCATCGTGCAGACGTGTGGCACCACGGTTGCGAGTCGTCGGCCCTATCGGCTAATCCTCTGCGATGGGGATCGGGGCGCAACAACCGCGGAGCTTGCGGTTCGGTGTGATGTGCTCGGGGACGGTCTTCGACGCGTGGCAGGGCCGGTGCCTCGAAGCGTTGCTCGCACTCGACGGGGTCGAGCCCGGCCTGCTCATCATCGACGCCCGAGACCGTCCTTCACACCGAGCGATCGATCGGTTCACACGCCTCGCTCGCTCGGAGAACCTCTTGTGGAAGGGGTTCAACGACGGCTTCGTGGCGCGCCGGTCCGAGGCGTTGCGCAAGGTCGATCTGGGCGCAGCCTTCGCGTCGGTTCCGCAGCTGGAGTGCCGCGTGACGAAACGGGGTCGATGGTCGGAGATCTTCGCCGACGCAGATGTCGAGGCGATCAACGATCACCGGCTCGATTTCATCCTGCGATTCGCGTTCGGGATCGTGCGGGGTCGCGTGCTCGAGGCCGCGAGGTTCGGTATCTGGTCGTTCCACCACGACGACGAGGCCGTGTACCGCGGTGGGCCGCCCTGCTTCTGGGAGATCTACGAGGGCGATGCGGTCACCGGCGTGATGCTCCAGCGCCTCACCGACCGTCTCGACGCCGGGGTCGTGCTGCACAAGGGGCATGTGCGCACGGTCGCGTCGTCGTACGCGAAGAACTCCGACGCCGCGCATTTCGCGGGTGCGTCGTTCCCGGCCAAGATCTGCGGCGACATCCGGGCCGGGGTCGTCGACCATCTGGAAGGCGAGCCCGCACGGGCCGACGCGCCGATTCGCCACAACCCCACGAACCGCCAGATGCTCACCTTCCTCGCCCGGGTGGCGCGCGGCTTCGTGGGCGGACAGGTTCGGTCGAGCTTGTTCCGCGACCACTGGAACGTCGGTGTCGTCGATGCCCCCATCGAGCGCTTCCTCGACCCGGCGTTCGTTCCCGACACGCGGTGGCTGCCGTCGCCCGCGGGCCGGAAGATCTACGTTGCCGACCCGTTCGGGATCGAATCTCGCGACGTGATCCTCGTCGAGGCGTACGACCAGCGGACTCAGAAGGGAGTCATCCGCGCGATCGACGCGGCTTCCGGCGCCGGGAGCGACGGCGAGTCGGTGATCCCGGAGTCCGAGCACACGTCGTACCCGTTCCTCCTCACCCACGAGTCGCAGATCTACTGCGTTCCCGAGTCCGCGCGCGCGAGGGGCGTGCGGCTCTTTCGCGCGACGCGGTTCCCTTCGGAGTGGGAGGCGGTCGCCACGCTCGTTCCCGACGTCGCCGCGGTCGATCCGACGATCGTGCGTCACGCCGATCGGTGGTGGCTCTTCTTCACCGATCGCGACGTCGATTCCAACGCGGATCTGCACGTCTGGCACGCACCCGACCTGTTCGGCCCGTGGGAACCGCACACGTCGAACCCGGTGAAGACGGACGTGCGCTCGTCGCGCCCGGCGGGAACGCCGTTCGTGCACGACGGACGCCTCTACCGCCCCGCACAAGACTGCTCGACGACGTACGGCGGAGGGCTCGTCATCAACGAGGTCGAGGTGCTCACCGCTCATCGCTTCCGCGAGCGCGTCGTGCGCGCCGTCAGACCTGATCCGCGGTCGCCGTATCCGTCGGGATGCCACACCCTCAGTGCGGCGGGTACGCGGACCCTCATCGACGGCAAGCGGCGGGTCTTCGCCGGTCGCGAGTCCGGCGCGATGCTGCTGGCCAAGTGCCGCCGAGCGCTCGAGCGCCGGCACTGAGGGCTCGGCATGCAGCTGCGGGTTCTCTACGTGATCGAGGCATTGGGCGAGGGTGGCACCGAGATGTCGCTCGCCGAGTTGCTGCCCGAGCTGCGCGAGGCGGGCATCGATCCGGTCGTGGTGTGTCTCAAGTCTCGGGGTGCCGAAGGTGTCGAGCATTCGCTCGTCGCGAACGGCTTCGACGTACGCGTGCTCGCGCCCGGCGGCTTTCTCGCCCAGGTGCGCGAGCTACGCGGCATCATCGTGGCCGTGCGCCCGGGTGTCGTGCACACGATGCTCTGGCGCGCGAACCAGATCGCCCGGCTCGCGAATCTGCGTCGGGTGCCGCTGCTCACCAGCCTTGTCAACGAGAGCTACGGCCCGGCCCGCCTCTCCGATCCGCACGTCCGGCGGTCGCGGTTGCGGCTCGCGCAGGGTGTCGACCTGCTCACGTCGCACCTTCTCACCACCCGCTTCCACGCGGTCTCGCAATCGGTGAAGGAAGCCGAGGAACGCGATCTCCGCATCCCGGCCTCGCGGATCACCGTGGTCGCTCGCGGCCGCAACGATCGCCGGCTCGGTGGGCCCACGGCGGAGCGGCGGGCGAGGGCTCGGCGCGAGTACGGCCTGACCGACGAGCAGCCGGTGCTGGTCAACGTCGCCCGGCAGGAGTATCAGAAGGGCCACCGTCACCTGTTGGCGGCGCTGCCGGCGGTGCTCGCCGCGCATCCCGATGTCGTGCTGCTGGTCGCCGGCCGCAGCGGAACCGAGACCGAAGCCCTCGAGCGCCTGGCGCGCGACTCGGGAGTATCGGAGCGAGTGCGGTTCCTCAGCCACGTCGCCGCAGTCGGCGACTTCCTGGCCGCCGGGGACATCTTCGTCTTCCCCTCGCTCTACGAAGGGATGCCGGGAGCCGTGATCGAGGCGATGGCGATGGGCCTCCCGATCGTCGCCAGCGACATCCCGTCGATCCGTGAGGTCGTCGAGCCCGGGCAGAACTCGTTGCTCGTCGGTGTGGGCGACGTTGGTGCGCTCGCCGGTGCGGTGGTCGACCTGCTCGACGATCCTGCTCGCCGTCTCGCCTTCGGAGCGCGCAGCCGGCACATCTACGACAGCCGCTTCCGCCTCGATCAATCGGTGCGCGGCATGCTCGCGTTGTACGAGCGCATCAGCTCCGGAAGGGCACGCGGTCGCTGAGGTCGCGCGCGCGGCTTGCATCGGCGTTCGAGGCCCGCGATCCACCCGAACTCTCAGGCCTGACGCTCCGCGGCTCAGGACGTCGCGGTCAGCCGTCCATCTCCGCGAGGAGCGAGCGCCACGCTCGCATGCTCGCTGCGAGGCTGAACTGCTGTTCGCAGCGCAATCGGGCGGCTGCGCCCAGGCGCTCGCGTCGCGCCGGATCTTCGACCA
>DAIQOP010000224.1:0-6737 GCA_036787815.1 Actinomycetota bacterium
CACTCCGACAACCCGCGTGCTCGCCGACCGCCGCCTGACCACCCAGCCCGCTCGCGCCCGGCGAGCGCCGTTCGCGGTGGCATTGCTCATGACTGGAGTGATCGGCTGAGCCGGAGCGCCGATGCACGTGACGGTCAACCACGAGCTCGCTCGTAGGCTGCGCGATGCATGACAGAGCTGGGCGGCACCCGCGCGCTGGTCACCGGCGCCACCAACGGCCTCGGGCTGGCAATGGCACGGGCGCTCGTGGACGCGGGCGCGCGCGTGGCCATCACGAGCCGTGACGCGGAGCGCGCCGGGCACGTCGCCGCCGACCTGGGCTCCGGCGCCCTCGGGCTGGCGCTCGACGCCCGCGACGAGGGCGCCGTCGCCGCCGGGGTGGCGGAGGTATGGGAGCGCCTCGGAGGCATCGACCTGCTCGTGAACAACGCGGGCATCGGGATGCGTACCGTCAACCCCCGCTTCCTGTCGGACCGGCAGCCCTTCTGGGCGGTGCCACCGGACGGCTTCCGCGACGTGCTCGAGACCAAGGTGACCGGCTGTTTCCTCATGGCGCGCGCGGTCGTGCCGTTGATGCTCGAGCAGGGCGGCGGCCGCATCGTCACGATCTCGATGAGCGAGGCCACGATGGTGCGGCGGGGCTTCGTGCCCTACGGCCCCTCCGGGGCGGCGGTCGAGGCGCTGTCGCGGGTGATGGCGGCCGACCTTGCCGACAGCCCGGTGACGGTCAACCTGCTGCTCCCCGGCGGTGCTACCGACACCGGGATGATCCCCGACGACACGCCCGCCGAGGTCCGCGAGCGGCTGCTGGACCCCGCGATCATGGGACCGCCGATCGTCTGGCTCGCCTCGCCGATGGCGACCGGGGTCCGCGACGAGCGGATCGTCGCCGCGGAGTTCGAGCAGTGGCTGGCAGACCGATGAGCACGCTGCTCGTGCTCCCGCGTGCGAGGCCCGCCGCCGGGGACGAGATACGCGACCGCGGCGTGTCGCTGCACCGCGTGCAGATCGACGAGGGGAGCCACTGCCCGATCGGCGCGTTCGCGATCGGACGCGCCGACGTTCGGGTTCGCTCGGCCCTCGTCATGCGAGTCACGTGGGCGCCACGACCTTCGTGATCGACTCCCCGACCGGGCTACTGCGCGTAGGTGCGGACGAGTTGGAGCACCGCGGCGGCGTCGGGACCCTCACCGACGAGTGACGTGTGCGCGGGCGTGAGGCGTCGTGCCGCGAGCGCGCAGAACTCCGAGGCGCGCCCGCGGATCGTCGTCAGCGCGGGTTCGTCGGGAGCGAAGTGCCAACGATCTCCGTCGGGGCCGACGAGGTCGAGCGCGACGGGCCCGCTGAGCGCGAGGCCGGCCTGCGCGAACGCGTACGGGAGCGTGCGCCACGCGAGCCGTGTGACGTGGCGCAACCGGTTGGTCGGCGCGAGCTCGACGCCGAGCGCGGCCGCGATGTCGCCGGTGTGGATCCACGATTCGGCAAGCCGCGTCGTCGCGAGGGTCTGTAACGAGAGTTGCCCGGCGACCCACGTGACGCGGCGGTGCGGGTCGCCGGCGCGCAGCTCGGCGAGCAAGTTCGCGGACGATCGCTCCCAGCGGGCCGCGATCGCCGCACCACCGATCGCGCGCTCGACTTCCACCTGCGCGGCCGCGGCGGCGTCGACGGTGAGCGACGTCTCGTCGCGGGTTCCGAGGAACCCGCTGCGAAAGCGATCGAGATCACCACGCGCGCTGGCGACCGCGAGCTCGTCGGTCTGGACGAGGTGGAGGAGCACGTCGGCGACGTCCCAACCTTCGCACGGGGTCGGGCGCGACCAATCGGATTCGGTGCACGCCTCGACGAGGGAACGGAGCTCGGCATGCTGTGCGGCGAGATCGTCGATGATCGCATCCACGCGTGGTGAAGCTACTGCGAACGCCGGTACAGTCTCTTCCGAGACAGGGTCTGGACCGGAGAGGCCGGAACCCGGAGGAGCAGGCGATGCAACGCACGATGATGAAGTCGAAGATCCATCGGGCCACGGTGACCGGCGCGGACTTGAACTACGTCGGCTCGATCACGCTCGACCCGGACCTGATGGAGCTCGCCGAGATCGTCGAGTTCGAACACGTGCACGTGCTCGACGTCGACAACGGCGCCCGTCTCGAGACGTACGCCATGAAGGGGGAGCCGGGCTCGGGCTCGGTCGTCCTCAACGGCGCCGCGGCTCGGCTCGTGCAGCCCGGCGACCGAGTCATCGTGATCACCTACGCCGGCTACGACGAGGCCGAGCTCGCGACGTACGAGCCGCGCATCGTGCTCGTCGACGAACGCAACCGCGGAGTGCTCGAGCCCCAGCTCAGCTGAGCTGCGACTCCTGCGCGCGCGATGCGCCTGGGATCGCTACGGGTGCAGTGCCCGGCAGGCGGCCTTGCCCGCGGGGTCGATCGGGGCGGCGGGGATCGTGGGGTGCGGGTTCGACATCTGCGTGAAGTCGAACATGCCCAGCATCGGGTCGGCGGCCGCGTCGCGGTGCGTGAGCGTCGGCAGCCCGAAGCGGGTCTCGATGAAGTGCAGGATCGACGTGTGGTCGTAGACGGTGTGCGACACGAAGTGGGCCCGCGCGTAGGGCGAGATCACGATCGCCGGGACCCGGATCCCGTACCGGTCGAACGCGCCGGGCGCGTCTCCGGGCTGGAGCATCGGCGCGATGTTGTCGGGCTTCGGCGCGGCCGGCGGGGCGACGTGGTCGTAGAAGCCGCCGTGCTCGTCGTAGGTGAGGAACATCGCCGAAGACGACCAGTTCGGGCTCTTGACGAGCGCGCTGATGATGTCGTGCGTGAACTTCTGGCCGACCTGCACGTTGGCCGGCGGGTGCTCGTCGCTCTCCTGGTTCACGTTCCCGAACGGATCGGACTCCACGAACGACACTTGCGGCAAGGTGCCGTTCGCCGCGTCGGTCTTGTAGTCGGCGATCGTCGCGATGTGGTTGCTGTGGTGCACCACGTACGAGAACAGCTCCTCGACCTGGAACGACGCGAGGTAGATCTTCCAGCTGACCTTCGGGGTCGCCTCGTCGAGGAGCTGGAACACCGTCTTCTGCTTGAAGCCACCGGCGGGTGGCAGATCGTTGGCGATGTGCCCGAACGACGTACCGGTCAGCAGGTAGAAGCGATTCGGGAACGTCTGCGACAGCACCGACGCGAAGTAGTGATCCGCGATCGAGAACTCATTGGCGAGGCCGTAATAGAACGGCAGCACGCTCTGGTCGAAGGTGCCCATCGTGCGGCTGCCGTTCGGGTCGGCCGGATCGACGTTCGCGGCGGTGAAGCCGCTCATCTTGCCGCCGTTCCACTCCTGGTGCGTCCCGTTCCACGAGTGGTTGAGGTCGGCGACGGTGCACTCGCTCGTCGCCAGGAACGGACGGATCCGCGCGCCGGGATTCAGCGGGTCGGGGTTCCCCCGCGTCGGCTCGACCGTGGAGTCGGGCTGACCTTCGTAGTGCAAGCGGCCGAAATACGAGTCGTACGAACGGTTCTCCTGCATCAACACGACGACGTGCTGGATCTTCGCCACGCCCGCCGCCGGCGTCGCGCCCGCACTCGACGACACCGCCTGCACGGCACTCAACGACAACGCCATCGCGCCGGCGGTCACGAACGCCACCCGCCGGCGAATCCTCGACCCGTGAGCCATGCAGAGTCCCCCTCAGTCGCACGCGACGTGCCCCGCCGCCCGAAGCCTCCCGCGATATGACCCGCGCCGGGAAGCTCGTCCGGCCCGAACGCTAAGCGCGCGAGGCCGAGGGCGTCCACCGCCTCACGGCAACACGTCGACCCGGTCACCCGCCGCGATCGGGCAATCGTCGCACTTCGCATGGGCCCGACCGACGTGGGTCGCGCTCCGCGTCCGCGGCGGCCTGCAGGGTCGGTTCACCTCCCCGCGGCAACGGAGCGCGTGATCGCGAGGTCGACCACGATCGGGCGGTGGTCGGAGCCCGTTCCGCGTCCCTCGGTGGCACGGAGGGGGACGATGGGCGGATCCACGAACACGTGGTCGAGGCGCAGCGGCGGCAGATGGTGTTGGCCGTTGGGCCAGGTCGTCGCCAGCGATCGCCCGACGGCTTCGTGCGCCTCGCGGAATCCGAGACCGAGTATCTGTTCGTACCACCGGTTGTAGGGGTCGGCGTTGAAGTCGCCCGCGACGACGCGCGGCCGCGGCAGCGCGCGGATGATCGCGGTGATCGCGCGTTGCTGGCGTTGATTGCGGTTGAACGTGTCGAGCGGTGCGAGGAGATGCACGCCGGTCAGGTGCACGGTCGTGCCGTCGACGACGATCGCCGCGGTGATGATCGGCCAGCCGTCGGCGTCGTGGACGACGACCTCGCGCAGCGGCTCGCGGGAGAGCACCGCCATGCCGCCCGGATCGGTTCTCGGCCGGCCGACGCGGTACGGGTGGCTCGACCAGAGGCCGCTTGCCTCCACGGCCTTCCACCACTCGGGTGTGAGCTCCTCCAGCACCACGACATCGGCGTCGTCGCGCGCGAGCTCGGCGAGCAGGGGCCCGTGCTCGCGGTTGTCGAAGTTCAGGTTGGCGCTGACGACGCGCAACCGCGGCGCGGCCCACGCGGAAGCGGGAATCGACACGCGGCGGAAGGCGGGAGGAAGCACCCACGCGAGGTGCGCGACGATCAGCACGGCGGCACAGATCCCGAGCGTGCGCGCGCGGAAGCAGATCGCCGCGACCGCGATGGCGTAGGCCGGCAGGTAGATCCACAGGGTGTACGAGTCGGCGAGCATGAACACCCGCGCGTGGTCGAACGCCACGACGTGCGCCACGGCGATGGTCAGCAGCCCGATCACGAGCGCCCACGTCGGAACGAGCAGGAGTCGCCCCACACTGCGTGCCGACAACCCCATGGGCCGACCCTATCGGCGCCCGCTCGGCCTCAGGCCGCGGTGCTCCTCGGGGCGCGCACGAGCAGGTCGCGCGTCGCGGCGGCATCGAGCGGGCGGCCGAGATGGAAGCCCTGGGCCAGATCGCAGCCGAGGTCGCGCAGCGCGTCGGCTTGCGCCTGGGCCTCCACTCCCTCGGCGATGGGAACGAGACCGAGGGTGTGCGCGATCTGCACGATCGCCTCGGCCAACGACGATCCCGGTCGCGTCATGTCGTTCACGAACGAACGGTCGATCTTCAGCATGTCGATCGGGAACTGCTGGAGGTAGGCGAGCGACGAGTAGCCGGTGCCGAAGTCGTCGACCGCGAGCCGGACGCCGAGGCGGCTCAAGCTCAGCAGCTTGGCGGCCGCGGCGTCGGGGTCCTTGATGAGCGCGCCTTCGGTGATCTCGAGGATCACCCGCCCCGGGTCCAGGGTGCATCGGTGCATCAGCGATTCGACCCGCTCGGCGAGGTCGTCGTCGAGCAGCTGGCGCGGCGAGACGTTGATCGTGATGGCGGGCGCCGCCGCGTCGCCGACCAGCCGGCTCCAGCGCGAGGCTTCCTCGCACGCCGTCAGCAGCACGTGATGGCCGATCTCGTCGATCAGCCCGCCGGCTTCCGCGAACGGGATGAACGACATCGGTCCGAGCAGCCCGCGTTCGGGGTGCTGCCAGCGGACGAGCGCTTCGAACGCGGCGATGCGGCCCGTCCGCAGCTCGTAGATGGGTTGGTAGTGCATCACCAGCTCGCCGCGTTCGGCCGCGCCGCGGAGGTGCACTTCGAGGTCGAGTCGTTCGACGGCCGCGAGGTGCATCTCGTGCTCGAAGTTGCGCACGCAGTTCTTCCCCCCGGCCTTCGCGGTGTACATCGCGAGATCGGCGTTGCGAAGCATCTCGTCGGCGTGCGCGCCGGCCGAGCCGAACGCGATCCCGATGCTCGCCTTCGCCGAGATGCGCTTCGAGCCGAGTACGACCGGCTCCCGCAACGCGACGCTGATGCGCTCGGCGATCTCGTGCGCGGCGTCGGGTTGCGTGAGGTCGTCGATCAGCACCGCGAACTCGTCGCCTCCGAGCCGCGCCGCCGTGTCGCCGGGGCGAAGGCAGGCCGCGAGGCGCTTGCCCACGATCCGGAGCAGATCGTCGCCGACCAGGTGACCGAGGCTGTCGTTGACGGTCTTGAAGTCGTCGAGATCGACGAACAGCACCGCCATCTGCCCGCCCTGCCGCTGCAACCGGTCGGTGGCATGGTCGACACGGTCGCGGAAGAGGGCCTGGTTCGCGAGCCCGGTCAACGGGTCGTGGAACGCCTGGTGGATCAGCTCGCTCTGCAGGCGCCGGTGCTCGGTGACGTCACGGAAGCTCCAGACCCGGCCCACGACCTCCCCGCCGATCCGGTGGGGCAGCGAGTCGCGTTCGAAGACCCGGCCGTCGCGGAACTCGAGGGTGTCGTGGCTCTCGGCCTCGGGATCGGCGTAGAGCTCCTGGATCTTCGCGACGAACACCGCGGGATCGCAGAGCTGGTCGACGATGAACGCGAGCGTGTTCGCGTCGCCGAACGACTCGAGCGCGGCCGGCGAGAGGCGCCACATCTCGACGAATCGACCGTTGAAGCTGGTGACGGTGCCGCGCCGGTCGACCACGAGAATTCCGTCGGCCGTCGACTCGAGGGTCGCGGCAAGCAGCGAGTTGGTCGCGCGGAGCTCGTCGACGGCCTTGACGCGATCGGTGATGTCGTGCCCGGTCGCGACGACGCCCTCGACGGTGGGGTCGTCGAGCAGGTTCGTGAGCGTGATCGCGAAGGGCACCGGCTCGCGGCTC
>DAIQOP010000225.1:0-2087 GCA_036787815.1 Actinomycetota bacterium
TAGAACGCGCCGAGCGGCTTCGCGGAGAGGAACAGACCGGGCCGACCGTTCGCCTGGATGTTCATCTCCTGCTGGCGGACGAGCCACAGGTGCACTGTCCAGTCGTCACCGAAGGTTCGGCTCGTAACCACCAGCGGGAGCATCAGCAGCCCGATGACGCCGGCGGGCATCCAGAGAGCGGTTCTCTGCAGGAAGGTCTGGCGTGGACCGCGTCTGTCGCTCACGGCACCTCGGCGTGGCGTGGCTCGCTCGACAACGACCGGAAGTCTTGGTGCGCCCTTTCCACGCCGTCGGCTCCCGAGCCGTCCCACATCGCTTCGTCGCCTCTCCGTCGTGACACGACCTACCGTGGCGCCGGACCCCAGGCTCCGTCAGCGCGCGACCTGTAGGAATACCGGATTCTAAGACGCGAATCCCCTCGATCCTCGGCTTCCCACACATTCACCGTGACGATCGGGCTCCTCACCCGAGACGCGGATGGTTCAGCGCCAGCGAGCAGATCCTCTTGAATCTCCTCCCACTCGTGATTCCCGAATCGTGACTGCGATCGATCCTCCGCGCGAAGCTTCGGGGATGGGCGGCAACCGCCCCGTCAGATTCCCAAGCTGCGACGGCGGGTTCGATTCCCGTCGCCGCTCGACAACCGGGTGAGGTTGCCTGCGGCGGCTGTCACTCGGAGCCTCGGCAGCGACGCATCGCGGTTAGCGTGCGCGCTCGTGGGCATCTCTCGCCTTCCCGACCTCCTGGTGATCGGCACGGCGAAGTCGGGCACCACCACGCTGTACCGATGGCTCGACGACCAACCCGAGATCACGATGTCCGGGCCGAAGGAGCCGAACTTCTTCTCGCGCGACGAGAACTACTCGCGCGGTATCGACTGGTACTCGTCGCTCTTCGCCGACATCCCCGGCGACGTGCTCGCGGGAGAGGCGTCCGTGGAGTACAGCGCCGCCGAGCGCAGCACCGTGGCTGCGCCGCGCATCGCGGCGTGCCTTCCGAATGCGAAGCTCGTGTGCCTCCTTCGCGATCCGGTGGAACGCGCGCGCTCGCACTACCGGCACCAGGTACAGCGAGGTCGCGAGCAGCGGTGCTTCTGGGACGCGCTCTCGGATGCAGCGTCGCCGTATGTGACCGACAGCATGTACGACACGTGCCTGCGACCGTTCGCCGAGACCGCGGCCGATCGTCTGTGCGTGGTCCGGTTCGAGGACGTCGTGACCGAACCGTCGCTCGGATGGGCTGCGATCGTCGGGCACCTCGGTCTCGCACCGCGACCACACCCGACGGACGTCTACAACGTGACCGAGCAGAAGGCGCAGTTCGGCGGGATCGCACGGCGACTCTTCGACCGCGGGCTGATCGCGCCGCTCGAACGACTGCCGCGGCCGGCGCGACGCGCGCTCGCGGCGATGGGCACACGGCGCGGTGGGGTCTATCAGCAGCGGCTCGACGAATCGAAGGGCCCTGTACCCGCCGCCATCGCCGACGCGTTGTACACGGACGCGGCCGCGCTGGCCCGCCGGCTCGGACGCGCGGATCTCACGTGGAACTCCCACGGGGGCTAGCGCGGTACGGCACCCGCGGTTCGCCGCTGCGCATGGAAGAATGAACCAGCGGAGCCCCGCATAGACCTCGTCCTGGACGGCGATGCATCCACCGCAATTCAGCGTCATCATTCCCACGTTCAACCGCGCATCGCTGTTGCCGACCGCAATACGGAGCGTGCTCGAACAGACCGAAGGCGACTTCGAGTTGATCGTCGTCGACGACGGCTCCGACGACGACACGGAAGCGGTTGTCGCCGCGATCGACGACCCGCGGATCACGTACCACCCGCAGGCCCGTGGTGGCGTCTCGGCGGCCCGAAACGCCGGCGCGGCGATCTCGCGCGGTGAGTTCCTCGTCTTCGTCGACAGCGACGACGAGCTCCTGCCGAGCGCGCTCGAACGGTTTCGCGACGGAGCCGAGACCAACGGTTGGGGTGTCGTGTTCTCGGGGTGGATCGAGGTGTCGCCGGACCGGCGTGAGTGGCGCACGCGGATGCCCGAAGCGACACCTGCCGAGCCCCAGTATGTCGGGGTGTTCCT
>DAIQOP010000225.1:2097-6729 GCA_036787815.1 Actinomycetota bacterium
CGATCAGCCGGCGCATCTTCACCGCGGTCGGTGGCTACGACGAACGCCTGCGGTTCGCGGAGAACACGGAGCTGGGATGGCGGGTCCGCAACCTTGCGCGCGACGAGGGTTTCACCATGGGACTCGTGGCCGAACCACTCGAGGTGCGATACGCACAACCCGATCGCTCCTACGACTTGGCAAAGTACGAGTCGGCGCGGGCGATCCTCGGCGATCGGGCGCTCCTCGACAGTCCGGCCTCGGGCCCGACATCTCCGAAGCGTCGGCGTTCGACCTATTACGCGATCGCGGGCACGAGCGCGGCACGACTGGGGAAACGTCGCGAAGCGCTCGAGCTCACGGCGGCATCGATACGTACCGATCCGACGTCGTGGGCGCGCTACCGGAACCTCGCCGGCGTGGTGCGCTCGTGTCTGCGCCGCCCCCCGCGCGGCGCTCCGGCCGGCCGCGCGCGGGTCGTGGAGGATCGCTCCGCTCATTCTCCCTCCGAGCACCAACCCGGCGGCATGCACGGTGTGGTGATCACGTTCAATCGACCCGAGTCGCTCTCGAGGGTGATCGACAACCTTGCGGGTGCCGGTCTCACGTCGTTGACGATCGTCGACAACGCGCCCTCCGAAGCGTCGCGAGCCGTCGCGGTCGCGGCCGCGACGCGTCTCGCGGTGACCTACGTGCCGATGGAAGAGAACTCCGGACCGGCAGGTGGGATCGCCGAAGGCATGGGGCGCGTGCTCGCCGGCGCGGCTTCGGACGACGACTGGATCGTGCTGCTCGACGACGACGGCATTCCGGGACCGCCGGGCACGATCGGGGTGCTCCGCGATTTCGGTGAATGGCTGATCGCCCGCGGCGCCCCGGTCGGCGCCGTCGGCCTTGCCGGTGCGATGTTCGACGCGCGGCGCGGGCAGCTCGTACGACCCTCCGACGAAGAGCTGTCCGGCCCGATCACGGTCAGCTACGTCGCCGGCAACCAGCTTCCGACGATCCGTGTCGCGTCCGCGCGCAAGATCGGAGTGTTCGACGCCGATCTCTTCTTCGGTTTCGACGATCTCGACTATTGCCTTCGGCTCGGGCGCGGCGGCTACGGCGTCTACGCCTCCGGTCCGGTGTGGCTCGCGCACCGACGCAACGTCGGTCGGATCGGACCCGCGGTCGGTCCACCTCCGCGGCGCGAGAACGCGTGGCGCCGCTACTACGCCGTACGAAACCACATCGTGATCATGCGGCGCTACACGACATGGTCGCGGGCACTCGCGGTCACTGCGGGCCACCTCTTCTGGCGCCCGATCAGCGACCTCCTCAGACGACGCCCGGGTGTGAGGGGTCTCGTGCGCGCAGGGACGCGCGGATGCGTGGACGCGTGGGCGAATCGACTCGGACGTCGGGTGGAACCGACTCCGGGCTCATGACCGCCGTGTGACGAGCGCCCTCGCCTCGCCGTCTCGAGTTTCGACGACGAAGCGCCCGCGACAACCGCTCGCGAAGCAGGCGACCGTCGGTTGGCGAGACGCTCAGTAGCCCGTGTCTCGACCGCTCCCGGCGACCTTGTGCGCCGACAAGCTGCGCCTCACGCGCGCCCGCAGCTCGCGCGCGGCTTCCGAAGGGCTGGGCCACACGTCGCGCCGCCGTTCGTCAGGGCGGCGGCTCCAGCGCCACAGCGGACGGCTCGGCGTGGCCGCGGGCGGCTCGCGCGAATAGAGCCGGCTCGCGAGCACGACCCGCGAACCCGCGCTCGGCGCGAGCGCTTCCACACCGTGCGGGTGCGTGCTCATCGTCTCGAACATCACCAGCCGACCGGGTCGAGGTTCGATGCGCCGGCCCACCGACGTCATGTCGGGGGGCCACAGCTCGAGCCGGCCGCCCGAGCCTTCGGCATAGGCGCTGCAATAGAGCAGTACGACCACCCGGTTCCAGAGGCCCGTCTGCGGATGCACCGGGAAATCCTCGTGCACACGCTGCCAGCCACCGGGCGGCGTGACGAAAACCCCTGCCCGGCAGAACTCCGGATCGGCGGTGAGACCGTCGATGCCCGTGACGCGCTCGGCCAGCTCGATGATCTCGGGCCCACTGATCGTGCGCAGGAGCTCTCGGGTTCGGGGGCCGAGGTCGTGGATGCCGGTCGAGCTGATCTTCACCTGGCGGCGCGAGCGCCGGCCCACGAGCGCGCGGCGCGGAAGCTCTGCGATCTCGGAGGCGGCGCCGACCGCGAGGTCCGACGCCACGACCTCGTCGACGACGAGGTGCGGCCAGGGCGTCGCGGCGAGGTAAGGCTCCCGCAACGCCTCTGGGTCGAGATCTTCGAGCATCGACCGCTCCTCCGTCGGTCGTATCCCCACCGACGACCGTGCCTCCGCGCTCGGCTTCCTTCCCAGGTTCTTCCCGGGCGGGCGGGTGCTCTACCGCCCGGCGGACCCCAGTCTCTCAAGAAGTGGGCCTTCTCCACCCGTCGGGGGCCACCTCGCGGGCCGCCGGGGAAATCTCGACGGGTGGTGTCCTCTGCGTTCCGGGGCGTTCGTAGGCATGGGTGAGAGGCCGGCACCGGGCCGGTCGGAGACCAAAGGACAAGCCGTGACCGCGCCCACATCTCGACGAAGATCGCGCTCACACTCACGCGCCTCGCCGTTCTCACCCAACCGTTCTCGTCCAACCGTTCCGATCCGACGGCTCTCACCCGAAAGGACATCACGATGACCCAGTACCTCTTGGCCGTGCACCACACCGAAGACGCGCCGCCCGCCCCCACACCCGAGTTGATGCAGCAGGCGTTCGACCAGGTCGACGTGTTCAACCAGGAGCTCATGGCCGCCGGCGCCTTCGTGTTCGGGGGCGGGCTCCAACCGCCGTCGATCGCGACGGTCGTGCGCGCGGAGGCCGGCGAGGTGATCCTCACCGACGGCCCGTTCGCCGAGACGAAGGAGCAACTCGGCGGCTTCTGGATCATCTCGGCACCCGATCTCGACGCCGCGCTCGAGTGGGCGGCGAAGGGATCGGTCGCCTGCATGGCGCCCGTCGAAGTCCGTCCGTTCCAAGACGAACCCGAAGCCTGAGTTGGGCGAGTCGTCCTCCCCGACCGGCGCGACCGTCGACGCAACGGCGCTCGAACGGATCTTCCGTGAGGAATCCGCTCCGGTGGTCGCCACCCTGGTCCGTCTCTTCGGCGATATCGACCTCGCCGAGGAGATGGTGCAGGAGGCGTTCGTCGTCGCGAGCGAACGGTGGCCGGAAGCGGGGCTGCCACCGAACCCGGGCGGTTGGATCACCACGACGGCTCGCAACCGGGCGATCGACCGTCTCCGCCGTGAGGCGTCACGCCACGACCGTCACGCGCAGGCCGCGCTGTTGCACGAGCACGCCGAGCCCGTGAAGGACGAAGACGTGAGCGACGACCGGCTCCGCCTGATCTTCACGTGTTGCCATCCGGCCCTCGCCCCTTCCGCGCAGGTCGCGCTCACGCTGCGCCTCCTGGGAGGGCTCGAGACTCCGTACATCGCCCGGGCCTTCCTCGTGCCCGAAGCGACGATGGCGAAACGGCTCGTGCGCGCGAAGCGGAAGATCCGCGACGCGAAGATCCCCTACCGGGTGCCGCGCGACGCCGAGCTCCCGAACCGGCGCCGATCGGTGCTCGCGGTGATCTACCTCGTGTTCAACGAGGGCTACACCGCCTCCGAGGGCGACGCGCTCATCCGTGCCGACCTCTGCACGGAGGCCATTCGCCTCGCGCGCCTCCTCGTCGAGCTCATGCCCGACGAACCCGAGGCCATCGGGCTCCTCGCACTCCTGTTGCTCACCGAATCGCGCCGCACCGCGCGCACCACGCCCGATGGCGAGATGGTGCTGCTGCCGGATCAGGACCGCGCGACCTGGGACCGCGCCCTCATCGCCGAGGGCCAGGCGCTCGTGCGACGCTGCCTGCTCCGCAATCAACCCGGCCCGTACCAGATCCAGGCCGCCATCAACGCCGTGCACAGCGACGCCGCGACTGCACCGGACACGGACTGGCGCCAGGTCGTGACGCTCTACGACCAGCTCCTCGCGATCGCGCCGAGCCCCGTGGTGGTGCTGAATCGCGCCGTCGCCGTCGCCGAGATCGACGGCGCCGCCGCGGCGCTCGCGCTCATCGAGCCGCTCGACCTCGACCGCTACCACCTGTTCCACGCGACGAAGGCCGCGCTCCTCGTTCGGCTCGAGCGCTACGACGACGCCCGCCTCGCCTACGACCGAGCGCTCGAGCTGGCGAACAACGCGGCCGAGCACGCGCTCCTCGAACGGCGACGGCAAGCGCTGCCGTCGCCGTAGGCACGCGCGATGCCGGAGACGGCACGGAGCCGACGCGGCCGCGGCCGCTCGCCCCGGTTGCGCGTCGCGATGGCGGCTATGCAGTATGCGGGCGCACGTTCGCCCGACGGTGGCGACGAAGGAGCACCCGTGGAACCGATCAGGATCGGATGGCTCGGCTCGGCGCTCGAGGGCCCGGGCGGCGGCTACGACAAGATCCACCGGCTCGCGTTCGACGAGGCGATCGAACAAGGGCTCCTCGACCGACCCGTCGAGTTCGTGCTGCATCCCGAGCACGGGCTCCCGCAAGGTTCGGCCAAGAACGCGACCGACGGCTTCCGCTTCCTCGTCGACGAA
>DAIQOP010000226.1:0-6685 GCA_036787815.1 Actinomycetota bacterium
CTGACCGGCGACGCGCTCGCGGCCGACCCGACATGCGCCTACGCCCCTGCCGCCAGCTGACACCAGAAGTCAGAGGACCGCGTTCGCGAGTTGGGACGAACGGCCCTATCCCCGAGCTCCGGAAAGTGCTCATCGTGGGTGTACTCGACGATCGCGGGGGGTGCGCCGTGGTCCGCGATGCCTTCTTGACTGCGGAGCTCGCAGAGTTTTGGGTCCGGTCGCGTGGCTGCCCGATCTGCGACGAGGAGCTTCACGCGGTGGCCAGCGTCACGCCCTCGCAGCACTGGCTGTGCCCCGCCTGCGGTCACTGCTGGGCGCTGGTGCACGGTCACCTGCACAGTGTCGACGCGTTGACGTGCCAAGGCTGCGCGGCCCGCACGAAGGCCGAGTGCCTCTCGCTGTTCGCCGCACGCTTCCCAGCGTTCACGGGTGGTGGCCTACCGGACGAGGCAACGTAGCCACCGGGCCGGTTCACCGAAGTCAGGTGGTCGGGCTTCCCGCGGTCTGGCGAGTAGTACCCGACATTCGCGCCTTCGGACACACGACGCGCGTCTCGAGGTCGCAGCGCGCGCAACGCCACTCACCGGAGCCTGGCGGCTTCCACAGTGCGCTGTTGCACTTCGGGCAGCGGGCCCAGCCCTCGGTGCACGCCCAGCCCGAGAGCCGGCGACTCGAGAGCGGGCACCCGCGCGAGCGACACACGGCCCAGCGCGGGTCCGGTCCGAGGACCCCTCGCGGGCACACCGGCGCGCACGACCAACAGTCGTTGCATTCGAGCGCCGCGACCTCGTAGGGCATGGCTGCGCCGACGGCGGCGAGGCGGATCGCGCCGCGAGGACACGCCGAGACGCACGCGCCGCAACCGTCACACCCGGGACGAATGCCGAAGCTCACTGCACCCCCCGATCTGTCGCACACCGGTCTTCGCTTCGTACCAGCTTGGGCAGGCTGTGAACAGGGCCGAAGGGCCCACCGTGGTCGAACCCCGACATGTTGACAATCATAGCCAGAGTTTCTAGGGTTTCGGTCGGAACACTGGCGCGATACGTCGTGAGGGGCCAGCATGGCAACCGCGACCGAGGACCACTATCGGAGTCGGTGGACGTGGGACCGCGTCGCGTGGGGTACGCACTGCGTGAACTGTCTCGCCACGTGCCCGTATCGGGTGTTCGTGCGCGATGGTCAGGCGGCCTTCGAAGAGACCGGCGGCTCGCTCGACGCGATCGAGGACCGCGTTCCCGACCTCAACCCCCTCGGGTGCCAGAAGGGGAGCGCGTGGAGCCTCCAGCTCACGAGCGAGGACCGCGTTCTCCACCCGCTGCGTCGCGTCGGCGAACGGGGCAGCGGTGCATGGGAGGAGATCACCTGGGACGAGGCCCTGACGACCGTCGCCGACGCGCTGCTCGAGGCGATCGACTTCGAGGGGCCGGAGTCGATCGTGTTCGAGGAGTCGGTCGAGGGCGGGCTCCTCACCCAGGCGCCGGTCATGCGCTTCGCGGGATTGCTCGGCGCGGTGACGCTCGACGCCAACGGTCTCGTGAACGACTTCCCGACCGGTCACCACATCACGTTCGGCAAGTTCTCTTGCGCGAGCAGCGTGGACGACACGTTCCACTCCGACGTCGTGCTCTGCTGGCACTCGAACCCGGCGTACACCTCGATTCCCTACTTCCACTACGTGGCCGAGGCGCGCTACCGCGGCGCGCGCGTCGTCGCCATCGCGCCCGACTACAACGCGACCGCCGTGTTCGCCGATCAATACGTCCCGCTGAAGCCGGGGACGGACGCCGCGCTTGCGCTTGCGATGTGCCGCGTGATCCTCGACGAAGACCTCGCCGATCTCGACTTCGTGCGCGCGCAGACCGACCTGCCGCTCCTCGTGCTCGTCGAGACCGGCCGGTTCCTCCGCGGCAACGACGTCGAGGCCGGTGACCGGGAGGACCGCTTCTTCCATTGGGACTCCGAGGACGGGTTGCGGGCCGCGCCGCGCGACACGCTCGACCTCGGCGGGAGGTCGCCCGCGCTCGAGGGCCGTTGGACGGTCACGCTCCACGACGGTACCGAGGCCGAGGTCACGACGGTCTTCGCCCTGTTGCGCGAACGGCTTGCCGTCTACACCCCCGAGCACGCCGCCGAGGTGTGCGGCGCGTCGCCCGAGACGATCCGCGAGCTCGCCCGCACGATCGCGCGCGGCCGCACGAAGATCCTCGAGGGCTTCAACGCGGCGAAGTACTACCACGGCGACCTCATGGAGCGGTCCATGTGCCTGCTCCTCGCGCTCACCGGAAACTGGGGGAAGCCCGGCACCGGAATCACGGGTCTGGCGCTCGCCGGTCTCGACGGCTTCTTCCTCTTCCCGATGAAGACGCGGCGCGGCGTCGACGAGACCGCGCGCATCATCGACGGCATCGACGGCGCGATCGCGACGATCCGCGCCCAGGACACCGACGCGAGCGACGAGATCATCGGGAACCAGCTCCTCGCGATGTCGGTCGTGGCCGGCACCTCGACGCCGCCCGCGTTCTTCAACTACCACCACTGCGGCTACCGCGACTCGTGGAACCGGGCCGAGTGGTCGGACCCCGCGATGACCCGCAGCTTCGACGAGTACCTCAACGACGCGGTGCAGCGCGGCTGGTGGGGTGGGCTCACCCGGCCGGGCAAGGACGTCGATCCACAGGTGCTGTTCCTCGTCGGCACGAACCCGCTGCGCCGGTCTCGAGGCGGGCGGGCCCGACTGCTCGACGAGCTGTGGCCGAAGCTCGAGCTCGTCGTCGTGGCCGACTTCCGGCTCTCGACCACCGCGATGCACGCGGACATCGTGCTGCCGGTCGCGATGCAGTACGAACGCCCGAACCTGCAGTACACGATCTCGCACACGTTCCACCTCGGGTTCTCCGACGCCGCCGTCGAGCCCCCCGGAGAGGCGAAGACCGAGTGGGAGATCTTCCGGCTGCTCGCCCGGCGTGTGCAGGAGCTCGCGATCGAGCGCGGCCTCACCGAGTACCTCGACGGTCGCCGCCAGCAACGCCGCCTCGACGGCCTCGAGGCGGCGTTCACCGCGAACGGTGCGTGGGAGCGCGAGGAGGACGTCCTCGACGAGTGGGTGCGCGACTCCGCCGAGGTCGGGACGCTTCCCGCGGGGACCTCGATCGAGACGCTGCGCCAAGATGGGAGCGTGCGCTTCACCGGCCTCGGCATGTTCGCACCCGGGCTGTCGCTCGCGACCGACGTCGAGCCCGACCGCGTGCTCAGCGCGTACACGTGGCACGTCGAGCGCGGCGTGCCGTTCCCGACGCTCACGCGACGCGCCCAGTTCTATGTCGACCACCCCTGGTTCCTCGAGGCCGACGAGGGCCTCCCGCGCCACAAGGATCCGCCGAAGGCGGGCGGCGACTACCCGCTCGCGCTCACGAGCGGCCACTCGCGCTGGACGGTGCACTCGATCGCGATGGGCAACCGCGTGCTGCTGGGGACCCACCGCGGGCAGCCGCTCGTGGTGCTCGGGACCGACGATGCGGCGGCCCGCGGCGTCGAGGACGGCGACACCGTGCGGGTCAGGAACGACCTCGGTGCGTTCCAGGCGATGGCGCGGGTGACCGGGCGGGTGCGTCCGGGCCAGCTGATCGTCTACAACGGCTTCGAGCCCCACATGTTCGAGGGTTGGCAGGGCTCGAACGAGGTGGAGCCGGGGATGGTGAAGTGGCTCCACCTGGTGAGCCGCTACGGCCATCTGCGCTACCTGCCGTTCGGGGGGCAGCCCGTCCCGTCCGACCGGGCCGTGTACGTGGAAGTCGAGAGAGTGGAGGAGCGATGACCGCGTCGGAACCCCGCCCCGGCTACCACCACGAGACGCGGCCCGCGCCCGTGGAGCCGCATGAGCAGGCGTTGCTCGCGCGTGCGTTCGAGCAGACGCCGTCGTTGTTCCGCGTGCTCTCCACGCTGCGCACGCGGCGCATGGGGCTCGGGTACCGCAGCGAGACCGGCGAGGCCGAGACGTTCACGTGGGCCGGGGGCCGTACCGTGACCCAACCGCGCGGACCGCTCGCGTGGAGCTCCCCCGCGCCCGTGGTGCGCCTCTCCGAGGTCGAGGAGGCGCTCCTCGCGTGGGCCGCGCTCGGTCCCAACGGGGTCGCGCTCGCCGATGTTGCCGTGCACGGCGGCCTGTCGGGGCTCCTCTCCTGGGCCGGCCGCACCGTGCCCGCGTCGTCGAACGACCTCTCGGTGGACCTCTTCGTGGTGAACGACGATGGCGTGTCGCTCTACCGGCCCGCGCCCGAGCGGCTCGCACCGGTCGAGATCGCGGGGCCGGACGACTACGGAAAGGTGCTCCACTGGTACCGCGCCGACCGCAGCCTGGTGGACCCGCAGCGGCCCGACGTCGGGTGGCGCACCGCGCCCGAGGGCACGAACAACGTCAACGCGATGGGCCCCGGCCAGTACAACCTGAACCGTCCGGGCAGCACGTGGTTCGTGCCGGTCGGTGACGTCGGGCTCGAGTGGTACAACATGCTGCTCTCGTCGTACGAGTGGTCCGGCTTCTACCTGATGGACCCCGATACGGGGAAGCCCGCGGGCTGCGACGAGTGGATCCGCCCCGGCTTCCTCGAGGTCGGGTTCCCGCTCCCCGTCTTCGACGAGCTCGCGCTCATCCTGCATGCGAGTCAGGCCGCGTGCGTCGTGCAGAACATCCGCCTCGCGGCCGAGGCGCTCGGGCTCGGCGCGTGGCCGGTGGGCTCGTACGCCGACGACCTACTGCTCGGCGCGTACCCCGAGGTCGCGCGAGGTCTCGGCTTCACGTTCCTCGAGCGCGACGACGCGCGCAACCCCGCGAAGACGGTCACGTGCCTCGGACGGCCCGGGGTGAAGGAACCGGTCGTGGTGCCGTCACCGCAGTTCCCGACCGCGGCCGACGCGGTCCGGCACGTCAAGGAGTTGCGGTACCGCGCGGGAGCACCGCTCGCACGCGACGCCAACTGGGACGAGCGCAACGGCGGCCCGTACGCGAGCGAGACCGTGCGCGAGATCCTCGAGAGTCCGAGGGCGCACATCCCCGACTGGGTCGAAGCCGCAGCCATCGACACCGTCGAGTACATCGTCGACAAGTACGGCTGCTGCCCCGCGTACGTGAGCCCCGTGCGCGCGAAGTTCTCGGTCCAGGTCCATCACGTGGACCCGGACTTCTACCGGCGCTTCCAGAGTCACGACGGCGAGCAGGTGGCGGTGACGCCCGCCATCACGGAGCACTTCGCCGCCTGGCATCCGGGGGAGCCCGACCCGACGGGACGTGTGTGATGCGCGGAGAGTGGATGGCTGTCGTCGCGATGTACTTCCACCTGCTCGGGATGGCCGCGTACGTCGGCGGCTCGCTGGTGATGGAGTTCGTGCTCGGTCCCGCGCAGAAGGCGATCCCGCCGGCCCAACAGCAGATGATGGGCGAGAAGACCGCGGATCGGTTCCTCGTGGTCGTGTGGGCGGCGCTCGGGCTCCTGCTGCTGAGCGGCATCCTCCAGACCTTCCCCGCCCGCACCGACAAGCTGCTCGTCGGCCACGGGCTCTTCGCCAGCTCGTACGGGCGCACGCTCTTCGTGATGATCCTGCTGTGGGTCGTCCTGGTGGTGAACGGTTCGATCATCACGTTCCTGCTGCGACCGAAGCTCAAGGGGAAGATGACCGCGCAGGTCGGCGCGGCGCAGGTGCAGAGCCGTCAGCAGGAGATGATCAAGGCCGCGTCGCGCATCACCCTCATCACGCGCATCGACCTCGTGATCGCGGTGCTCCTGCCGTTCGTGGGCGCGGGTCTCGTCGAGCACGCCGGCATCTTCTGAGGACGGAGGCGCGGGTGACCTGGAATGGGCTGTGGGCGTACTTCGGGCTCCTGGCGTGGGCCGTCTACCTGGGCGGCGCCCTCACGATGGAGCTCGTGTGGCGGCCCGTGCAGGAGCACCTGCCGATGGCGCAGATCGGTGTCGCCTGTCAGCAGATGGGTCGCCGCTACCGGTGGGTCGCTCTGACCATGCTCATGCTGGCGGGCGGATCGGCCGTCGCGGAGCTCGCGGCGCGGGTCCCCCACGTGTCGCTGTCACCCGGCGATCGGTACGGCCGAACGGTGCTCGTTGCCGGCGCGTGCTGGGTGACGCTGGTGGGGATCGTCGGGCTGATGGCGTTCCTCGCGCATCCCGCGCTGCACGTGCGGATGGCGAGCGACTTGGACCCCGAGGCGCGGGCCGCGGCGCGTGCTCGGGTTGCGCGCGCGATCGGGCGGATGGATCGCTGTTTGCGGGCCGAGCTCGTCGTCGCGCTCGTGGCGACGTTCGTGGTCGCGACCCTGACCGTGGGCGGGATCTGATGCGTGCCGTGCCGACCGGATCGAGGGGCTGAGGGCCATGCCGAAGACGATCGCGATCGCGCCGTCGTGGTACTGGCCGGCACACGTGCCGCGCGTCGTGGGCGTCCCGCCGTTCGCCGTGCACGAGCTGCTCGTGGAGCGCCGGGCGCGCCGCGAACCGGAAGGGCTCGCGCTCGTCGGCGACGGCGAGCGGCTCACGAACGCCGATCTCGCGGCGCGGGTACGGGAGTGGGTGGAGCATCCCGAGCCGGCGGGCGGGCTGCTCACCGGGCCACCGACGGTGGCGGGCGCGGGCGCCGTGCTCGGTGCGCTCGCGCGCGGAGCACCGTTCGTGCT
>DAIQOP010000227.1:0-6662 GCA_036787815.1 Actinomycetota bacterium
CGATCCCTGGCCACCGGCAAAGCATACCGATGGCGCTCTCGCCCGTGACGGGTAGCTGTCGGTGCTTCTCACGGCGAGTGCTCCGGATACGATCGCCGTGCATGCGGGTGCTTGTGGTGTCCGATCTGCACTACACGCTCAAGCAACTCGACTGGGTCTCGTCGGTTGCGGCCGACTTCGACCTGGTCGTGATGGCGGGCGACCACCTCGACATCGCTTCGATCGTCGCGCCGGATGCGCAGATCGCAGTCGTGCTCGAGTACCTGGCGCGCATCGCGGCCAAGACGGCCGTTGTCGCGTGTTCCGGCAATCACGACCTCAACGCCAGCAACGAGCTCGGCGAGCGTTCGGCACGATGGCTCGAAGCGGCCCGGGGCTCAGGGGTCTTCGTCGACGGGACGCGCATCGAGACCGACCTCGTCATGGTGACGGTGTGCCCGTGGTGGGACGGGCCGCTGACGTGCGAGGTCGTCGACCGTCAGCTGGCGGAAGACGCCGCTGTGGCCGGCGATCGACAATGGATTTGGGTGTACCACGCGCCGCCGGACGCGTCACCCACGAGCTGGACCGGCAAACGGCACTATGGCGACGACCGACTCTCCGCGTGGATCGAACAGCATCGTCCCGACATCGTTCTGTGCGGACATGTGCACCAGTCGCCGTTCGCCGCCGACGGCTCTTGGATCGATCAGATCGGTTCGACGTTCGTCTTCAACGCGGGCCGGCAGATCGGTCCGGTTCCGGCATGCATCGAGATCGACACCGACGAGAGATCAGCGAGGTGGTCGTCTCTGGCCGGGGTCGAGGAGAGGATCTTCGCCGAGGTCTAGTACTCGGGATCGGGATCGCGTTCCGACCCGATCTCGCTGCGTGCACCCGCCCGTTGCATCAGGCTGCCGAGCACGACGTCGACCATTCCGAGGCCGCCTTCGTGATCGGCGTACTGCCGCTTGATGTCGGCGAGGTACGTCGTCATCACCTGCAGGCGCTCGGCAAGAAGACGAGCCAGGATGAGCGCCAAACCGGCTTCACCCTCGAGCAGCGTGCGCGCGTTCTCGATGACCGCAAGCACCGACTTCTCGCTCGCAACGACGTCGGCGGTGGGCGGCACGCCGAGCAGCAACGACATCTCCCCGACGCACGCACCGGGTTCCGTCATAATTGCGACAGCGACTCCGGCCTTCTCGATCCTCAGCGCGCCTTCGATCAGTACGAACAGCGCCTGGACCGATTCGCCGTCGACGAGCAGCACCTCGCCCGGTTCGAATGATCGGCGCGGGAACTGCTGCGCGAGTGAGAGCAATTCCTCCACCTGCGAAGTATCGCGCGCGCACATCTCGATGCTCCGGTTGACGCGCGTCGACTCCACGACGGCAGAATGCTCGCCTATGAACGAGATCAACCTGTTCAGGCATTCCACCGACGCCTACGACGCCGCGCCCGGCGCGATCCTCTTCGCCGAGCGAGATGCGGGCGACTCGATGTTCGCGGTCGTCGAGGGCAAGGTCGAGGTGCGAGTCGGCGAGCGGGTCGTCGAGGTCGTCGGTGCCGGCGGGATCATCGGCGAGATGGCGTTGATCGACACGCGCCCGCGCAGCGGATCGGCCGTCGTCATCTAGCAGTCCCGCATCGTGCGGGTCGACGAGAAGCTTTTCGTCTTCCTCGTACAGGAGCACCCGACGTTCGCAGTGTCGGTGATGCGCGTGATGGCTGAACGGCTCCGTCGCGCGAACGAGGGATAGCCGACCCCGCGTCAGCTGGCCGAGCGCGGCTCACGGGTGCCACAATTCCGGCATGTACGAGACCACCGTGGTGGGCACGGACGGATCGGATACGGCGGGCGTCGCAGTGCGCCACGCCGCGATGCTCGCGAAGGCGAGCGACGCGATGCTGCACGTCGTCTACGCGTACCGACCGCTGCTCGCCAGCGAGGCGGCGTTGTCGGCGACGGCGGGCGGGCCGACCGTCGATGTCGAGGGGGTGAACGCCGGCATCGCCGAGCATGCGGCCGACGTCTGCAAGCGCGCGGCCGGGAGCCCCGAGCTCAGTGGCGTCAAGGTCGAGTCGCACTCGATGCAGGGAGACCCGTCCGACGCGCTCATCGCGGTGGCGCAAGATGTCGGCGCCGATCTCCTCGTCGTCGGCAACCGAGGCATGGCGAGCGTCAAGCGCTTCGTGCTCGGAAGCGTGCCGAACAAGATCTCGCACCATGCTCCGTGCAGCGTCTTGATCGTCGACACATCTCATTCGTCGTAGTTCCGTCAGTTGGTGAACGGGCTCTTGTGAGGACGTTTGGGCGCCACCGTGAGGAACGGCCGCACGTAGCTGTCCATGAGCTCGTCGACGACCGGCTTGCATTCCGGATCTGCGAGGCGGTCATCGTCCTCGCCCGGGTCGTCGCGCCGGTCGAAGAGCTGGCACGGCGTGCCGGCGTCCTCGTCGACGACGAGCTTGTACCGATCGGTCTCGAATGACGCGAAGCCCCAGTTCTCACTGATCGAAATCGTGCGCGGATTCGTCGGCTCGTCGCCGCGAACGTGGCCGAGGAGCGTTCGGCCGACGCCTGCCGTCAGCGCCGGCGCGTTCGCGATGTCGCGTATCGTCGCAGGCACGTCTAGGTGCTCGACGAGCGCGTCGACGACGCGTGGCTCGCACCCGCGCGGTGGGCGCACGATGAGCGGGACGCGCACGGCCGGCTCGTAGAGCACACACTTCGACATGAGCCCGTGATTGCCGCCCATCTCGCCGTGGTCGCTCGTGTAGATCACCCACGCGTCGTCGGCGATCCCTTTTGCGTCCAACGCGGCGACGATGCGGCCGACTGCGTCGTCGATCACGGAGATGTCGGCGCTGTACGCGCGTCTCATCGCACGGATTGCGTCGTCGGACATCGTCTCGGTGTCGGACAATTGCAGGAACGCACCGAGCAGTGCTCCGTAGCGACCGGTGCCTTCGATGGTGGGCCGACGGGTGGAGTGCGGCATCGAGACGTCGACGGCCTGGGAACGGTCGACCGCGGCTTGAGGTGCGTCCCACGGGTCATGCGGTCCGGGGAAGCCGACGAACAAGAAGAACGGTTCATCGCGGTCGTACTGCTCGATCCAACGCACCGCCTCGTGGCCGTGCCATGTGTCGACGTAATCGTCGAGGGAGAGCGGCATGGGCGTCGCGTCCCACATCGGCACCCGCTTCGTCGCGTTCATTCCGCTCTCGTGCTCGCCCTGATAGCTGCGGTCGGCGATGTGACGCCGGTAGGTGTCGAGGACGCCACGATCGCGGAGATGGTCGGTGTAGCGGTTCGGCGTATCGCCCGCGAACTTGTCGCCGGTCTCGTGAACCTCGGCGAACCCGAGCGCGGTCAGGCGGCCGGCATGGTCGTCGATGTGCGAGGCGGTGAGTATCTCGTCCCGGTAGAGATGCGCCTTGCCGAGCAGCGTCGTGTGATAGCCGGCCTCGCGCAACGCCCACGCGTACGTCGGTGAGCCGGGCGCGATCTCGGCCCAGTTCGTATACACCCCGTGGTCGCGAACGTGCGTCTCGGTCATGAACGACGCCCGTGCCGGCATGCACAACGGCCCCCGGCACGAGACCCGAGAGAACCGAACCCGTCGCGCGGCAGCCCGTCGAGGTTCGGAGTCAGCACTCCGTCGTCGCCGGCGCATCCCAACATGTCGCCACGATGCTGATCCGCCATCACCAGCACGATGTTCGGAGATCCCGCCACCACGCATCCTCCTGCTCGCCTCGACGTTACAATTTCCTCGATGTTGGCTCCCGGGGTGACGGCACCCGAGCTCGATTCGGTCGTGGACCACGACGGCAGTCCGGTGAGGCTCGCGGATCTCCGCGGCCGCTGGGTGCTGTTGTGGTGGTATCCGATGGCCGACACCCCCGGCTGAACGATTCAAGGCAAGGGCCTGCGGGATCAGGCCCAAGAGTTCGAGACGCTCGGCTGCGAGATCCTAGGCATCTCGTTCGACGCGCCCGAAGCGAACCGGGCGTTCCGCGACAAGTTCGACTTCCCGTTCCGGTTGCTCTCCGACATCTCGGAGCAGGTCGGCGTGGCGTACGAGACGCGAGCGCCAGGCACCGACAAAGTGAGCTACGCCAAGCGGTACAGCTACCTCATCGACCCCGAGGGCATCATCGCCGAGAGCTATGAGGTCGGAGACGTGAACACGCACGCCGAGACGGTGTTGAGCGACCTTCGCCGCCACCAGGCGAGCTGATCCGGGCCTGTCCCGCACGGTTCCCGTTCGTCTACGCTGCCCCGCCGGGGGGACGGCGTGAGCGGACTGCGGGACAAGTTCAGCGAGTCGTCGGCGTCGATGCGGCGCGTCTTCCACAACCCGGGGCTGCGGCGGGTGAACCTGGCCTTCGCGGGCTCGATCATCGGCGACTGGGCCTTCGCGATCGTCATCTCGCTCTACGCCTACGAGAAAGGCGGGCCGACCGCGGTCGGCGTGGTCGGTGTCGTGCGCTATCTGACGACGGCTGTGCTCGCGCCGATGCTGTCGACGTTGGCCGACCGCTATCCCCGCAAGCGGGTGATGATCGGAGCCGACCTTGCGCGCGCCGCGGTCGTCGGCATCGTCGCGTTCCTCGTCGCGAAGGACGGGCCTGCGCTCGCGGTGTACGCGCTGGCCACCGTGACCGTCGTGCTCGGCACCGCGTTCCGTCCCGCGGCGGCCGCGTTGCTGCCGTCGCTGGCGCGGGATCCTGCCGAGCTGACGGCCGCCAACGTCGCATCGAGCACGATCGAGAGCGTCGGGTTCTTCGCCGGCCCCGCCCTTGCCGGCTTCTTGTTCGCGGTCGCGAACCCGCAGACCGTGATCCTCGTCAACTCGTTCTCGTTCCTCTGGTCGGCCGCGCTCATCGTCGGGCTGCGCGTCGCGGACGACCTGCCGAAGCCGGAGAAGGAACCGCAGACCTTCGTGACCGAGGTGACCGAAGGCTTCCGCACGATCCATGCCGACAACGACCTGCGCCTGCTGATGGCGCTCTTCTTCGCGCAGACGGTCGTGGCCGGGGCGAGCGTGGTGTTCGAGGTTGCCGTCGCGCTGCGACTCTTGCACCTCGGCCAGTCCGGCGTCGGATATCTCGGTGCAACGCTGGGCATCGGGGGGATCGCCGGAGGGTTCATCGCGCTCGTGCTCGCCGCGCGCAAGCGGCTGGCCATCGACTTCGGTGTGGGAGTGATGCTCTGGGCCGCGCCGCTCGTCGTGCTCGCGGCGTGGCCGAGCGTGGCCACCGCGATCGGCGCGATGGTGCTAATCGGCGTCGGCAACTCCTTCGTCGATGTGAACGCGTTCACGATCCTGCAGCGCATCGTGCCCGACGAGGTGATGGGGCGGGTCTTCGGCGCGGTCGAGAGCGTCCTCATCGCGGGCATGGCGCTCGGTGCGCTGCTCATGCCGTTGCTCATCGCGACGATCGGCCTGCGCGGTGGGCTCGCGGTCATCGGTGTTTCGGTCACCAGTCTCGTGATCGCCGGCATCTCGGGCCTGAACCGCATCGACACCACGACGCTCGCCCCGGCGCATCTCCCGCTCGTGATGGCCAACGACATCCTCGCTCCGCTCCCCGAGGGTGTGCAGGAACGCCTCGCCCGCGCGCTCATCGAGATCCACGTGCCCGCCGGCGCCGTCGTGTGCCACGAGGGTGACGCGGGCGACCGCTACTACCTCATCGCGAGCGGCAGGGTCGGGGTGACTGCCGCAGGTCAGAGAGTGAACGAGCTCGGCCCCGGCGACGCCTTCGGCGAGATTGCCTTGTTGCGCGACGTGCCCCGTCAAGCAAGCGTGCGCGCGCTCGAAAACCTCACCCTGTTTGCACTCGAGCGCGACGTCTTCATCGCCGCCGTCACCGGCCACGGCGAGGCGTCGATGCAGGCTGAGAACACGATCGCCCGCTTCCTCGCCGTCTGATCACGACCCTGTGGGTGCCGGAAACGCGTTCGGGCGCGCGATTCGAGCCGTCGCGGTTCGTCGACACGCGTGTGACGTGTGGGTAGGCGCGTCGAAGTTGGCGTGTTGATGATTCGGTTGGCCGTTGTGGGGTGGGTCAGGCTGCTTGCTGGTACTCGTTGATGAGTCCGTTGCAGTGGGAGTGTCGTCGAATCGGTCGGCCGGGCCGATATTCGACGACGTCGCGGTCGTCGGGTGCGCGTTGCCCGAGGCCGCGGTGTGGCCGGCGCGCGTTGTAGTGCGCGACGTATTCGTTGAGGAGCTGTTCGAGCTGCACGTGGTTCCAGATGAGCGTGCGGTCGAGAAGTTCGCGACGCAGGCACTGTTGCATTGGCGGAGGGTCGGGTCGCCCGGTCAGGGTGGCGGGATGAGCTCTCGTCGATGTCGTCCGGTCTCCGTGGCCCCGAGTTCGGCGTTCAAGGGATTCCGGTTCCCGGCGGAGATCATCGTTCTCTCGGTGCGTTGGTACCTGCGTTACGGGCTCTCCTATCGCGACCTGGAGGAGCTGCTGGCGGAGCGGGGCGTCGACGTCGATCACGTCACCGTGTTCCGGTGGGTGCAGCGCTTCACACCACTCCTCGCCGACGCGGCTCGACCGTGCCGACGCGCCGTCGGTGACCGTTGCTTCGTGGACGAGACGTACGTGAAGGTCGCAGGCCGGTGGCGGTACGTCTACCGAGCCGTCGACCAGCACGG
>DAIQOP010000228.1:0-6640 GCA_036787815.1 Actinomycetota bacterium
TCCGCGTGTCGCTCCGGCGGCTCGAGGGCTACCAGGTCACGGGCGCGCGCGACCAGGAGATGTTGAAGTCGTTCGGCAGCCGGGTCGTGACGCCGTTCGCGTCCAATTTCATGGATCTCGTGCGCAAGCGCACGCCCGTCGGCTATATCGAGACGGTGCGACACAAGCTCGTGCTGGCCGGCAACCCGCCCGGTTACGAGGTCGACCGGCTCCTGATCTTCAAGGTCCTCGCCGGCGCGTCGGGGATCGTCTGGGTCCCTCTGGTGCTGTTCGGGCTCGGCTTCAAAGGCACGACCGCGCTGTTCGCGATCGCGTTCTTCTGGGGCGCGTCGTTCGTCTTGCCCGACCTCTCGCTGGGACGGAAGATCGAGGCGCGGCAGAAGGAGATCGCCCGCCGTCTTCCCGACATCCTGGACCTTCTCGTGATCTCGGTCGAGGCCGGTCTCGGATTCGAGCAGGCGATCGACCGCACGTCAGCCGCGGTGCCAGGCCCGCTCTCGGAAGAGTTCCGGCGCATGCTCCAGGAGACCCGCGTCGGCGCGAGCCGTGCGGATGCCCTGCGGGCACTCGACCAGCGCACCGAGGTTCCCGAGCTCCGCTCGTTCATCCTCGCGATGTTGCAGGCCGACACGTTCGGTGTGTCGATCGCTCGCATCCTGCGCGCGCAGGCCGACGAGATGCGGATCCGTCGCCGCCTCGCCGCCCAGGAGCTCGCGCAGAAGGCGCCGATCAAGATGCTCTTCCCGCTCGTGCTCTGCATCTTCCCGGCCATGTTCGTCGTGGTGCTCGGGCCGGCGTTCATCTCGATCAGCAAGAACATCGGCTGAGCGAGCCCATGTCTCCTGTCGCGACGATCGAGTCGTCGCCCGGGCGTACCGCGGGCGGCACAGGCGGCGCGACCGCGGCATCTGGCGCGGCGTCCGCGCCGAGCCCGGCCGATACGCGTGGTTCGCGTGGCCGTGGGCCCGGGCTCGAGCTCGTCTTCACGGTGCTGTTCGTGCTGGCGGGTTGGTGGGTCGGAATCCGCCAACTCTCCGACAACTCGTTCTTCTGGCACCTGCGGACCGGTCGCTACATCCTTGATCACGGGATCCCGCACGGCGACCTTTTCTCGTACACCGCGCCGGGCACCCACTGGGTCGCGCAGTCGTGGTTGGCGGAGCTCGCGTACGGAGTGCTCGATCGCGGCTTCGGCGCCTTCGCCATCCGCGTGCTCGTCGCGTCGACGGGTGCGGCGATCACGTTGCTGTCGTACCGGCTCGCTCGGCGCCTCTCCGGCGACCGTGTTCGGGCCGCGCTCGTGGCCGTCGTCGCGTACCTCGCGACCTTCGTCGTGTTCTCGGAGCGACCGCTCGCGTTCGGGCTCGTGCTCGCGCTCGTCGTCGTGTGGATCGTCGAGGTCCCCGACGCGTGGATCGCCCGGCGCCCGCTCGTCGTGCTCCCGATCGTGTTCTGGTTGTGGGCGAACGTGCACGGCAGCTTCGCCCTCGGCGTCGTCTACATCGGTCTCCACGTGCTCGGCCGGGCGCTCGACGGCGAGATGCCATGGCGCGGCCGCGAGCGTGATCTCGTCGCCGGCACCGGCCTCGGGCTCGTGGCCGCGCTCGCCAACCCGTACGGTCCGGGGCTCCTGCTCTTCCCCGTCCAGCTGATGGGCCGCGGGCAGGTGCTGGCACAGGTGGTCGAGTGGCGCTCGCCCGATTTCCGCTCGCCGGTCGGCATGGCGTTCGCCGCCTGGCTCGTGGTGCTCGTCGGCGCCCTCGCGCTCTCGTCGAGGCGGCCCACCCGCCGCGACGTGCTCGTCGCCGTTCCCTTCGTGCTGCTCGCCCTCTGGGCCGAGCGCAACATCGGCCTCGCGGTGCTCTTCACGCTGCCGATCGCCTCGCGGGCGGTCGCCACTCCGCGCGCACGCTCCGACTCGCGTTCACCGGCCTCGGCGGTCGCGTTGCTCGTGATCGTCTCACTGTTCGCCGTCTCCGGTGCGAACGCGGCGAGGCAACCCGACTTCCAGGTCGGGAGCTATCCGGCCGAGGCGATGACCTACATGCAGACGCACGGCCTGCTCGGCGACCGGTTGTTCACGACCGACGCGTGGGCGGGCTACACGATCCTGCGGTTCTGGCCGAAGCAGCGCGTCTTCCTCGACGACCGGTACGACATGTACCCGACCGCGGTCGTCACCGACTACACCGACGTGGCCGACGGCCATCCCAACTGGGAGCAGGTGCTCGACCGGCACCACGTGCAGGTGATCGTGTGGCAGCCGAAGCGGGCGCTCAGCCAGCTGCTCGCCGAGTCGCCGCACTGGCGGCGCGTGCATCGCGACGCGAACGCCGTCGTCTACGTCCGCGCCGGTTCCTAGCCGTCGCCGTCGTCGTCGTGCACATTGGGCTCTGGATGTCCCCTGGCGTATTCACGGCCCAAAGTGCGGACGTGATCGGCTGCGCCGAGGAGCTTCGAGAAGGCAGAATGTCGGGATGATCGATCACGTCTCAATCCAGTGCGCGAAGGTCGAAGCGAGTGCCGCGTTCTACGACGCGGTGCTCGCCCCGCTCGGGGGTTCCCGCGTGATGGACCTCGGCGAGGTCGTCGGGTTCGGCGTCCCGCCCATGCCCGACTTCTGGATCGGTCCGCGCACGACCGGTACGGGGTTCCGCGAGTCGCACCTCGCGTTCACGGCGCCGAACCGCGCGGCCGTGCGCGCCTTCTTCGATGCGGCCGTCGCCGGGGGAGCCGAGGTGCTGCACGAGCCCAGGGTATGGCCCGAATACCACCCCAACTACTACGGCGCGTTCGTGCGTGATCCCGACGGCAACAATGTCGAAGCGGTGTGTCACACGCCCGAGTAGTGCGTCAGTTCGCGACGTTCTCGTCGACGTGGTCGGCTTCGTACCGCCGCCGGGCCTCGGCGACGTCGGTGCCGTGGTCCTGGGCCCAGCGCCTGAGCACCGTCAACGGTTCGAGCACCGATTCTCCCAACGGCGTGAGCGCGTAATCGACGCGCGGCGGCACGGTCGCGTGCACGGTTCGCGACACGAGCCCGTCGCGTTCGAGCTGGCGCAACGTGAGCGTGAGCATGCGCTGCGAGATTCCTTCGATCGAGCGCCGGAGCTCACTGAAGCGCCGGCCCTCGTCGCCGAGCAGCGTGATCACGAGCACGCTCCACTTGTCGCCGACCCGGTCGAGGATCTCGCGCACCACGATGCAATCGGAGTGGTCGACGTCCGGATCGCCGGGCGAGGGCACTCCCGGGTGGCTGGGGAACATCAAAGTGCCTTCTTCCCGTCCGGATGGCGGTCACTTATGGTTGCTAAGTAACAAAAGCATACCACCGACGACCTCCAGGAGATCCCCCCGATGTCCACCTCCGTCACCAACGCGGCCCTGCCCTTCACCAGCGGCCGCTGGGCCCTCGACAAGAACCACTCCGGCATCTTCTTCGTCGTCCGCCACCTCGGCCTCTCGAACGTGCGGGGCCGGTTCGACGGCTTCGACGCGACCCTCGAGATCGGCTCGACCCTCGAGTCGGTGTCGGTCACCGCCGACGTCGACCTCACGACGGTCGACACCAACAACGCCGACCGCGACGCCCACCTGCGCTCGACCGACTTCTTCGACACCGCGCAGCACTCGGTCATGACCTTCCGGTCGACCGCGGTCTCGGGTTCGAGCGAGAGCTACGAGCTCGCCGGCGACCTCACGATCGCGGGCGTCACGAAGCCGGTCACCTTCGACGTCGAGTTCAACGGGACCGAGCTGTTCCCGGCCGACCAGAGCACGCACGCGGGCTTCTCGGCGACGGGTCAGATCCGCCGCAGCGACTTCGGTATCGACTTCGGCATCATCGCCGGAGCCGAGAAGCTGATGCTCGGCGACAAGATCAAGGTCGAGCTCGACCTCCAGTTCGTCGCTCCGTAGGCGCGGTTTCCCGGCGTCGTCCGCGACGTGTGCGCAGTCTCCGCGCGAGACTGCGCACATGCTGTGGGCGGGTGGGGGAGAGCAGCCCCGGCGTGGGCCGGGCGCCACCGGCAGCGTGGTCGCCTGGTGTCTCGTGGCCGCGGCGCTACTGTCGGCGTGCGGTGTCGTGTGCGAGGTCGTCGCCTTCCCGGGCATGGCGATCAGTGACCGTGTCATGGAGGCCGGTTTCCTTGCGCTGATGCCCGTGAGCCTTGCGCTCGCGGCCGTAGTCGCGTTGACCATGGCGGTCCCTCGCGACCGGCGGGTTCCCGGCGGATGGAGCGACCGGGCGCAGGGTCTCGTCGCGGTGGTCGTCGCGATCGCGATCCTCGCGTCTCTGTACGCGACGTTCGCCGCGACCACGGGATGGTCGTTCGCGGGCCGGGTGTTCTCCGGCGGGATGAGCTGGACCGCGCGGTTCGGACTCGCGGGAACGGGTCTCGCCTGCGTGCTCGTGGGCGCGTCGGTGCTTGCCGTCGCGGCGCGCTCGTGGCGTGACATCTCGGCGGCCGCGCCGACGTCGCTCTCGGAGACCGGCGCGGATCGCACGGCCGACCCGACCGGCTTGCTCCTCTGGAGCACGACCGGCCCCGCGATCGTGTGCGTGCTCCTCGCGACGCTCGCCCTGAGCGCGGTCTCGGTTGACCGGTTGTTCTCACCCCGCGGTTCGATCGGGCAACGGCTCGCGAGCGCGAGCAGCGTATTCTCCTCTCTGCCGATCGCGTTCACGGCGTTCGCGTTCGTGGCGCTCGTCGCGTTCGCCCGGCGAAACGAAGCTCGAGACCAGAGGGTCGACTTCATGGTCGCGATCGCCGCCCTGGTCGGAGCGCTCGCGGTTGCCGCGGGCGCGTACACCACATGGCTGATCGTTTCGGGCGACACCCTGGCCCTGCTGCACGGTGGCATCTTCTTCGGCTGGTGGGATCGCGCCGGTGGCGTGGCCGACGTGCTCACCTCTGCCGCGGCTGGCGCCGCGGCGTGCTACCCGGTGTGGAGGTGGCGCCGAGCCGAGGCGATCCGGCCGCCCGTGCCCGACGGTGTCGACGAATGGGCGGAGCCCCTCAGCGGCCCCGAACCGCAACCGAGCGTGTCGCGCACCGCGGTTGCGCAAGTGTTGCCGTTGGTCGGCGCCGGCTTGGCCGTGGCGGCGGTTGGGTCGGCCCTTTCGAACGCAATGTTGGTCGTCGCGACGCGTGGTCCGATCCCGATCGGAACCCTTGTCGCGGAGATGGGCGATGACATCTTGCTCACGACCGGGCTCGCGCTCGCCGCGGCCATCGTGTTGGTCGTGACCCGTCCCGAACCGATCGAGCGCCGGTGGGCCGGCGCCGCGAATGTGGCCCTCACCCTGGTTGCGTTGGGCGCGCTCGCGACCTCGGTATACACGATCTACTTCGTGACCGTTGGTGGTCACGACTCCCGGTACTTTGCGCTCATCCCGTCTGCCGAGCGCCACCGCCACGTGGCCACGGCGATCGCGTTCGGGCTGCTGGCGATCGGCACCCTCGCGCTGACCGCGAGGGCGCTTCGCTCGTCGTCCGTCGACACCGATCGCGGAGGCGGCGACGTCGACCTCGACGTCGTGGAGCTCCAACCCGGTTGATGGCGGCACCGGCCGACGCGGTCGCGATCCGAGACGCGCTGGTACGTCAGTGGCGGGCGATCGCGCGCGCCCTACCGGCCCGAGACCTCGACGTCGCGAGCCGCATCGCCGGTTGGCGCAACCGCGAAGTGGTCGCGCACCTCACGATGCAACCCGCGCTCCTCGTGCGATTCCTGGGCACTGCCGGATCCGAGCCGCCGCGACTCGATGCCGTCGAGAACCTCTCCGGCACCCGCGCCTTCGCGGAGCTGATCGACGACGCGACCCGTCGAGCGGTCGACGCCGGAACGATCGACTTCGCCGCCTCCAGCGAAGCCGCGATCGAGCGGCTCGCAGTGGCGGAGCTCGACGTCACGGTCACGACGCTCCAGGGCCCGATCCCGCTGGCCGACTACCTCGTCACGCGCTGCGTCGAAGCGGTCGTGCACGGCCGCGACCTCGTCGACCCGGTCGAGCCCGATCCCGAGGCGTTGCGCATCGTCGCGGTCGCGCTCACCGCGCTGCTCGCGCGGCGCGACGCGGCGCTCGTCGCGGTCGCCGAATCGCTTCCGCCGCTCGCGTGGGTCGCCATGGCCACCGGGCGCGCGCCGGCGCCCGCATCACTCGCCCGCGTCGTGCCGCTCATGGCCTGAGGCTGATGACGTGAGCCTCGGGCGGGCGGCTCGCGAAGACTGCATCCGTATCGGCGCGTCATCCTCGACACTCGACAAACCGGTCCATAGCCTCCCGGGCGCGGCGGAGTGCCGAGACCGGTGGAGGCACGCATGACTGAACAGCAACGAATCGCGGTGGCCGAGGCGATCGGCACACTCATCCTCGTGGTCGGTGGTCCCGGCACCGCGGTGCTCGCGACCGGCGGGTTCACCCAGGGATCGGTCGGCGTGCTTGGAGTCGCACTCGCCTTCGGGCTCAGCCTCTTGTGCGCGGCGTACGCGATCGGCTCGATCTCGGGTTGCCACATCAACCCTGCGGTGACCGCGGGGTTGTGGGCGCTCGGCAAGACGAAGAGCCGCGACGTTCCGTACTACGTCGTCGGCCAGGTGGTCGGGTGCCGGCGCGGCCAGGGAGGCCAGGACGGCA
>DAIQOP010000229.1:0-1668 GCA_036787815.1 Actinomycetota bacterium
CCGGCGCAAGCGTCTGCACCGCGAGACGGTCGAGGCCGTCCAGCTCGCACGGCCCGAGACGCTCTCGGCGCAGATCCCGATGTCGGCCGAGATCGAACGCATGCCGGTGTACCGCGCACCGATCGTGTCGCGGGCGCCCGGCGGCGTGCCGGCGCTCGCGTTCGCCGAGCTGTGGCGGGAGGCCCAGCTGCGCCTCGCCTGGGCCGACGTTGCGGTCGACAGCGTCATTCCGGTCGACACCCGCTGACCGCGTCCCGCTAAACTCTCCAGGCTCCGCCGTAGGGCCATCGACGTCCCGCTTCGGCCAGCCCAGAACCGGACTGACCGTTTTTTCGAGCCGAGGACGTCTGCCCCATGTGCCCTGAGATCCGCAACCGCGACATGCCCGCGGTGGCCGCGACCACGGAACCCACGACCGAACCGCCCACCAGGGGTCTCTACGACCCGCGGTTCGAGCACGACTCGTGCGGGGTGTCGTTCGTGGTCGACATGAAGGGCCGGCGGTCGCACGCGCTGCTCGACCTCGCGTTCCAGTCGCTGTGCAACCTCGAACACCGGGGCGCGCAGGGCGCCGAGAGCGAGACCGGCGACGGCGCCGGCATCCTGATCCAACTTCCCGACGCGCTGTTCCGGGCCCTCGTCGACTTCGAGCTCCCGCCCGCCGGTGCGTACGCGACCGGCATGTTGTTCCTCGCCCGCGACGTCGCCCTCGCGGCCGACCAGCTCGACGCGATCGCCAAGCTCCTCGTCGACGAGGGCTTCTCGCTGCTCGGCCGGCGCGAGGTGCCGACCAACACCGAGGGGATCGGCGCGTCGGCGCAGGAGGCCATGCCCGCGTTCGAGCAGATCTTCGTCGCGAAGGAAGGCCTGACGGGCATCGACCTCGAGCGGCACGTCTACCTCGCCCGTAAGCGCATCGAGCACGAGGTCGGCGTCTACGTGCCGTCGCTCTCGACGCGCACCTTCGTCTACAAGGGCATGCTCACCGCGCCGCAGCTGCGGGGCTTCTATCCCGACCTCTCCGATCCGCGCGCCGAGTCGGCGTTGTGCCTCGTGCACTCGCGTTTCTCCACCAACACGTTCCCCAGCTGGCCGCTCGCGCATCCCTACCGGGTGGTCGCGCACAACGGCGAGATCAACACGGTGCAGGGCAACGAGAACTGGATGCGGGCACGCGAGGGCGTCATGGCCACCGACGCGCTCGCCGATCTCGATCGCGTGTTCCCGATCTGCACGCCCGGCGCCAGCGACACCGCGCGGTTCGACGAGGCGCTCGAGCTGCTCCATCTCGCCGGCCGGCCGCTCCAGCACGCCGTGCTGATGATGATCCCCGAAGCGTGGGAGAACCACGAGTCGATGGACGCCGGGCGCAAGGCGTTCTACCGGTACCACGCGTCGCTGATGGAGCCGTGGGACGGCCCCGCGTCGATCGCGTTCACCGACGGCACGGTGATCGGCGCCGTGCTCGACCGCAACGGCCTGCGCCCGTCGCGCTACTGGGTCACCGACGACGACCTCGTGGTGATGGCGAGCGAGGTCGGCGTCCTCGATCTCGCGCCCGAGCGCATCGTGGCCAAGGGCCGGCTCGAACCGGGGAAGATCTTCCTCGTCGACACCGCGCAGGGGCGCCTGGTTCCCGACGACGAGATCAAGGCGACGCTCGCCGCG
>DAIQOP010000229.1:1678-4944 GCA_036787815.1 Actinomycetota bacterium
CGTACCAGGTCTGGCTCGACGCGGGCCTCGTGCACCTCGACGATCTGCCCTCGCAGTACGCGCTCACCGCGGTGCACGCTTCCGCGGTCACCGAGCAGCGCCTCTTCGGCTACACGGAAGAAGACCTGCGCCTGGTGATCGCGCCGATGGCGCGCAACGCTGTCGAGGCCCTCGGCTCGATGGGCACCGACACGCCGCCCGCGGTGCTCTCCGACCGGCCGCGCATGCTCTACGAATACTTCAAGCAGCTCTTCGCTCAGGTCACCAACCCTCCGCTCGACGCCAACTTCGAAGTGCTCGTCACCTCGCTGTCGTCGACGATCGGTGCCGAGGGCAACGTGCTCGACCCGACCGAGGAGTCGTGCCGGCAGATCGTGCTGCCGTATCCGGTGATCTCCAACGACGACCTCGCGAAGCTGCGCTACATCGATCGCGAAGCTCCCGAGCTCGGCTACCGGCCGGTCACGATCCCGTGCCTGTACCCCGTGCTCGGCGGGGGCGATGCGCTCCGCAAGGCCCTCGACGGCATCCGGCGCCAGGTGAGCGACGCGATCGCGGGCGGGGCCAACATCGTGATCCTGTCCGATCGGTACGCCACCGCCGAGCTCGCACCGATCCCCGCACTGCTCGCGACCGCCGCGGTGCACCACCATCTCGTGCGGACCAAGACTCGCACGCGCGTCGGTCTCGTCGTCGAGACCGGCGAGGCGCGCGAGGTGCACCACTTCTGCCTGCTGCTGGGATACGGCGCCGGAGCGATCAACCCGTACCTCGCGTTCGACTCGATCCACGAGCTCGTTCGCGAGGATCTGCTCGGCGCTCTCAGCGATCGCAAGGCGCAGCAGAACTACGTGAAGGCGGCGGGCAAGGGCATTCTCAAGGTGATGTCGAAGATGGGCATCTCCACGGTGGCGTCGTACACCGGTGCGCAGATCTTCGAGGCCGTCGGGCTGGCGCGTTCGATCGTCGACGAGTACTTCACCGGCACCGCGAGCCGGATCGAAGGCGTCGGTCTCGACGTCATCGCCGCCGAGGTTGCCGCCCGCCATCAGCTCGCGTTCCCCGACCGGCCCGAAGAGCTCGCGCACCGCGAGCTTCCGGTCGGCGGCGAGTACCAGTGGCGCCGCGAGGGCGAGTACCACCTCTTCAACCCCGAGACCGTCTTCAAGCTCCAGCACTCGACCCGCACCGGCCGCTACGAGGTGTTCAAGGAGTACTCGCGCCTCGTCGACGACCAGGCCCGGCGGCTCGCGACGCTCCGCGGCCTCTTCGAGCTGCGCGAGGGCGTCCGTCCGCCGGTGCCGATCGACGAGGTCGAACCGGTGTCCGAGATCGTCAAGCGCTTCTCGACCGGCGCGATGTCGTACGGATCGATCTCCAAGGAAGCGCACGAGACGCTCGCGATCGCGATGAACCGGCTCGGCGCGCGCTCGAACACCGGCGAGGGCGGCGAAGACGCCGACCGCTACCGGCCCGACGCCAACGGCGATCTCCGGCGCAGCGCGATCAAGCAGGTTGCCTCCGGGCGCTTCGGGGTGACGAGTGAGTACCTCGTGAACGCCACCGACCTGCAGATCAAGATGGCGCAGGGCGCGAAGCCGGGGGAGGGCGGCGAGCTCCCGGGGCACAAGGTGTACCCGTGGATCGCCAAGACGCGGCACTCCACCCCCGGTGTCGGCCTGATCTCGCCACCCCCGCACCACGACATCTATTCGATCGAAGACATCAAGCAGCTGATCCACGACCTGAAGAACGCCAACCCGCAGGCGCGGGTGCACGTGAAGCTGGTCGCCGAGGTGGGTGTGGGTACCGTCGCCGCCGGCGTGTCGAAGGCCCACGCCGACGTGGTGCTCATCTCGGGTCACGACGGCGGCACCGGTGCCGCCCGGCTCACGTCGATCAAGCACGCGGGCGCGCCGTGGGAGCTCGGTCTGGCCGAGACCCAACAGACGCTGCTGCTCAATGGATTGCGCGACCGCATCGTCGTGCAGGTCGACGGGCAGCTGAAGACCGGCCGCGACGTCGTGATCGCCGCGCTGCTCGGTGGCGAGGAGTTCGGGTTCGCGACCGCGCCGCTGGTGGTCTCGGGTTGCGTGATGATGCGCGTCTGCCACCTCGACACGTGTCCGGTCGGCGTCGCGACGCAGAATCCGGAGTTGCGCAAGAAGTTCAGCGGCAAGGCCGAGTACGTCGTCAACTTCATGGAGTTCATCGCGCAGGAGGTGCGCGAGCTCCTCGCGAGCCTCGGATTCCGCACGCTGCGCGAAGCGGTCGGCCATGTCGAGCTGCTCGACGTGCGCGCGGCCGTCGACCACTGGAAGGCGAAGGGGCTCGATCTGTCCCCGATCCTCGCCGTTCCGGAGAACCCCTACGGGCAGACGTATCACCAGTCGCGCGAACAAGACCACGGGCTCGATCGTGCGCTCGACCGCACGCTGATCGAGCTCTGCGAGCCGGCGCTGCGCGACGGCGAACCCGTCGAGCTCGCGCTCCCGATCCGCAACGTGAACCGCACGGTCGCGACGATGCTCGGGTCGGAGGTCACGCGGCGCTACGGCGGCCAGGGCCTCCCGAGCGGCACGATTCGGATCACCTTCACCGGGTCGGCCGGCCAGTCGTTCGGTGCGTTCGTGCCGCGCGGCATCGACCTGCGCCTCGAAGGCGACGCCAACGACTACCTCGCGAAGGGCCTCTCGGGTGGGCGCGTCGTGCTGCTGCCGCCACCGGGCTCGCGCTTCGTGGCGGAGGAGAACGTCATCGCGGGCAACGTCATCCTCTACGGAGCGACGGCGGGCGAGGTGTTCATCCGCGGTGTGGTCGGCGAGCGCTTCTGCGTGCGCAACTCCGGCGCGACGGCGGTGGTCGAAGGCGTCGGCGACCACGGCTGCGAGTACATGACCGGCGGGCGCGCGGTGATCCTCGGGCGTACCGGGCGCAACTTCGCGGCGGGGATGTCGGGCGGGCTCGCGTTCGTCCACGACCCCGACGGCACGTTGTGGCAACGCACGAACCGCGATCTCGTCGATCTCGACCCGCTCGACGACGAAGATCGCGTGTGGCTGCGCGAGGTCATTTCCCGCCATCTCGAGGAAACGGGCTCGGCCGTCGCCGAGCGCATCCTCTCCGACTGGTGGAGCGAAGCCGACCGGTTCCGCAAGGTCTTCCCGAAAGACTTCAAGCGCGTGCTCCAGGCCCGGGCCGACGCCGAAGAGCGCGGCACCGACCCCGACGAGGCAGTCATGGCCGCGGCCCGTGCCTGAGACGAG
>DAIQOP010000229.1:5044-6593 GCA_036787815.1 Actinomycetota bacterium
AGCATGGGTGACACGACGGGGTTCATGAAGTTCGGGCGGGAGCTGCCGACGCGGCGACCGATCCCGGTGCGCGTGCACGACTGGCGTGAGGTCTACGAAGACTTCCCGGCCGACAAGACGCGCACCCAGGCGGCGCGGTGCATGGATTGCGGCATCCCGTTCTGCCACACCGGCTGCCCGCTCGGGAACCTGATCCCGGAGTGGAACGACCTCGTCTATCGCGATCACTGGAAGGCGGCGATCGAGCGGCTGCACGCCACGAACAACTTCCCGGAGTTCACCGGGCGGCTCTGCCCGGCACCGTGCGAGGCCGCGTGCGTGCTCGGGATCAGCGAGCCGGCCGTCACCATCAAGCAGGTCGAGGTCGAGATCGTCGATCGGGCCTTCGAGGAAGGTTGGATCGTTCCGCTCCCGCCGTCGGTGCGAACCGGACGCAAGGTCGCGGTCGTCGGTTCGGGCCCGGCGGGGCTCGCCGCGGCGCAGCAGCTGACGCGCGCGGGTCACGGTGTCGTCGTCTACGAGCGTGCCGATCGCATCGGTGGCCTGCTGCGGTACGGCATCCCCGAGTTCAAGCTGGAGAAGCGGCATCTCGGGCGCCGGCTCGAGCAGATGACCGCCGAAGGAACCGAGTTCCGCACGGGTGTGAACGTGGGTTTCGACGTTGCCGTCGACGAGCTGCTCTCGGGTCACGATGCGGTCGTGCTCGCGGGCGGCGCGACGGCGTGGCGCGACCTGCCGATCCCCGGTCGTGAGCTCGCCGGGATCCATCAGGCGATGGAGTTCCTGCCGCTCGCCAACCGCGTGCAGGAAGGCGATCTCGCCGCGCCTCCGATCACCGCCGAGGGCAAGCGGGTCGTGATCATCGGCGGCGGCGACACCGGTGCCGACTGCCTCGGCACGTCGTTGCGCCAAGGTGCCGTGTCGGTGCACCAGTTTGAGATCCTGCCCCGGCCGCCCGATCTGCGCGACGAGACCACGCCGTGGCCGACCTGGCCGCTGATGCTGCGGACGTCGTCGGCGCACGAGGAAGGCTGCGAGCGGGTGTTCGCGGTCAACACCGAGTGCTTCCTCGGCGGCGACGACGGCACGGTGCGGGGCCTGCGCGCCCACGAGGTGCGCTCGGTCGTGGTCGAAGGCCGCCCGACCTTCGAGAAGATCGAAGGATCCGACTTCGAGCTCGAGTGCGAGCTGGTGCTCCTCGCGATGGGCTTCGTCGGCCCGGAGCGCGCCGGGTTGCTCGACGGGCTCGGCGTCGAGCTCGACGGGCGGGGCAACGTCGCGCGCGACGGCGCCTTCCAGACCACGGTGCCGAACGTGTTCGTGTGCGGCGACATGGGGCGGGGGCAGAGCCTCATCGTGTGGGCCATCGCCGAAGGCCGCTCCGCCGCGGCCGCCGTCGACCACTGGCTCATGGGCGAGACCCTGCTGCCGGCGCCGATCACCCCCACCGCGGCCCCTATCCGCTGAAGCGCGGGCGGCGTGGGCGGCTTTGGCGAGCCCACCCGCGTGCGCACCCGAAAATGTTGTCGATCGCGATCGGTTCCTGAGC
>DAIQOP010000230.1:0-6542 GCA_036787815.1 Actinomycetota bacterium
AGGCCGCCGGTCTGGTCAGCCTCGGCCGCGACGCCGGCGCCGACCTCGCGCGCGCATCGACCGCGTTCGTCGTCCTCGCGGTGGCGCAGGTCGCGGGGGCCGCCACGGTCGGCGGGCTGGCGGCAATCGCCGCGCCCGACCTGCCGACACCGTTTCGCGTCGCGGTGATCGCCGGCCTGGGCCTGGCCGCGCTCGTGTACCGCGGCTGGATGGTCGCGGTGCTGCGGCTCGTCGCCCGGGTCGTGAAGCGCCTCGATGTGTCGTCGGTACCACCGCAGCGCGCGATCCTCCGGTCGTACGCGTGGTCGGTCGGGGCAACCGCGGCAGCGGCCGCGGCGTTCACCGTGATCTCACAACCCCACGACGCCGCGATCGGCATCGCCGCGTTCTCGGCGTTCGCCACGGCATGGTGGATCGGCTTCGTCGCGGTGCCCTTCCCGTCGGGAGTGGGGATCAGGGAGGCGGTGCTGCTCGGCGCGTTGCGCACGCCGTTGGGATCGGGCGTCGTGCTCGGTGCGGCCGTCGGTCAGCGCCTGGTCGCGATCGCAGCCGAGCTCACCCTGATCGGCGCGACCGGAACGCATCACCTTCGCCGCCGCCGAGACCGGCGCTAGCGTGCCGGCCATGCCGGCCCGACCCGCGAGCGACGGCTCCGCACGACGGCCGCTGGGCCTCGCGCCCGGAGCATCCGAAGCAGCCGCCGGGCAGGACGCCCGGAAGTACTCCACCGGCAATCCGGTCGTGCAGCGGCTGATCGCCCGCTGGGCGACGCAGCTGCGCGGCGAGATCACGACGTTGGCTCCGCCCGGTACCACGATGGCCGACATCGGCATCGGCGAGGGGCTCGCACTCGAACGGATCCGCCCCGAAGGCACGGCCGTGGTGGGCATCGAGTACCGCACCGACAAGGTCCGCTGCGCGCGCGAGCTCATCGCCGACCTGCGGGCCGTCGTCGGCGACGCGGGCATGCTGCCGCTGCGCGACGGCGCCGTGCCGCTCACCACGTGCATCGAGGTGCTCGAGCACCTCACCGATCCCGAGCCGGCCGTCGCCGAGCTCGCGCGCGTGTCGAATCGTGGTTGTGTCGTCTCGGTTCCGTGGGAACCGTGGTTCCGCCTCGGCAACCTCGCGCGCGGCAAGAACGTCGGGCGCTTCGGCAACGACCCCGAGCACCTCCAGTTCTTCACTCCCCGCCGGCTGGAGGCGCTGCTCGGCCGGCACTTCGAGTCGGTGCGGGTGAAGCCCGTGTTTCCCTGGCTCGTCGCGATCGCGACCGGGCCGCGCGCCGCGATCCCGCCGTCCTGAGGGGATCAGGGCGAAGGCGCTCAGGGCATCGGGTCGACGGTGATCGTGTAGGCCTCGGGCCGGAACCCGTCGGGTCGCCCGACGATCCGCTCCCGCAGGTAGAGCCCGTCGAAGGGGTTGACCGACACGAGGGGCTCGAGGCCGGGAACGATGTGGTGGATGCGCGCCTGGCTGTCGGCGACGAGGAACAACGTGCGCCCGTCGCGCTTCCAGGCCTGGGCCAACCGGGCGAAGCCGGGCGCGTCGAGAGCCGGCACCTTCGGGTCGAACACGCGCGCCGCCACCGGGACGTCGCAGTAGCTGCGGAGCGTCTGGGGGAGCACCTGATCGAGGCTCGCGCCCTGGAGCACGACGACGGCCGCGTGAGGGCCGATCGCGTGGCAGATCTGCTCGACCGGACCGAGGAACCCGCGCTGGGTCGTCTCGCCGCGCACCGGCCAATCGGTGTGGACCGGCCACGCGATCGCCGCGACGAGCAGCACCCCCGCTCCCGCGCGCGCCGCGAGACGCACGTTGGGGTTCGACGCGACGCGCACGTCGAGCAGGCGGTCGACGACGACGAACGAGAAGAGCACGAAGCCGGGGATCACGAGCGGGAGGAAGCGCCGCATCACCCAGATCTGGTCCGGGAAGATGCTCGGGCTCCAGAGGTACACGGCGGCGACGGCCCCGAATGCGGCGACGACCACGCCCGCCGGCCCCCGGCGCCCGCGCAGCACCTCGCGGGCGAGCAGCGCGATGCCGACGATCCCGACCGCGAGCGTGACCGGGCCGATGTACCACGCGTGCCAGATCATCGAGTTCTCGTAGTACCGGCGCGTCGCGTCGATCGGCACGTGGTCGATGCGCTGCAACCCCACCATGTACGGGTGCGCGACGTCGCGCGTGCGTTGGATGCGCGGGCGGACGAACCAGGCGGCGAGCAGGCCGGCGGCCAGCACCGCCGCCGTGAGATCGGGGACGCGCCCGTTCAGGGCCCGTGCGGGCCAGGCGACGAGCCTCGGTGCCCAGCGCGCGATCCCGATCGCCACTGCGCACGCGAGCGCGAGACCGACGTATTGCAGCGTGACGCGGCTGCCCAGATCGTGGAGATACTTCGTGCTCCGCACCCGCACGTCGACGAGCCCGAGCGCGATCGCGAACACCACCGCACCCGTGAGCCAGCCCGCGGCCACGAGCGCGGCACGGCTGCCGCGGTCGTGCCGGCGGTGCGCGACGACGGCCGCGCCCAGCACGAGCGGAACCGCGACGAGGTAGAGCGGCCCGTCGATGCGCGCCATCACCGTGGCACCGAGCAGGAGCCCGGTGAAGGCGGCGACCGCGGGTCTCGGTGTTCCCCGCCGGGTCAGGAGCCAGAGGCCACCGAGCAGCACGGCCTGCGTGGGGAGCTCCGAGTACGAGTCGCGCATGAAGTGCATCTCGACGAGGTCGGCGGCGAGCGCGGCGAGGGCCGCGAGCGCGATCCACGGCCGGACGAAGCGCGTCGCGAGCGCGTAGAAGCTCAACAGCCCGAGCCCGCCGAGGATCGGCGGCGCGAAGAACATGAGCCGATCACCGCCGAGCCAGCGGGCCTCGGCGAGCAGGGTGGGGAGCAGGTGCGAGAACTGGAAGTAGAGGCGTCCGCCCCCGCGGTCGAAGACGGCGGACGAGGAGTAACGGAGGCCCGAGGTCTGCGCGAACGCGCCCACCCGTGCGTTGAACTCGAGGTTGTGGTGGGTGGCCATCCAGCGCGCGGTGACCATGTAGCCACCCGGATCGCGGTCGAGGAACACGTGCTGGGCGTGATGGCGGATGGCGAACAGCGTGGCGCCGCCGGCGGTCAGCACCGCCAGGACGGCCGGGAGCTCGACGTCGCGGTCGCGGCGCCCCGGGATCTGCCAGGGAGCGACGGCCACCACCATCGCGGCGGTCGCGACCGCGCCGAGCGCGAGCGTCGGCACCGGCAGGAGCACCCCGACGACGGCGAGCGCGAGCCCGATGGTTCCGAAACCGAGGATCGTGGCGAGCGCCGCCACCAGGCCCACGGTGAACCAGGGTGGGAGCGCCTCGGGGCCCGCGTCCGGGTCGCCGCCGCCCGGCGCGCCCGTCGGGGGCGTCGTGTCGAGCGTCCCGGCCGTCATCGCCCCGGCAGCTTCGCACGCGCGCCGAGCCGGATAAGCCCATTCGGGCCGGGGCTGGCCTACCCTTGACGGCTGACGGCCGGGCGCGAGGCCTCCGGGGAGACGCGACACATGGGTGGACGGCATGGGTGAACGAGTGGCGAGCGGTGATCGCGAGCTCGACGTGACCGTGGTCCTGCCGGTCTACAACGAGAAGGGCCACCTGCGCCAGGAGATCGACCGCATCAGCGCCGCGCTCGACACCTCTCCGTACGACTACGAGCTGGTCGTGATCGACGACGGCTCCACCGACGGCTCGCTGGAGGAGCTCCGCAAGATCGAGGGCATCCGCCTGATGTCGTTCGCGAAGAACCGCGGCTCGGGTTCGGCCCGCCGGGCCGGCACGCGTGCGGCCAAGGGCCGCGTCGTCGTGTGGACCGATGTCGACATGACCTATCCCAACGACGACATCCCCCTGCTCGTGAAGGAGCTCGACGGTGCCGACCAGGTGGTCGGCGCGCGCACGTCCGAGCAGGGCACGCACAAGATGTTGCGGGTCCCGGCCAAGTGGTTCATCCGCAAGCTCGCGAGCTACCTCGCCAAGACGAAGATCCCCGACCTCAACTCCGGTTTCCGGGCCTTCCGCCGCGAGGTCGCACTCCAGTACCTGCACATGCTGCCGGCCGGGTTCTCGTGCGTCACCACGATGACGATGACGTTCCTCGCCAACGGCTACACGGTGAAGTACGTCCCGATCGAGTACAAGGAACGGGCCGGGAGCTCGAAGTTCCACTGGTACACCGACACGCGGCGCTACGGGCAACAGGTGCTCCGCCTCATCTTCACGTTCAATCCGATGCAGGTCTTCGGGCCGCTCGGTGGCGGCATCCTCCTGATCGGACTCGGCAAGCTCATCTACGACGTGTCGACGCGCGACTTCTACGTGCGCAGCAACACGATGCTGCTCATCTTCATGGGCTTCCAGATCCTCAGCATCGGTCTGCTCGCCGACGTCGTCGCCCGCAACGCCCGGTCGAAGAACGACGTGGAGCCCGCCACGCGGTGAGCACGCGCACGCTGCTCATCCTGGCCGCCCTCACCGGGTTCCTCATCCTCGGTGCGTTCGCGCTCCAGGTCATCGTCTCGCACTGACCTTTCGGGACGGCGCGCGGCGGGCGCCGCCGATGGGGAAGAATGAGGCCCGACCGCAACCCATGCGCGAAGAGGTGATTCCGACGGCCGAAGAGTTCGAGGTAGTCGTGCTCGGCGCTGGTCCGGGTGGGTACGCGGCCGCGCTGTACGGCGCGTCCGCCGGCATGCACGTGGCGATGGTCGAGGAGAGCCGGGTCGGCGGCACCTGCCTGAACCGTGGGTGCATCCCGGCCAAGGAGCTGCTCGAGACCGCCACGGTGTTGCGCACCGTCGGGCGGGCGGGGGAGTTCGGCGTGGTGGCCGGCGCCGCGCCCACGGTCGACCTCGCCGTCAGCCAGGTGCGCAAGCAGCAGGTGATCGACCGCCTCGTCGGGGGGCTCGAGACCCTGCTGAAGGGGCGCAAGGTCACGGTCGTCCCCGGTACGGGGAGCCTCCTCGACGGGCCCGGTCGGCTCGTGCGCGTCTCCGACGGCACCGAGCTGCGCGGCCGCCACCTGGTGCTCGCGACCGGCTCCTCGTCGCGATCGCTGCCGGGCTACGAGTTCGACGGCGTACGCATCCTGTCGTCCGACGACGTGTTGATGCTCGACCATGTACCCGAGCGAGTCGCGGTGATCGGCGGCGGCGCGATCGGTTGCGAGTTCGCGTCGTTCCTCGTCGACGTGGGCAGCACGGTCACCGTGCTCGAAGCGCTGCCGCAGGTCTTGGCCGGCGTCGATCAGCAGGTCGCGCAGACCGCGGTGCGGGCGTTCACCAAGCGCGGCGTGAAGGTGCACACGGGCGTCACGGTCGGTGCGCCGGAGATCGGCGAGAAGTCGGTGACCGTGCCGTTCACCGGGAAGAACGGCGAGGAACGGCTCGAAGTCGACGTCGTCGTGGTCAGTGTCGGCCGCAGCCCGCGCACCTCGGGAGTGGGGTTCCGGGAGCAGGGCGTCGACCTCGACGACCGCGGGTTCGTGGCGGTCGACCCGCAGATGCGGACGAATCTCGCCGACGTGTACGCCGTCGGTGATGTCGTCGCGACCCCGCAGCTCGCGCACGTCGCGTTCGCGGAGGCGATCGTCGCGATCAAGACCATGCTCGGCGAGAACCCCGCACCCGTCGACTACGCGAAGGTGCCGTGGGGCATCTACTGCCATCCCGAGGTCGCCTTCTGTGGCATGACGGAGGAGCAGGCGCGCGCGACGGGTCGCGACATCGTCACCTCGGTGCACCGCTTCGGCGGCAACGGTCGCGCGCTGATCGTCGGTGAGTCCGAGGGCCTCGTGAAGATCGTCGCCGAGCGCGACGGGCCGATGCTCGGCGTGCACATCGTCGGCCCGTGGGCGACCGAGCTCATCGCCGAGGGCTACCTCTCGGTGAACTGGGAAGCCACGGCCGCCGACATCGGGCTGCTCGTGCACGCCCATCCGACGTTGAGCGAGCTGTTCGGCGAGTCGGCGCTCGCGCTCACCGGCCGCAGTCTGCACGGTTGAGCGCTTCGACGCGCGTGTCTCTCGAGACCTGGAGGTCTTCGTGGATGTGACGATGCCGCAACTCGGTGAGACGGTCACCGAGGGAACCATCACGAAATGGTTCAAGCAGGTCGGCGAGACGATCAAGGCCGACGAGCCCCTGTTCGAGGTGTCGACCGACAAGGTCGACTCCGAGGTGCCGGCCCCGGTCTCGGGTGTCGTGAGCGAGATCCTCGTGCCCGAGGGCGAGACGGTCGCCGTCGGCGTGCGGCTCGCGGTCATCGGCGACGCCGCGGGCGCACCGGCCGAGGCGGCGCCCGCACCGGAACCCGCGCCCGCACCGGAACCCGCGGCTGCTCCTGCTCCTGCTCCGGCTCCTGCGGCGGCACCCGCCCCTGCACCGGCGGCGGCCGCTCCTGCACCGGAGGCGGCACCGGCTCCGCCGGCTGCCCGCGCACCGGCGGCGGCCGCTCCTGCACCGACGCCCGCACCGCCTCCGCCGCCCGCGCCCGGGCCCGCGGCGCCGGCGGCC
>DAIQOP010000231.1:0-6509 GCA_036787815.1 Actinomycetota bacterium
AACGGCATCAACGGCCAGGACTACCTCTCGGCCGACGGCGGCGCCGCGGCGCGCTCGGCGTTGATCCGCCGCCACCTCGCGCTGTGGGCCAAGTGGAACCGCACCGGGACCGACCCGTGGGGTGGGCGCTTCCAGGGGCGCGTGAACCTCTCGAAGGTCGTGTTGATCGGGCACAGCCGCGGCGGTGAGGGCGTCGCCCGGGCGGCGATCGACAGCAGCCGGAGCGACCCGTGGAAGATCCGCGGGCTCCTGACGATCGGGCCGACCGCGTTCGGGCAGCAGATCCCCACCGACGTGCAGACCGCGGTCCTGTTGCCCTATTGCGACGGCGACGTCTCCGACCTCCAGGGCCAGATCTACGTCGACGGTGGTCGCGACCTGCTCGCGGCCGGCGATCCCGCGTTGCGCAGCGCGGTGATGGTGATGGGGGCCAACCACAACTTCTTCAACTCCGAATGGACGCCCGGCCTCGCCCAGGCTCCGGCCATCGACGACTGGCTCTACAGCGGCGCGCCCGACGACCCGCGCTGTGGGCTCACGAGCCCGCACCGGCTCTCACCGCAGACGCAAGAAGCCGTCGGCGCGACCTACTCGGCCGCGCTCGTTCGCCTCGCGCTCGACAACGACGCGTCGATGCGCGAGTACCTCGACGGCCCCGCGCCCTCGCCGCCGTCGGCCGGTGGCGCCGAGGTGCACGTCACCGCGATCGGCGGCGATCGAACGCCGATCTACGAGGCGGGCGCGCGCCACACCGCGACGGTCGCGACGAGCGGCCTCGTGCACGCCGGCCTCTGCGCCGGCTATTCGTTCACGATACCGACGTCGTGCAGCACCGGGTTCCTCTGGAACGGCACACCACACTGGATCCCGCCGTACGCCGCGATCGACAAGCCTGCGCCGAAGGCCCTGGAACTGCGCTGGACCGGAGCCGGCACGACTCGCCTGCAACTCGGAACGAGCGTCGATCTCCACACGGATTCGAGCATCGACCTGCGCGTCGCGCTCGATCCCCGTACCGATCCCACCGACTTCGACGTTCGCGCCGTCGACGCCGACGGCAATGCCGCGACCCTCCCCGACAGCGGCACCGTGTTCCCCATGCCGGGCGGCAGGCGCATCGGCAAGGTGTGGGCCCGCGACCTGCGGGCGTCGCTCACGGGTGTGACCGGGATCGACGAGACCCGCATCGTCGCCGTCGAGCTGGTCACGCCGGGCGCGTCGGCGCACGGCTTCCTCCTCGACGCGATGGCCGTACGCGATCGCCTGCCGAAGCTTCCACTCCTCGGCGCATCGCGCGCCGATGCCGCGACGGTCGACGTAGCCGAGGGCGACACGCCGGGCCAGCACGTGGAAGTGCCCGTGACCCTCGATCCCCCACCGGCGCACGGCGGGCGGGTGTGGGTCGAGATCGCCGGCCTCGACTCGACCGTCGGCCACGTGCAGACGATCGCGCCCGGTGCGACGTCGTTCTTCGTCACCGTCACCTACGACGGCGACACGCAGCCGTTCGGCGACCGCTTCATCGGGATCGCGATCTTCGGACTCTCGAACGTGACCGCCGGGCAGTACCTCGGCGGCGTCCGCATCCACGACGACGACTGAGCCGGCCGAGCCGGCACCGCGCTACGCGGGGGCGAGCACCGGTTCGGCCGCGGGAATCTGGCGCCGTCGCACCGCGATGTGCTGCAACCTCCACAGCGCCGCGCCCGCGATCAGGTACACGACGAGGCCGAGGAACTGCACGAAGCGGAAGCCGTAGGTCATCGCCAAGATCGTGGTGAGTACCGAACCGATGACGGAGAAGAACCCGTTGACGGCCCACGACCACGCGACGTACTCGTCGGCGTGCTCGCTCAGGCCGGCGACGAGCCCGAGTCCGAGCGGCATGAACATGCCGAGGCACAGGCCGAGCGGCGCGAGCAGGAGCAACGTCACGCCGATGCGCACCGCGAGCGCCGTCGAGAGGAGGGAGTCGGTCACGTTGTTCAGCGCGAACACGTAGAAGATCGTGAGCCCGGCCAACGCGCCGAGCAGGATCGGCAGCGCCCGGCCCGGCTGGGCCGCGAACCGCTTGCTCGCGAACGCGCCGAGCCCCGTGAAGACGAGCAGCGACGCGAGCGTCACCGTGAGCGAATACGTGGGGTACCCGAGGAAGCGCACCAGGCGTTGGATCATCGTGATCTCGAAGAACATGAAGCCGAGGCCGAGCGCGGCGAAGTACACGGCGGAGATGCCCTTCGACGGCAATCGCCGCCATTCGCGGCGCACGAGGAAGAACGGCGCCAACATGAACAGCGCGGCGAACATGATCGCGACGGCGAGCAGGAGCAGCAGCACCCGCTCGCCGATGACGTCTTCGGGATTGTGCGCGTCGAGCGGGGTCGTGATGTGGCGCAGCACCGTGCCGAACCCCGCGAAGTGCCAGAAGAACGGACGGTCGTCGGTCACCGCGCTGATCTGGCGCGGATAGGCCGCGGCCACCGCGGCGGCGCCGCGCGCGTCGAGCGAGGCGAGCTTCGGGACGATGCCCGGCCCCGGCGGCAACCCGGGCGCGTACGAGGTAACGACGTTCGGGACGGTCGGCACCGCGGCGCGGTACCGGGCGACCTCGGCTGGGGTGAACGCGGTGCGCTTGAGGATGATGGTCGACAGGTCGCCGCTCTTGTGCGTGAGGTACGCGGCGACGATGAGGTGATCGCGCGGATTCGCGATGCCGAGCTGCGTGAAGGCCTTGCGCGCGGTCATCACGTAGCGAGCCGTCCGGTTCGGGCTGTCGGTGAAGTCGAGCTCGCCGAACTGCACGACCATGATCCCGTTGTCGGTGAGGTGCCGCAGGCTCTCCGCGATCATCTCCGAGGTGTAGAGGTAGCTCTCCGACAGCACGAACGCGCCGGACGACGCCGCGTTGCTCACCGCGTAGCTGTCGGGGGCGACGTACCAGACGAGGTTGTACTTCTTCGTGCTCCGCGCGAGATAGTTCCGACCGTCGGCGTTGTGCAGCGCGACACCCGGTTGCCGGTCGAGATGCCCGCTGTAGTCGGCGAAGTGCTTCGTCAACAACGAGAGCGTGACCGGATTGAGCTCGACTGCGTCGATGTGGCGCGCTCCGAAGTAGCGCGATGCCAGGATCTCGTTCCCGGCCGCGGAGCCGATGATCAACATTTGGTTGGGCGGCGGGCCGAGCGTGCGGAACGGGATCGCGCGCGGGTCGTTCTTGTAGCGCGTGAGCGTGGCCGGATCGCCGTTGTAGCGGTACATCGCGGAGCCGAGGCTGCCGTCGTGGAGCAGCAGCGAAGCGTTCGGCGACACGGGGATCACGTCGACGCGGAACACGGGGCCCCACGCCGAGTACGCCGCGTTGTCGTTCCGTCCCTTGGTCGCCTCGGTGCGCACGTCGGGCAGGCCGACGAGACCCGACGCGAGGGGTGCGAGTACCACGACGAGCAGCGCGCCCACACCCAACGCAACCGACGCGCGACGGGGCAGCGAGAGCAGCCCCACGAACGCGAAGATCAACGCCGAGAGCATGATCACCTGGGGTGGGCCGAGCCGCACGATCAGCGGGATCGCGCACATGCAGCCCAGGCCGGCACCGATGAGGTCGGCGAAGTACAGCCGCCCCACCCTGTCGCCCGCGCGTCCGAGCAGCGTCGCGACGATGATGCCGAGCGACACGAACGAGGCGAACAGCACGAAGCAGATGAACGCGAGCACCGCGAAGTTCTTGTACGAGCCCGCCGAGCCGTAGACCCAGATGCGAACGGTGTCGATCGGGATCCGCGCGACGACGAAGTACCCGGCCGCGATGACCGCGGCACCCACGAGCGAGCAACCGGCGACGATCGTCTCGGTCGCGGCCCGGCGCACTCGCGGCACGACGACGACGAAGATCCCACCGGACCCGATGCCGAGCAGCGCCAGCCCGATGACGAGATAGGTGTAGTAGTACCAGAGCTTGTACGAGACGACCCGGGTGTAGCCGACCTCGAGCAGCAGCCCGGCCAGGCTGGCGAGGAAGATCACGAGCGTCTGCGCCGAACCCGTCTGGGTGAGGCGCACGCGGGTCGTCCTCGCGGCCTGCGTACGAGCCACGACGCGACTCGACTCCGGAGTTTGCACTGAGCTCCATCCTGCGCTCGGCGGTCGACGTTCGCCGCCGGGGCGCCGAGCCTATTCGCCCCCGTGCCGCTCAGGCCGACCCCGCGAACAGCACGGGGACGGGCTCAGATCACCGTGAGGGTGCCCGAGAGCAGGCCGGCCCGGGCTCGCGTCTCGTACCTCGTTCTCATTGTGGGAACGTGGCCCCCATGAGCATGCCGATGGGTCATCCGGGTGGCGGCGGCGGGCGCGCCGGGTCCGCAGGAGGTTGGGGTCTGCTGCGGTCGTTGCGCCGCGACGAGAACGTCACCGAGCAGCGTCTCCCGGCGGGGATCGTGCGCCGCATCGCGAGCTTCGCGCGCCCCTACCGCCGGCTCCTGACGGTGTTCCTCGGCCTCATCGTCGTCGACGCCGTCCTCGGCGCCGCCAACCCGCTGATCCTCCGGGCGATCATCGACAACGGCATCCGCAAGGGCAACACCCGCCTCATCATCGACCTCGCCCTCCTCGTCGCGGTGCTCGCGATCGTCGACGCGGGCCTGTCGCTGTGGCAGCGGTTCGTGTCGGCCAGCATCGGTGAAGGCCTCATCTTCGACATGCGGTCGAAGGTGTTCAGCCACGTACAGGAGATGCCGATCTCGTTCTTCACCCGCACGCAGACCGGCGCCCTGGTCACCCGGCTGAACAACGACGTGCTGGGCGCGCAACAGGCCTTCACCGACACGATGTCGTCGGTCGTCGGCAACGCGATCGGTGTCACCGTCACCCTCACCGCGATGTTCATCCTGTCGTGGCAGATCACGTTGGTCGCGTTGGCCCTGTTGCCGGTGTTCATGCTTCCCGCGCGCTGGATGGGCAAGCGGGTCGCGGCGCTCACGCGCGAGTCGTACGCACTGAACGCACAGATGAACACCACCATGACCGAGCGCTTCAACGTGTCGGGAGCGCTGCTCGTCAAGCTCTTCGGCGACCCGAAGGAAGAATCGCGGGTGTTCGCCGAGCGTGCGGGTCGCGTTCGCGACATCGGTGTGACCCAGGCGATGTACACGCGCATCTTCATGGCGTCGTTGCTGCTCACCGCGTCGCTCGCCACCGCGCTCGTCTACGGCTGGGGTGGGGTGCTCGCGGCGCACGGCGCGCTCGGCATCGGCACGGTCGTCGCCCTCACCGCGTACCTGAGCCGCCTCTACGGCCCGCTCACCGCGCTCTCCAACGTGCAGGTCGACGTGATGAGCGCGCTCGTGTCGTTCGACCGGGTCTTCGAGGTGCTCGATCTGCCGCCGATGATCGCCGAGAAACCGGGCGCCGTCGACGTGCCCCGCGGTGCCGCGACGGTCACGTTCGAGAACGTCGACTTCAGCTACCCGCGCGCCGAAGAGGTGTCGCTGGCGTCACTCGAATCGGTGGCGGTGCTCGAGCAGGCGCCAACGAGCCAGGTGCTCTTCGACGTGTCGTTCACGGCCGAGCCCGGTCAGCTCGTCGCGCTCGTCGGCCCGTCGGGGGCGGGCAAGACGACGATCAGCCACCTCGTACCCCGGCTCTACGACGTGCGCGCCGGGTCGGTGAGCATCAACGGCGTCGACGTGCGCGACGCGACGCTGGGTTCGATCCGTGCCGCGATCGGGGTCGTGACGCAGGACGCGCACCTGTTCCACGAGACGCTGCGGTCGAACCTGCGCTACGCGAAGCCCGACGCGACCGACGCCGAGATCACCGACGCGCTGCGCGCCGCGCACATCCTGCCGCTCGTCGAATCGCTCCCCGACGGGCTCGACACGCTCGTCGGCGATCGCGGCTACCGGCTCTCGGGCGGCGAGAAGCAGCGCATCGCGATCGCCCGCCTCCTTCTGAAGGCGCCCGACATCGTCGTGCTCGACGAGGCGACCGCGCACCTCGATTCCGAATCGGAGATCGCGGTGCAGAACGCGTTGAGCAGCGCGCTCGCGGGGCGGACGTCGTTGGTGATCGCGCACCGGCTCTCGACCGTGCGCGAAGCCGACCTGATCCTCGTCATCGACGACGGTCACATCGCCGAGCGCGGGACGCACGCGCAACTCCTCGCGGCCGACGGGCTCTACGCGGAGCTCTACCGCACGCAGTTCGAGCACCAGGACGCAGAGGCGGCGGTCGCGGCGGTCGACGACCGCTCGTAGCGCGCCGCGCGCGGCCGGCCCCGCTGCCGCCCTGCCGGCGACCGCACCCCACCGCGAGACGGTCCCGCGGGACCCCCCCGACGCGCGACCCGAAATTTCGCGAAACACGGTCGGCGCGCCACGCACGCATCGCGTCGACGTGAACCCCGCTACCACTGGGCCGGCGGCCGCGAACCGGTGCGCCACGCCACGACCATGGTCGGCGTGCCGCGCACGCATCGGGTCGAATCGAACCCCGCCACGACTGGGTCTGCGGCC